>JBQCFD010000182.1:0-15639 GCA_051959625.1 Rhizomicrobium sp.
TGCAGGATCTGCTGGGCGGCGGATCGCCCGGCGTCTGGACGGCGTCGTTCGTCGCCGCTTACGCGATCGTGGATCGCGAGCGTGAATCCTTCGCGGGGCTCGCAGGTGTTGGCGCCATTCTTGGATTTGCTGCGGCAATGCTGGTCGCGGGAGCCGCGGCCTACTCGATCGTTTCGCTGCTTCACATGCATTTCCCGCCGGTTGCGCCGATCCTGATAGAGATCGCTGTAAGTGTCGTATTTTACATCCCCGTCGCCTTGCTGCTGGGTCTGATCCATCGCAGACTCGTCGGCCCGTTGCGGGGTGATTTCTGATGCCGCTGTTCGACCGCAAGGACAAAAGCCGCTACGCCACCTTCACCCGGCGCACTCTGCTCGTCACCGGCGGCATGAATCTGATTTTCGCGGTGCTCGCGGGCCGGCTCTACCAGCTTCAGATCGTCGAAGGCGACGAGTTCATGACGCGCGCGGAAGAGAACCGCGTCAGCCAGCGCCTCGTGGCGCCGTTGCGCGGGCGCATTCTCGACCGCTTCGGCGTGGAGCTCGCCTCCAACCGCCGCAATTACCGCGTGCTCATCGTCGCCGAGCAGGCGACGGAAGGCGTGGATGCCGCCATCGAGACGATCGGCAAGCTGATCTATCTCTCGCCGCACCAGCGCGAAAAGGTGAAGCGCGACATCGCCGGCAACAAGCCTTTCGCGCCGGTGCCCGTGGCGGAGAACCTGTCATGGGACGAGTTCGCGCGCATCAATCTGCATCTTCCATATCTTCCCGGCATCCAGCCGGATGTGGGCGAAACGCGTTCCTACCCCTATGGCGCGGACCTCGCGCATATCCTGGGTTATGTCGCTGCGGTCTCGGCGGAGGAGCTCAAGAACGATCCCGATCCGTTGCTGAGCATCCCGGGATTTCGCATCGGCAAGCGCGGCATCGAGAAAGAGTTCGAAGCGGAGATCCGCGGCAAGGCGGGCTCCAGCCGTGTCGAAGTCAACGCTTATGGCCGCGTGATCCGCGAACTGGGGCACGATCCGGGCACCCCGGGGTCGGATGTGTTCCTCACCATCGATCAGAAGGTGCAGGAATTCGCCGCCCAGCGCCTGGGCGCCGAAAGCGCGGCATGCGCGGTGCTCGACGTCTCCAATGGCGATGTGATCGCGCTCGCCTCGACGCCGGGCTACGACCCGAACGCCTTCAATGTCGGCATCAGCGAAGCGGAATGGAAAGCGCTCACGACCGACGACCACAAGCCGCTCATCAACAAAGTCATCACCGGCGAATATCCGCCGGGCTCGACCTTCAAGCCGACCGTCGCGCTTGCGGCGATGGATAACGGGCTTGCCGACCTGACCGTCAATTGCACCGGCGCGATCACGCTCGGCAACAACGTGTTTCATTGCTGGGCGTGGAAAAAAGGCGGCCACGGGCATGTCGATCTGAAACGCGGCATCGCGGTGTCGTGCGACGTATTCTTCTACGAGGCGGCGAAGCGGCTCGGCATCGACAAGATGCACGATTCCGCCGTGGCCCTCGGCCTCGGCAACAAGACCGGCATCGAGCTTCCCGGAGAGCGGCCGGGCCTGATCCCGAGCCGCGAGTGGAAGCTCAAGCGTTTCGGCGTACCCTGGCAGCAGGGCGAAACACTCAACACCGGCATCGGACAGGGTTATGTCACCGCGACGCCGCTGCAGCTCGCGACGCTGGCCGCGCGCATCGCGAGCGGCAACGCGGTCAGCCCGCGCATCGCACGCGTCGTCGGCCGCGCCGCCGAGCCGCGGCCGGTGCTCAAGCGCCTGCCGTTCTCCGACACGGCGCTGCAGACCGTGCAGGCGGGCATGGCCGAGGTGCTGCAACCCGGCGGCACCGCGTTTCCCTGGCGCATCACGCAGGCGGGTTTCGAAATGGCAGGCAAGACCGGCACCGCGCAGGTGCGCCGCATCACGCGCGAAGACCGCGCGACGGGTCGCGTCGGCAACGCCAACCTGCCATGGAAACTGCGCGAGCATGCGCTGTTCATCGGGTATGCGCCGGTACAGCTGCCGCGCTATGCCATCGCCATCATCCAGGAGCATGGCGCGACCGCTGACCATCCGCACGTGCAGATGGCGCGGGATATCCTGCTCTTCACCCAGCAGCGCGATCCAGCCAAGCTGCCGAATGCTTATCCCGTCAACGCGGCGCAGCAATCGTGGTTCAACCCGGGAGTGCGCGGATGACGACCCGCTCCTACGCCGCGGCCAAGCGCACGCTTTCCTTCGCCGACAAGCTGCTCGATGTGAACTGGGGCCTGGTGCTGCTGATCGGCATCATCGCGAGCGCGGGCTTCGCGATGCTCTATTCGGTGGCGGGCGGAAGTTTCCATCCCTGGGCATTGCCGCAGATCATGCGCTTCATCATCGGGCTCATTCTGCTCGTCGTGATCGCGATGGTGGATATCCGGGTGTGGATGAGCATCGCCTATCCCGCCTATGGCGTGGCCTTGCTGCTGCTGATCGCCACCACCATCATGGGCAAGGTCGGCGGCCTCGGCGCGCAGCGCTGGCTGGAACTGGGACCGCTGCAGATCCAGCCCTCCGAGCTGATGAAGATATCGCTTGTGCTGGCGCTGGCGCGCTATCTGCACGGACTCGCGGTGGAGGACGTTTCCAAGCCGCTGCGGCTGGCCATTCCTCTGGCGATGATCGGGTTGCCGGCAGTGCTCGTGCTGATGCAGCCCAATCTCGGCACGGCGACGATCATTTGCGCGGACGGCGCATCCCTTCTGTTTCTTGCGGGACTTTCCTGGTGGTGGATCGGGCCGACGGTGGGCGCGGGCCTCGCTGCAATCCCCATCGCCTGGCGATTCATGCATGGCTACCAGAAACAGCGCGTGCTCACCTTCCTCAATCCGGCATCGGACGCGCTGGGCGCCGGCTGGAATATCAGCCAGGCGGAGATCGCGGTGGGTTCCGGCGGCGTGGCCGGAAAGGGCTTCATGCAGGGTACGCAAAGCCGGCTGAACTTCCTGCCCGAGAAGGAAACCGATTTCATCTGGACCGTGGTCGGCGAGGAGTTCGGCTTCGTCGGCTGTATCGCGCTCCTGCTGCTGTTCGCGGTGGTGATCGCCTACGGCATCCGCATCGCCATGGCCTCGCGCAGCCAGTTCGGACGGCTGCTCGCCATCGGCGTGACGCTGAACTTCTTCTTCTACATCATGATCAATGCGTCGATGGTGATGGGATTGATCCCCGTGGTCGGCATTCCCATGCCGCTGATTTCCTACGGCGGCACCGCGATGCTGACGGTGATGGTGGGATTCGGGCTTCTGATGTCGGTTCACGTCCACCGGCAGGTGGAAATTCCGCGTCATTCCGGCGGCTTGATCTGATTTTGCCCCTGCGCGAAGGCGGCATTGGACAGGGCCGGAATCGCCTGCTATAGCCCGCCCCCTCCGGCGCAACAGACCGGGTTCCGGGTAGGGTGATTAGCTCAGTTGGTAGAGCAGCTGACTCTTAATCAGCGGGTCGCAGGTTCGATTCCTGCATCACCCACCATCTTCTTCTAGCGGCGCGACAGCAGATCGAGCGTGGCCACGGCCATGACCTTCGCGGACGCGACCATGTCGGCGATGCCCACCCATTCGTCCGGCTGGTGCGCGAGGTCGAGAACGCCGGGGCCGTAGGCGATGCAATCCTTCAGGCGGCCGATGCGGTCGACGTGCTTCTGGTCATAGGTTCCGGGCGAGCACACGATCTGGGCGTCCTTGCCGAGGATGCGGCGTACCGCTTTCGCGGTTGCCGTGGCGACCGGTCCGTCGCGGTCGGCCATCGACGGCTCGACGCTGAAAAGTTCGCGCAGATTGTACCGGAAGCTCGGGCGTTCCTTCGCCACGCTGTCCAGAAGAGACTTCACTTCCGATTTCACGGTGGCAAGCGATTCCTCGATCAGGAAACGGCGATCGATCACCATGCGGCACGAGTCCGCAACGCAGGGCGCGGGCAGCCCGCCGCCCTCGCGTTCTTCTTCGCCGCCATGGACCGAGTTGATGTTCATGGTGGATTGCCGCGCCCCTTCGGGCACCACGGGCATGTCGGAATGGCGCGAGGCGAGCGCCGGATAAAGGTCGGTCTCGAACTTCTCCAGCACCGCCGTCATGTGGCGGATGGCGCTGTCGCCCAGGAACGGCATCGAGCCGTGCGCGATGCGGCCCAGCGTCTCGATCTCCGCCCACCACACGCCGCGGTGGCCGATGCACACGCGATCGACGTTCAGAGGCTCAGGGATGATGACATGATCCACGCGCGGCTTTGAGAACCAGCCGCGCTCGGCAAGATAAGCCACGCCGCCATAGCCGCCCGATTCCTCGTCCACGGTTCCGGAAATCTCGATGGCACCTGGCAGCGCGATGCCGGAATCGACCAGCGCTTCGACCGCGACCACCGCCGCCGCGATGCCGCCTTTCATGTCGCAGGCGCCGCGGCCATAGACCTTGCCGTCCTTCACCGCGCCGCCGAACGGATCGACCGTCCAGCCGGCGCCTGTCTGCACCACGTCGAGATGGCCGTTGAAGTGAACGCAAGGCCCCGGCATCTTGCCTTCGTAGCGCGCGATCACGTTGATGCGCGGATATTTGTCGTTGTCGCCCGGCGCGCCTTCCGCGCGCACATATTCAACCTTCATGCCGCGCTTGGCGAGGCGGTTGCCGAAGAACTCCGCGCAGGGGCGATAGGCTTCGCCCGGCGGGTTGACGGTCGGGAAGCGGATCAGGTCCTGCGTCAGCGCCACAATCTCGCCCTCGCGCGCTTCGATTTCGCGCAGGACGGCATCCGTCGTTCTTGTGTCGATGGCGTTCATGGCCGGCTCTCCCAAGTCAAATGCAGCGCCCTCCGTCCACTTCCATGGCGACACCGGTGATCATGGACGCTTCGTCGCTGCAGAGGAAGCAGGCCGCTGCAGCGATATCCTCCGGCGTCGAAAACCGGCCGATCGGAATGGAGGCGAGGAACCTGGCGCGAATCTCCGGCGTGTCTTCGCCCATGAAGGTGGCAAGCAGCGGCGTTTCGCCGGCGACGGGATTGATGGCGTTCACGCGCACGCCAAACGGCGCGAGTTCCACCGCCATCGCGCGCGTCGCCGTGATCATCCAGCCCTTGGAGGCGTTGTACCAGGTGAGGTTGGGGCGCGGGCTCACGCCGCCGGTGGAAGCGATATTGAGGATCGCGCCCTTCCCACGTGCCTTCATGCGCGGCACGATCTCGCGTGCGGTGAGAAAGACCGATTTGGCGTTGACCGCGATGATGCGGTCGAACGTCTCTTCCGTAACGTTGTCGAGGGGTTGCGGCTTGTGGCCGATGCCCGCGTTGTTCACGAGGATGTCGATATCGCCGAATTGACCGATGGCGGTGTCGGCCAGCGCCTTCACGTCCTCGCCGCGCGATACGTCCGCGCGAACGGCGATGCCGCCGATTTCTTTCGCCAACGCCTGCGCGGCATCCTGATTGAGATCGGCGATCACGACGCGCGCGCCTTCCTGCGCGAACCGGCGCACGATGCCTTCGCCGAAGCCCGATGCTCCGCCGGTGACCACCGCAACCTTGTCCTTCAAGCGCATGACCGATCCTATCCGTGAAACGCCGCGACCGTCTTCAGCCGCGTGAAAGCGTAGAGCGCTTCGAAGCCTTTTTCGCGGCCGTGGCCGGACTTGCCGACACCGCCGAACGGCAGTTCCACGCCGCCGCCGGCGCCGTAATTGTTGATGAAGACCTGTCCGGTTTGAATGGCACGCGCCATGCGCAGGGCGCGTGAGCCATCGCGCGTCCACACGCCGGCCACCAGGCCGTAGTCCGTGCCGTTGGCGATGCGTACCGCGTCTTCCTCGCTGTCGAACGGGATGACGACCTGCACGGGGCCGAAGATTTCATCCCGCGCCAGCACGTGATCCTGCGCCACGTCCGCAAAAAGCACCGGCGCAACATAGTGGCCGCCGCGCGGCGCGGAGGGGTCGATCTTGCCTTCGGCGGCGACCGGCAATCCATCCTTGCGGCCGCGGGCTATGAAACCTTCGACGCGGGTCTTTTGCGCGGCGGAGATCAGCGGTCCGACGTCCAGATCGTCTTTCGCCGCGCCCACGCGCAGCGCGCGATAGCGCTCGGCCATCTTCTCGAGCAATGTCCTGTAGATCGGGCGTTCCACAAGAATGCGCGAGCCGGCGGAGCACGTCTGACCCGCGTTCTGGATGCCGGCATTCACCAGGAAGGGCAGCGCGCGTTCCAGATCGGCGTCCGCGAAGACGACTTGTGGCGATTTCCCGCCCAGTTCGAGTGTCACCGGCACGGCGTTCCGTCCGGCGGCGGCTTGCACCAGCGCGCCGACCGCCGTGGAGCCGGTGAAGGAGAGGTGATGGATGCCAGGATGCCCGGCCAGCGCCGCGCCCGTTTCATCGCCGACACCCGTGACCACGTTCAGCGCGCCGGCGGGCAAACCGCTTTCCTCCGCGATCCGCGCGAAGGCAAGGGCGGTGAGACTGGCTTCTTCCGCGGGCTTCACCACCGTGGCGTTTCCGGCGGCGAGCGCGCCGACGACGGAGCGTCCGATGATCTGCATCGGATAGTTCCAGGGAATGATATGCGCAGTCACGCCATGCGGCTCACGCAGCGTGTAAACCGTATAGTCGGCGAGGTAGGGAATCGTCTCGCCATGCAGCTTGTCCGCCGCGCCGGCGTAGAATTCCAGGTAGCGCGACAGCGCCAGCGCATCCGCGCGCGCCTGTTTGAGGGGCTTGCCGACGTCGCGCGCTTCCATATCCGCCAGCGCATCGGCTTTGTCGGCCACCGCGCCGCTCATCTTCATCAGGATGCGGCCGCGCTCCGCCGCCGTCAGTTTGCCCCATGCGCCCTTTTGGGCCGAGATGGCGGCGCCCACCGCGGCATCGACATCGCCTGCGCCGCCCGCCGCGAGCGTTCCGATGGTTTCGCCGGTGGAAGGATCCTCGATCGGAATCGTGTTTTTCGCATCAGCCCAACGCCCGCCGATGAAGAGCTTCTCTTTCGTCATTCCTTATTCTACCGCATCGCGGGGCGCGCGCCACGCGGCCATGCAATCGCACATGGCCGTCGTGGTCAACGGCGCGCGGCGGAGGCCAGTGCCTCCGCCGCTGCAACGTCAGTACTTGTAGTCCAGCCGCACGCCGACCGTCGCCGGTTCGCCGCGCTGGGCGATGTTGATGCCCGGCAGGAAGAAGTTGCGGGTCGTGTCGTATTTCGTGTTGGTGCAGTTGTGGCAGTAGACGGTCGCCGCCCAGGGGCCGTTGTCCGGCGAGAGCGTGATGTTCACATCCGTCAGCCAGTAGGACTTCACGAAATAGACTGGGCCCAGCAGCAGCGGATTGAGGTGATCGTGGAATACCCAGTCGGCGCCCGTATCCAGCGTGTAGCCCGGAAGCTGCCAGGTGTAATCGATCGAGCCGTTGTAGCTGAGCGGCGGAAAGCCGATGCGGGCGCCTTTCTTGTTGTCGTAGACCGCGTTGCCTGCCGGCGGCACGCAGATCGCGGCGGGAACGCAAGCCGCCACGGACGCCGGAATGTCGAGGAAGTTGTTGAACTCGTCGAACTTGCCGTCCTTGTAGCCCACGGATTGGGTGATGCGCAGCGCATCGACCGGCTGCCAGATGACCGACAGCTCGCCGCCATACACATGCGACTTCGGCGCGTTCACGAGCGAACCCACGGGCCCAGTGACCGTCCACACCGCGGACTGAATCTGCTGGTTCTCGTAGTGGTACCAGAACACCGAGCCGTTCAGCTGCAGCGTATCGTCCAGCAGGTTGGACTTGATGCCCGCTTCATAGGCCCACAGCACTTCGGGCTTCAGCGGGGGCGCTGCCTGCGATCCGTTATAGGTCGTGAAGCCGCCCGACTTGATGCCCTCGCTGACGCTCGCATAGAGCATCACGTTGTCTTCCGGCTTGTATTCGATCTCGCCCTTGCCCGAGAGCCGCCGGTTGTCGATCGACTGGCCGACGCTCGGCGTGAGCGGAATATTCGGCGCGCCCGGCAGGAACACGCCGTTGAGCACGAAATCTCCCAGTGAACGTTTCTCGTCGTTGTAGCGCAGGCCGCCGATCAGCTTTATCTGGTCGGTGATCTGATATTCTTCCTGCGTGAACACGGCCTGGGTTTCGACATGCTGCTTGTAGCGCGTGTCGGTGGCGAGGCCGAGCGACTGGGCGAAATCGGAATCGAAGATTTCGCTCATCGCTTGATGCGAATAATAGCCGCCCACCATCCAGGTGAAGGGACCGGTGCTGTTCGACGCCAGCCGCACTTCCTGCGAGAAGACGTGCGCGCCGGTATCGAAGTAGGTGCCGGCGAGAGCGTATTGCGATGCATCCCAGTCGTTGTATTCGCGCCGATGCAGGTTCTCGTAGGAGGTGATCGAGGTCAGCTCCGCGAAGCCGAGATCGCCGTGAATCTGCATGTTCACGCCGTTGGCGTCGGTCTTGTGAAACGGCGATTGCGTCGGGGCGATGCCGGTCAGCGTCTGGAAGGTGGGCGAACCGCCCCACGCGGTTTCCTTTGTGTCGGTGAACGCGGGGATCGTGATGCCGGTGAGATTGTTCGGGTTGGTGCTCAATACCGGATCGAACAGGTACAGTCCCGTCGGATGGCTGCGGTCGTCGGCGTAATGGCCTTCGAACAACACGTTCCAGTGGTCGTTGATGTCCCATTTGATCTCGCCGCGCACGGCGGTGGTGTTCTTCTTGCCGTAGTGCTGGCCGGTGTCGCGATTCTTCTGCCACGAGCCGCCCTGGTCGGTGATGAACGCCAAACGGCCATCCACGCCGTTCGTGATCGGGCCGGTGATGAAGCCGTTGCCGATGAATTCGTTGTGGCTGTCGTAGTCGGCGGTCAACCCGGCGCCGAACTCGTTCTGCGGCTTGTTGGTGACGAAGTTGATCGCGCCGCCCGTCGTATTCACGCCGTAGAGCGTGCCTTGTGGGCCGTAGAGAACTTCGGTGCGCTGCAGGTCGAAGATCGATCCCTGCGTCTGGGCCGAAATCGGATAGGCCACTTCGTCGACATACACGCCGACCGTCGAGGAATTGTTGGAGGCATAGTCGTCGAAGCCGACGCCGCGCAGGCGGAACTCCGGCTGGCCGCTGCCGAACGCCGGGACCACTTCCAGACTCGGCGTCGCGTATTGCAGGCCGTTGACCTTGGTGATGCCCTGCTTCTTCAAATCGTCCGCGGTGAGCACAGTCAGCGCGATGGGAACGTTCTGCGCGGCTTCGCTGCGCTTCTCGGCCGTCACGACGACGGTTTCGATGCCTTGCGACTTCTGGTCTTGCGCCGCCGCGGTGGTAAGTACCGAACTCGCCGCGAGGAGAACCTGCGCGCAAGCGCCTGCCAACAAAATCCGCTTCATAGAACCTGTCCCCAGTTTCGATACCGCTCGCCCGCGGCAAATAACGCCGTAAAGAAACTGTGCGCTCCCCGTCACAATTGTCAACGATTGGCGCAGAACCAGCGTCGAAGCGCGCGTCACTGCGCTCGTGCGGACACAGAAAAACAGATTACAATTTTCGGATGAATGTCCGCGCGACGCGCTCTCAGGCCCGTTGACGCGACGATATCGCCGAGACCGGCGTGCGGTCCTGTCCCGGAGACACGCGAAGTATAGAGAAAACAATCGCGAGATTCACGACAAGTCCGATAAATCCAGGATTGATGCCTGCGACCGGAATGGCGAGTTCATAGATAGTAATCGCCACAAGATCGCCAGCCAGAATTCCCGCGATGATTGCGGACGGGCGCATCCTGCGCACGAAAAGGATTCCGAGCATTCCCGGCAGCGATTGAACGATACCGAAATAGAAGAGATTGTTGATCGTGACCAGCAATTGCGATGAGGTCGCCGCGCCGGCGATCGACAGCAGCAAGTAGAACGCGATCACGACTTGCGACCATTTTCGCTGCTGATCGCCGTTCAATCCCGGCACCAGGTTGCGCGACACGAGCGATCCGATCGCCAGGCACACGCCAGTCAGAACCACCAGTGCCGACAGCGCGGCGCCCGCCATCACCAGGCCCACCAGCGGCCCCGGAAGAAGCATCTGCGCTACCGCCGGGAATACCTCGTTCGCAGACTGGAAATGCACGGGATGCATGAGTGCGAAATAGGCGACGACGGTGAGGAAGGGAAACATCAGCATGTAGAGCGGCATCGTCACCTGCGCGCGGCGCACGGCGGAGGCGGAGCGCGCAGTGAAAACATAGGCGCAGGTTTGCGGCACGATGCAGAAGCCCACGCTCTGGGCCAGCACGGTCGTGATCGAGAACAGATCGCCCTTCAATGTCGGCGTCATCGCGTGCGTCCACGCCGCGGTGGGCTTCAATGCCGTCGCAGCGCCCCAATGCTGGAGCGCCACCAGCGCGGTGAGCAGGATCGCCGCGATGAGCAGGATGTCCTTGAGCACCGCGACATAGGCCGAAGCGCGGATTCCCGAAATCGCGATGTAGGTGAACGCCAGAACGCCTGCGAGGCCGGTGAGCAGCAGCGGGGAGAAAGACCAGTCCAGCACCTTCAGCACGATCTGCAGGCCGAGAAACTGCTGCATGCCGAGCGGCACCAGGAAGATGAGGAGCGTGACGGTCACCACCACCTCCAGCGCGCGGCTGTCGAAGTGGCGGCGGAACAGATCCGGCATCGTCACCGCGCCATGAATGCGTCCGGCACGCCAGATCAGCGGATTGAGGAAATAGCCGACGACGAAGGCCAGCAGGATGTAGCCCAGGAACCAGGTCACGAAGCCCGTGCCGCTGGCATAGACGCCGCCCGGATAGCCGAAGATGGTTGCGATGCTGTAGGTCTCGCCGACCGCCAGGAAGAAGAACAATACGGTGTTGAACTGGCCCGAGGCGACGAAGAAATCCTCGGCTTTCTGGTGCAGATGCCCGCGCTTGGATAACGCGGCGAGCAGCAGCGACACCACGATGACCGCAAGGAACGCGGCGGTCACGGCGCGCCACCCGTGTCGTAGTCCGTGTCGATATGCTCGTCCTGCAGGTGGCGGTCGTGCCCGAACCAGCAGACCGCCAGGCAAACCGATGCCAAAGGGATGCATGCAAAGAGCCACACCAGCGCGAGCGGCACGCCGAACACGGTGATCGGAAGCCGTCCG
Organism: Rhizomicrobium sp.; assembly: GCA_051959625.1. GTDB lineage: Bacteria > Pseudomonadota > Alphaproteobacteria > Micropepsales > Micropepsaceae > Rhizomicrobium. Next base: position 11,155 of record JBQCFD010000182.1, read on the forward strand.
AGCAGCGGCACCGTCGGTATGACCGACAGGAACGGTATCACGATGCCGATGGTGTAGCGCGCGAGAGGCGGCAAGCGGTCCACCTTCGATGAGTCAGAGCATGTGCCAGGTTTTGCCCTGCGCGCCTGGTGGTAGGGTCTCCTCGAAGATGCCGCGGGCGACTGCGCGCGCGAGCACGTCCGCGGCGAGCGCGCCAAGACGCGCCACCGTGAACTCCGTCATCGGGCCCTTGATCTTCTGCTTCGCCGTCGAAAGACCGAACACGACGTCGCCGTCGAATGGCGAATGGATCGGGCGGATGGCCCGCGCAAGGCCGTCCTGCGCCATCATGGTGACGCGCTTCATCTGGTCGATATCGAGTTCGACGTCGGTTGCGATGCAGGCAATCGTGGTGTTCTTGCGCGGGCCAGGATCGGGCTTCATGAGGCCCCAATCCTCCGCGGCGACGCGTTTGTCGCTCGGGCCGAGGCCGCCGAATTCGTTTCCGATCTCGAATGCTCCAGCCCAAAAGTTTTTCGTGCCCGGCACCACCGCGGAACCGAGACTGTTCACGGCAACGACTGCACCCACCGTCATGCCGTCTGCCGTGACATAGGATGCCGAACCCAGACCACCCTTGATGCCGCCGGATTCCGCGCCGTAGCCGGCGCCGGCGGTGCCGAGCTTGAAATCCAGCCCTGCATTCTCGACGGCCTTGAGGCCGAGATCGCGATAGGGCGGCTTGAGGCCCCAGTTCTTGTCGCCGTGGTTGGCTAGATCATAAAGAATGGCAGCGGGGATCACGGGAGAAACGGGCACGCCCGGCGCCGGCAACATCGCGAAACCGCGATTGTGCGCACCGAGCCACGCCGCCACGCCATCCGCCGATGCAAGCCCATAGACCGAGCCGCCGGACAGGACCACAGCGTCCACGGAGTGCACCAGATTCCAGGAATTGAGCGCGTCCGTCTCGCGCGTGCCCGGGCCGCCGCCGCGCACGTCTGCAGCGCAAGTTGCGCGCGTCTCGGGCAGGATCACCGTCACGCCCGTGCGCACCTTCGGGTCGTCGGCTTGACCGATCGTCAGGCCGGGCACGTCGGTGATGAGATTGCGCGGGCCGGGTCCGCCTGCCGCGCTCGGAATCGCCGTCGCCGCGGAAGCGAGAACCGGCGCACAGACCAGCGCGGCCGTTCCCGACGCAAGAGATACAAGCAAAGACCGCCGATCCATGGACATCCCCTGCAGCACGCCCAGCAGTGGATAACATGCTGTGTGCGTTCGACAATTGCTTCCCGCCGCCACTATCCGCGCGCCCGGTCTGGTTCGCAAGTCCGGATGGGTGGCGCGGCATGATGAAAAAAGGGGCGATCGCCCTTCTTTATTTAATGGCAGCGAAGTCGCGAGGCTTTGCACATACGGTGTGCCTTTCGACGCCATGCATCCGCGCCGCGCGACGTGGTGTGGCACCGATGCAGGATTGAGCGGTCACATGGTGAGCAGAGCGCATACCTCGTTCGCTCGCATCGGCAACCGCGGGCTATCACAATGCCGTCGGCGTTAAATAAACCGTTGTTGCAAGGCACACGCGAAATTGAATGTGCGATACCAGCCTTGCCGCTGGATCAAATCATCCGGACGTGAGACTTGTGCGTTACGGAGGGGTGGTGCGGGGTAGAGCCGCTCCTCTTCGTGGAACGAGCGTCGCCCAACGCCATGAGTTCGTCGCAACAGAACCCTTTGCGCTCGCGAAAGCGCGGAGAGGAAAACGCAGCCTTGCTGCGATGGGACGAGTCTGAGCTTCATCTTTCCCTGCACGAGCAAATCTACCGCCGCCTCCGCGAACTGATTCTCTCCGAGACTTTTCCCAAGGGCGCGCGGCTCCCATCTTCGCGCGCGATTGCGGCAGCGCTCAATATTTCGAGAAATCCCGTTCTCGCCGCGCTCGAGCGTCTGCAATCCGATGCCTGGATAAAGCTGCAGAAGGGATCCGGCGCGGTGGTGATCTATGCCGGGGACGGCGGGCCGGACACGAACCTCTCGAACAACAATGCGCCCAGAAGCGAGCGTCCGTTCGCGATCGGGTTTGCCGCTACCGATCTCTTTCCCCGGAAGACGTGGATCAGGCTGCAATCGAAATGCTGGCGGCAGATCGGACACGCGGAGCTTCAGGATACGCCGGCGGCCGGCTGGCCGGCGTTGCGCAAGGCGGTCGCGCGGTTCGTTACCGCCAAGCGCCATCTTCGCTGCGAAGCGGAGCAGGTATTCATCACCACCAACACGCGCGCGGCGCTCGATCTCGCCATCCGCGCGATCGGTTTGCGCGACGCGCCGGTGTGGGTGGAAGATCCGGGATATTTCGCGCGGCCGGAACGGCTTCAATATATAGACGCCAACGTCATCGCCGTTCCGGCGGATGACGAAGGCTTGTGCATTCAGGCGGGAAAAGCGCTGGCGCCCGACGCTCGCGCGGCACTGGTCGTGCCGGCCTGTCATTTTCCGACCTGCGTTCCCATGACGGAGTCGCGGCGACGGGAACTGCGTGTTTGGGCGACGGAAGCCTCGGCCTGGATATTGGAAGACGATTATGGCTGGCACAGCCATTTCAACGGCATGGCCCCGGTGCCAATCGCAACCAATTACCCGCGCACGGTGCTGATTGGCTCGTTCAACGAGCTCATCTTCAACGGACTGCGCGTGGCATACCTTGTCGCGCCGCCGGCATTGATCGACCGGTTGGACGCCCTGCATTCCGGTCTGGAAGGCCAGGCAAACGGGCCTAACCAGATCGTGCTGGGAGAATTCATCCAGTCGGGACGGCTCGACGATCACTTGCGGATTCTGGCGGCTGCGTTCGAAGAGCGAAGGCAGGCGCTCGTGGGCGCTCTCAAGGATCACCTCGGCGGGATATTGGTTCCGCGGCCGCAAACAGCCGGATTGCACATGGTCTGCGAAGTCAATTCGATGTCCGCGGAACAAATCGTCGGGCGTGCCACGTCACAAAAGATCAACATGCTGCCGCTCAATCGCTATTGCATGAACACATCACGGGAGCGTGAGCTGCTGCTCGGTTATGCGGCGTTCAAACCTCACGCCATTCACGACGCCGTTATCGCGTTGGCGTCCGTGCTAGTTTGAAAAATCACTAGCGCGCGCTCGCCAATTGTTGAACTGGCATAGCCGTGTTTCGCCGAACTGGCACTCGCACTTGCTCGCCGCAGTCATATTCTGCCCATGCCAATTCAGAGTTTTGGCGTGATGGCGATAGTGCAAAGCGTAGCGTTGGAAATTCAGAGTGCGCCAGCCGCCGGCGCGTTGCCGCGTGATTGGCCGCTGACCTTTTCTCAACTGACGATTCGCAAGTCAGGCGGCGGCCCGATCAGCGAGCAGATTCTGCGCACGCTGCGCGCGGCGATCCTCACGCGCGAACTGCCGCCGGGCGCGATGTTCCCGCCGAGCCGTGAACTTGCCGAAGCACTCGGCGTGGGGCGCAACACGATCATCCGCGTCTATGCGAAGCTCATGGCCGAAGGTCATGTGATCTCCAACACGCGCCGCGGCACGCGCGTGGCGCCCCCGCCATATACATCGTCGGCGCCCGACGTGGTTGCGCGCCGCGCGCCGTCCGGGCCGGCCGCGAAGTCCGTCGATGTGGGCTTTCACGCGCGCCAGCTGCTTGATGGCGAAAAGCGCGGCGCCTTCACGGCGCATGAACCCGATCCGCTTCTCTATCCCCGGCATATTCTGGGGAAACTGATTGCGGAAGAATTCCGCCATCCGCCGGAGAGCGATCAGTGCATCGCGTTCTCGCGCGCGAATCTGCGGCTGCAACACGCGCTCGCGCGCCATCTGAGGCTTATGCGGGGCGTTTTCTGCGAACCGGAGCAGATCATTCCGACGACCGGCCTGGAGGCCGCGGTGGCATTGACGATCCGGGTCATGATCGATCCCGGCCACAGCGTGCATCTGGAGAATCCGACGTTCAAGAACGTGCGCGATGCCTTGCGCGCGGCGGGCGCCAACATCTATCCGCTCGCGCTTCCGGGGCAAGCATACGAGAACGGGCAGGCCGTGCCGCCGCCGCGCATGATCTTCGCGTCGCCTTCGGTGAATTTTCCCTTCGGCCATCAGATGCCCGAAGCCCATCGCCACGCGCTGCTCAATGTGGCGCGCAGCTCCAACGCCGTGATCTTCGAATCCGACGTCGGTGCGGAACTGATGTTCGCCGGCGACCGGCGCCAGGCCATGCAGGGAGAGGATCGCGGCAATCGCGTCATTTATTTCGGCAGTTTTTCGGAGACGCTCGGACCGCATATCCAGATGGGCTACCTGGTCGTTCCGCCTTATCTCGTCGAGCCGTTCTCGCGCATGGCGTTTCACTTCACCACCGCGCCAAGCCAGTTCGTGCAGTCGGCGGTGGCGCGGTTCATCGAGGAAAGCCGGTATGCCGCGCATGTGAAGAACATCCGCGCGCGTTATGCGGAGCGCGCCAAGGCGGTGGCCGAGGCG
>JBQCFD010000183.1:0-25122 GCA_051959625.1 Rhizomicrobium sp.
CATGCACAGCGCTGCGTCATATTTCGCTCGAGCTTCTTCATGGAACATGGTATCGGCTGGCAGCGGACCGATCACATCGCCTTCCACGCGCAGCGCTTCGCACGCCGGCCGTATGATGTCGCGGTCCTCCCGCCCGATTTCGCCGTCCTCGCCGGCATGCGGATTGAGCCCGCTGACCGCAAGCCGGGGCCGGGCGATTCCGAAATCGCGTTTCAGCGCCTGCAGGATGATCTCGCCCGTCTCGACGATGGCGGCTTCGGAAATGCGCTTGGGCACTCTGGCCAGGGCGATATGGATGGTGAGCGGTACCACGCGCAGTCCGCCGCCAGCCAGCATCATCACCGCGCGGGGGGCTTCCGTGATCTTCTGCAGATATTCGGTATGACCCGGATATTCGAATCCACCGCGCAGAAGCGATGCCTTGTGGATCGGCGCCGTCACCACGGCGGCTGCGGCGCTCTGCATCGCCATGGCAACAGCGGTGTCTATGGCATCGACCACTGCGTGCGTGTTCGCCGGATCGGCATCGCCCATGCGAAGGGGAGCGGCGAGCGGGTGAGCGGCTATCAGCGCCGTTTGCGGAATCTCACCCTGCAGCTTGAACACGCTCGCGTCGCCGACGAGCTTGATGGATCGCTTGCCGATCTTTCCGCCGAGCGCGCGCCATGCGGCGACGGCAATCTCCGGACCCACGCCTGCCGGCTCGCCCATCGTCACAAGGAGAGGCGCATCCGGCGAAGGCTGGATGTCAGTTGTCGGCATCGGCGGCTTTGCGCGGTCCCAACGGCTCGCCCGGCTTCTCGATATCGGCGTCGCGGCGCAGATCGCGCAGATACTGGCGCGAAAGCACCGCCATGCGCTGCTCGAAAAGCTGCTGCTCGATTTCATCGCGCGACGGCATCTGGAACACGCTGGCCTTGGGCGGCGGCCCCTTGTCGCAGCGCACGAACAGTTCGACGCCGGCGGAGGACTGGAACGGCTCGGCACTGCCGCCGGGCTGGGTTTGCGCCAGGGCCTGCTGGATCTGCGGGCTGAGATCGGCAAGGCGCATGTTGCCGAGGTTCATGTACACGGCGCCCTTGATCTTGTGGACGATGTCTCCCAGTCCATCACAACTCTGGATGTGCCCGCGCAAGTCGTTCGCGAACGCTTCGACCTTGGTGAGCAGATCTTTCGGCGGTTTGGGGCCGATCGGAAGCAGAATGCGCACCAGCGGCAGGCTGTCGGGATGGGGATTCACGGGCGCTTGCGCCTGCTCTGGAAGCTTGGTGCCTTCGCCTTCCTGGCGCGCGCGCAGAAAGAGAATGTAGTAGCCGCCGGTGGAGCGGATGGGTTGGCTCAACGAGCCGGGCCGCATCTTGCTCAGCACGTCGTTCAGCTCTTTCGGCAGCTGCCCGTCGACGACGACTCCCATGTCGCCGCCTGCCGCAGCCGTAGGATTCTGGCTGAACTGGCGCGCGACGTCCGCGAAAGAGGCGCCGCTGCGCAGCTGCTCCTCGATCTGCTGCATGTTCTTCAGCACCCGCCCGTCATCTTCCGGATTGTCGACGGACTGGAATATCTCCGCGACAAGGTAATGCGGCTTGTTGCGCCCTTCGGCGAGGCGCTGCATTTCGGCGTCCACTTCATCCTTGGAGATGTCGACGCGATCGCCGTACTGGTTCTGCACCGTCTTCGACCATGCGACCTGCGATGCGATCTGCGAACGCAAGGTGGCCAGCTGCACATTGGAGCGCGCGAGCATCTGCGTAAGCTGTTCCTGCGTCAGATGGTTGTCCTTGAGGATGTTGTCGATGGCGCGGTCGACATCCGCCGCAGAAACGGTGACGTTGTTCTTCTGCGCTTCGAGAAGTTCGATTCGCTCGGTTTCGAGCTGATGCAGAACCTGCTCGCGGATCTGCTTCATCGCTTCGGGCGTGGGCTTGACGTTTGTGGTGGAGATGTAGAGCGCCACGCGCTGGCGCAGATCGTAGTCGGTGATCACCGTATCGTTGACGATCGAGGCGACACCGTCGCCTTTAAGCTGGGCCTCTTCGCGGCTCTCTCCGACATCGAGTGCTTCGGTTCCGGGCGCCGCAGCCTTTGCGGCCGGCGCGGCCGGCGGCGGCGCGTCCTTCGCAGAAAGCGGCATGGCACAGAACACGACGGCGCACGCGCCCAGGAATGCATACGTAAAGCTGCGAGTCATTTGGGACCGGTCTTGGGCATTCTTGCGGTTTCGGGTCGCCATCCGCGTCCCGTCCAACGCGGCCGCCCGGCTGGGGTGCAGAATAAGCAATTTGGGCGCGCGGTCAAAGGCTTGTGGAGGAGAACAAGTGCCGCGGGAAAAGCTCGCTCAAACCCTGATTCTCCGGCTCGTCGCTGGTGTCCAGCTTGACCCTGAAGAGGATCGAGGTGGAGGGCGGGATATCCCGGTCGCGCGTGTACTGGCGGCGATAGGACAGGGAGATCTTCAGGCACTCGTCATCGTAGCCCAGGCCGAATTCGTCATCCAGCATCTGGCTGTTGGCGAGATCGCGGCGGGCGGCGGCGAAGCCAACCCAGTTGCCCCACAATCCGATCGTGGCCTGACCGTTAACCTCTTCACGCGGTTCATCCGACAGCACTGCATCCTGCGCCGGCAACCGCACATAACTCAGCTCGATGGAGGAACGTCCGTAGTTCCCGTCGAGATAGACCTGGTTGCGGCGGATCTTCCCGGTCGACTGATCGATGTCGACCCGATGGGTAAGACTGAAATGCGGCGGGAACTTGATTGTGAACCGCCCCACGACGTCCGACGTCGAATCCGCGAAGCCGGTCGACTCGGCGAATATCTTGTCGGGCTTGAGCCGCAGCACTTCGCCCACCTGGAATTCGACGCTGCCGGAGGGGAACATCGCTTCGGTGCGGAAACCGACATTGGCCCGCGGTCCGCTCTCCACGATGTCGTATCCCGGAATGCGGTCGAAGCTGAACACGTCGTTCTCGCCGAGTTCGACGTTGAAGCTTCCCTCGTTGGGAATACCCGCCGGATTGTCGCCATAGGGCGCGGCGATCGCCTGCAGGATAGGTTCCACAAGGAACGTCGTCTTGCCGTCGCCGCTGACGAACGGCCAGCGCCAATCGACGCCGACATAGGGGATGCCGCGCGTGATGTAGTGGCTCTTGGTGGGAATGTCGGGAAAATCGAGCACGTCGTTGTTGGTGGTGTGATAGAGATCGCCGCGCGCGTCGGCACGGACCGTGATGAGCTGTCCGTCGTCGGTGATGAACGGCAGGTCCCAGCGCAACTCGGCGGTCAGCCGTTGATCATCCGGTCCCTGGTTGCGCTCAAGCGACGCGCTGTTGATGTCGAAACGCAGATCGCCGCCCCAGACCCTGTGCTCGGGTATGTAGGTGTATTCGATCAAGGGCAGCACCAGCGGAATCTGCGCCGTTTTGATGAAGAGCGGAGACGTGGCGGTGGTCGCGCAGACCGGCGGCTTGGTCGTGACCAGTTGGGGACAGGCGCCGACAAGGCTTTGGAAGAAATAGCCGGTGATGGCGAAACGGCTGCGGCCGCTGATGCCCTGAACGAACAGATCGCTGAAAAGCTGATCGTCCTTGTTGTAGAGGCTGTAACGCTCGAGATAGGTGGGATTGGAAGTGATCTGCGCGTCGAACCCCGCGCGCCAGACCGGACTGTCGCCAATCTGGGTGCGGCCGGAACCGAACAGCGACGAATACCATTGGTGCTGGTTCTCGTTCAGGCCGCCATGCGGATCGTAGGCCACGGTTCCCTGCAGCCACATGCCGCCATTGTCCCAGCGCTCGCGATATTCGCCGGCCAGCACTTCGCCGCCTTTGGTCGAGATCGTGGGCTGGATGGTGAAGTCGCGGGAGTCGGTCAGCGAGACATAGACGGGAAGCTTGATGAAGGTGCCCAGCGTGCTCGACGAGCCCACATCCGGCGGAAGGATGCCGCTCTGTCGCTTCACCGTGGGATCGGACTGGCTGAAATAGGGTGTATAGGCCACCGGCACGCCGAATAGATCGAGGATGGCGTCGTGGTAGATGATCTTGTGCGCGTTCTGATCATAGACCACGCGATAAGCCTTCACGTCCCAGATGGGCGTGCGCTGGCCGGGTTTGTTGCAGATCTTGCAGTGGGTGAAGACCGCGCGCGTCATGGTCGTGACGGTCCCGTTCTCACGCGTTGCTTTCACGGCGGCGAGACGGCCGGTCTTGCCGAGCAGCGCGCGGAAACCTTCCATGACGCCGTTCTTCATCTCGTCGCTCAACGTCACGCGCGGGCTGAACACCACCGTGCCGTCCGGCGCCATCATCACCACATTGCCTTCGGCGACCACGGTGTCGGTGTTTTGGTCGTAGGTGACTTTGTCTGCGGTGACGATGCGCTGATTGTGGTCGATCTCCACATGGCCCACGGCGGAAACGACCTTGGCGTTCACGTCATAGGCGACGGTGTCGGCCTTGAGCAGATAATCGCCGGTGGACGGCCCCAGCAGGGCGTCCTTCCCGGAATTCGTGCTTACGGCCATGGCTTGGGAACTGCACAGCAGCAGACCTGCCGTCAGCGCCGCGAGGAGCCCCTTGCATCCCATCAACCGTCCTCCTGGTGGAAGACGAGGGTCATGCCGAGAAGAATGGCGGCGGCGGCCGGCGCGGACGCGGCAAGCGCAGTGGGAAGAATGCCGGACTCACCCAGTGCCTGCGTGACATTGCCGAAGAAATAAACGCCGAATCCGGCCAATGTGCTGTAGAGGATTACCCGCAGCAGGCCGCCCATGCGCGCGAGCCGGAGCGAGAAGCTCGCTGCCATGAACACCATCGCGGCGAACAGTGCCGGCATCACGAGCAGGGAGTCGAAATAGAGAACGTAGCGCACCGCGGAGAAGCCAGCCTTGCGCGCCGTGGCGATGAAATAAGGCAGGTCCCAGAACGAAATCGTCTCGGGGGAGGCGAAGCTCTCCTGGATCTGCGCGGGCGTAAGTGTTGTGTTGAGGCTATAGACCGGATGATGCACCGCGCGCCCTTCGGGACCGCTCACCCAGGCGTCCTTCATCGTCCATGCGCCGGTTTCGAGCACGGCGGAGCGCGCGTCGATGCGGCCTTCGAAGAGGTCGTTGGGGCCATAGAGGAAGACAATGACGTCCTCGAGCCGCAGCCCCTGATCGGCCACCCGCAAGGCATGGATCACCGATTGCTGGTTCGCGTCGCCCTGGCGAAGCCACAGGCCGTTGCGCGAGATCGCGAGCTGGGAAGCCTGCCCGCGGATGTATTTCGCTTCGAGCTCCGAATATTGCACCAGCATCCGCGATGTCAGCGGCGTGAGCGCGAGCACGGTGAATACGCCCAGCGAAACCGCCACCGCCAGAGACGGCGCGAGGAGGTTCCACGCCGAAACGCCGGCCGCGCGGACCGCGATCAATTCCTGGCTGCGTGAAAGCCGGACGAATGCGAAGACGCCGCCCAGAAGGACTGCAAAGGGAAGCAGTTTCAAGCCGAGATCGGGAAGTTGCAGCGTGGCCATGCCGATGATCACCGCGGTCGGCACATGCTTGGCGGCGGTGTGGTCGGCGAGGCCCACAATGTCCATGGAAAAAGCGAGAAAAAGGAATCCCGCATAGACGACGCCAACGCCGACCACGAACTGGCGCGCCAGATAGCGGAAGAGGGTCCACGACCAGCTCATGCGGCGTGCGCGGGTGCCGCGCCCCGGAAACGATCCAGCAGGCGCGGAAGAACCGTTCCCTGAAGGTCCAGCAGCGCAAGCCCTCCGCCGGCAATAGGAATGAGATAAAGGAGGAAGACCAGCGAGGGGCTGCGCGCGGCCATGCCTTGGGCGCCGTATCCGATGATGCGCAGAAGCGCCGCGAACACCGATGCGCCCGTCAGCCTCAACGCATAGGCGCCGCGCTGCCGCCGCCCGCTGGTCACCGCTGCAAGCGCAATCAGCGCAAAGGTGAGGCAATAGAGCGGCGCGGCGAGCCGGTTGTTGGCTTCCGCGAGGAATATCTTGAACACGTTCTTGTTCTTGGGCGGCGCGTTGAACTTGGGCCAGAACAGCTCGGAGAGGTAGCGGTCGCTGGCTTCCAGTTCCGTGCGCCGCTGCTGGCCGGAGAACTGGTCGAGGTCGAACACATAGCGCTTGAACTTGAGGACCGAGAGCTGCGCGCCGGTGCCGTTGGACTGCTCGATGGTGCCGTCGAGCATGATGAGCCGCCCGCCGGCGGACGTCTGCGCGAGTATGCCGCTCTGGGCGAGATAGGTCGTGGGATGCTGCGCATCGCGGTTGTCGTGGACCAGAATACCGCGGATATGCCCGTCCGACGCGAGGTCGCGGATGAACACGGTCAAACCGTCGGCCGGCGTGTTGAATGCGCCCTCGCTCAGGATGGCGGCGCCGATGTCCGCGCGGATGCCGAACACGGTGTCTTTCATCGTTCGCTGGCCGAGGGGCATGAGATAGAGACTGCAAAGATAGGTAAGCAGCATCACCACCGCCGCCACGATCATCACCGGCACGCCGAGTTGCGCCTTGCTGAAACCGGACGCCTGCATCACCACGAGCTCGCTATCCGCATTGAGTTTGTGCAGGCCGTAGAGTGCGCCCGCAAAGAATGCGATCGGCAGGATGATGACGAGCAGGCTCGGCAGCAGCAGCAGGGTGAGATAGACGAAGGTGACCGCCGATTGGCCGCGGTTGATGACCAGGTCCAGCAGGCGCATCGACTGCGACAGCCACACCACCGCCGTGAGCAGGAAACAGAAAAGCGTTACCGGTCCCGCCAGCTGGCGCAGGACATAGTTCGACAATCGCGGCAATTTGGCTCTCGCTGCCATTCCTGGAAACCTTGGCCCGGCGCTTGGTCCCGGTCCGGGATTCGACCTAAGCTGTGGCCGCACTACTAGCATTTTCCCGCCGTCCCCCGGCAATCCGAAATGCGCGTATCCGGCTGACTCGGCGGATATTTTTCGGATCTGGCAGGGGCAGACACCACCTGGAGGACTTTCCATGCAGCTTTCTTTCGCCGCCCCCTCGCTCGCTACGGGCGGGGCCCTGGTTGTGGGCGTCTTGGGCGACGGCTCTTTTACCCCCTCGGCCGCGGACGCGGACAAGGCGACGGGCGGAGCACTGAAGCGCGCCGTTGCGGCCTCGACGAAGTTCACCGGCAAGCCGGGACAGATGGTCGAGGTGCTGGCGCCGCAGGGTCTCAAAGCCTCGCGCGTTCTCATCGCCGGCATGGGCAAGGAATTCGACGGCGGCGCGGCGGAGAAGCTGGCAGCCGGCGTGGTGGCGCGGCTCTATGCGGCGGGGGTCGCCGACATTGCGTTCGCACTGGATACGCCGAAAGGGTCCAAACTGAAGCCCGCGGCGCTCGCGGTCCATCTGGCGATGGGCGCAAAGCTCCGCGGCTACGGTTTCAACCATTATCGGACCAAGGCCCGGGACGAATATGATTCGACCATAAAGACCGTCACGGTCGGCACGCGTGACGCCGCGGGGGCGAAAAAGGCGTGGGTCGCGGCGGATGCCGTGGCTGAAGGCGTCTACCTCGCGCGCGATCTCGTCAACGAGCCGCCGAACGTTCTCTACCCCGCCGAATTCGCGCGCCGCGCGAAGTCGCTCACCAAGCTCGGCCTCAAGGTCGAAGTGCTGGGCGAAGCGGAGATGAAGAAGCTTGGCATGGGATCGCTGCTGGGTGTCGGGCAGGGCAGCGAGCGCGAAAGCCAGCTTGTCGTGATGCGCTGGAACGGCGCGCGCAACAAGAACGAGGCGCCGGTCGCATTCGTCGGCAAAGGCGTGTGCTTCGACTCCGGCGGCCTGTCGCTAAAGCCCGGCGCATCGATGATGGGCATGAAGGGCGACATGGGCGGTGCCGCCGCGGTCACCGGCACCATGCGCGCGCTCGCAGCCCGCAAGGCGCGCGTGAACGCGGTCGGCGTGATCGGCCTCGTCGAGAATATGCCGGACGGCAAGGCCCAGCGTCCCGATGACGTGGTGAAATCCATGTCCGGCCAGACCATCGAGGTGCTGAACACCGACGCCGAAGGCCGTCTCGTGCTGGCCGACGCGCTCACCTATACCCAACAGAAGTTCAAGCCGAAGTTCGTCATCGACCTCGCCACCCTGACGGGCGCGATCATGATCGCGCTTGGCGCCGATCACGCGGGCCTGTTCTCCAACAACGACCAGCTTTCGGCGCGGATCGCCGAAGCGGGCGCCGAAGTGGGGGAAAAGGTGTGGCGTCTGCCGCTGAGCGAAGCTTACGACAAGCTCCTCAAGTCCAAGATCGCGGATATGAAAAACATCGGCGGTCCACATGCGGGCTCGATCACGGCGGCACAGTTCCTCCAGCGCTTCGTGGAGAAGGGTCAAGCCTGGGCGCATCTCGATATCGCCGGCGTCGCCTGGCAAGACGGCGAACAGAAGCCGCTGTCGCCCGGCTGGGGCGTCGGCTGGGGCGTGCGCGTGCTGGATCGGCTGGTGGCGGATCACTATGAGAAGTGATGACTGAGACGCTGTTCTATCACCTCGAACGCCGCTCGCTGGATGATGTCCTGCCCGCGCTCGTCACGCGGACGCTCGAGCGCGGGCAGCGGGTGTTGATCAAGGCGGAGTCGGCGGATCGCGCGTCGGCCATCGACAATCTGCTCTGGACCTATGACGACCAGTCCTTCCTGCCGCACGCGCAAATGGGCGATGGCGATCCGAAGCGGCAACCGGTGCTCATCACCACCGAAGATGAAAACGCCAACGAGGCGAACGTGCTCTTCCTCGTCGGTGGCGCGGAACCGCCAGTGTGGGATGGCGCTGAGGCGAAGGCCCTCGCGCGCATCGTGCTGATGTTCGACGGGCGCGATGCGGATTCGCTGTCGCGCGCGCGGCAATCATGGAAAAGCGCCAAGGATGCGGGGCACGACGTTACATATTGGAAAGAAAGCCCGAGCGGGAAATTCGAGAAACAGGGTTGAAAACCCCGCGATATTCCTGATTTAGGTGAGGGGCACGGATGAAATTTCTCGCATAATGCCACTCTACGGCTTCGGCCTCATCACACTCATCGCCCAGTTGGCCTGCGCATGGCACATCGTGCGCAGCGGACGGCATTACCTGTGGATCGTGCCCGTGATCCTGCTGCCGTGGATCGGTATCGCGGCCTATGTCGCCTATTCGCTGTTTTCCGGTGCGGCGCAGAATTTCGCAGTGCGCCGCTTCGCCGACGACACGCCCAACATCACCGATCCCGGCACCAGCTATCGCCAGAAGAAGCGCGATCTGGAACTCACCGGCTCCGCGCAGGCCAAGCGCGTCTTCGCGGAGGAGTGCATCAAGCGCGGCCGCTTTCAGGACGCCGTCGATCTTTACGAAAGCGCCGCGCAAGGCACCTTTGCGCAGGACCCTGCGTTGCTGCACGGGCTGGCTCGCGCGAAACTTCTCGTCGGCGACGGCGCAGGTTCGGAAGCCGCGTTCGACCGGCTGCGCGAAGCCGATCCTGCCGCGTTCACGCAGGATGCGCATCTCGATTACGCCCGGGCGCTCGCGCTGCAAGGCAAGAACGATCGGGCCGCGCGCGAATATGAGAAGCTGGTGAATGTCTATCCCGGCGAGGAGGCGCGCTGCCGCTATGCCGTGCTGCTCGACAAGATGGGCCAGCACGACAAGGCACAGTCGCTGTTCCGCGCCATCGTCGCTGCGGTGAAGTCTTCGCCATCCTATGTTCGCCGCCGCCAGCGCGAGTGGCTCAAGATCGCGCAGCAGAATCTGCGGTAGGCGATTCCGATATTCCCGTTTCTAAAAGGCACCGTCATGGCCGCTCGCGTGGCGGCCATGACGGTTTGGAGAAGAGTATTCAAAATGAAGCGAGCTAAACTTCCGCGCTCGCACTTTCATATTCCTCATTCGCAGCCAGCCATCGCGCTTCTGCGGCATCGAGTTTGCGCTGCGCCTCAGCGCGTTTCTTGGAGACCGACGCAGCTTTCGCGCGATCTTGCGTGAAGAGCAGGGGATCGGCGAGCGACTTGTCGTATTTCGCGATCTCCCTGTTGAGCTCCGCGATCTGGCTTTCCGCGATCTCGACCTTCTCCTTCAGCGGCTTGAGCGCCTTGCGCTTCTCCGCCGCTTCGCGCCGCGCGTCTTCCTTGCTCACCTTTGGAGCAGGCTCTTCCCGGCGCATCGGCTTGTTGTCGCCGGAGAGCAGGAACCGCCGGTAATCGTCGAGGTCGCCGTCGAACGGATGCACCCCGCCATCCGCCACCAGGAACAGTCGATCCATCGTCGCTTCGATCAGACGGCGGTCGTGGCTTATGAGGATCACCGCGCCTTCGAAATCGTTGAGCGCGATCAACAATTCCTCGCGCGCATCGATGTCGAGATGGTTCGTCGGCTCATCAAGGATGAGCAGGTTCGGCTTGTCGAGCGTCGCCAGCGTCAGCATCAGCCGCGCGCGTTCGCCGCCGGACAGATTGCTCACCAATGTCAGCGCCTTGTCGCCGACGAGGCCCATGCTGCCCAGCCGGGTGCGCAATTCCGTCTCCGTCATCTTCGGGCGATAGCGCGCCAGCGTCTGCACCGGTGTGATGCCAGGATCCATTTCGTCGAGCTGGTGCTGCGCAAAATAGCCTACCGTCAATTTGCGCGAAAACTCGGCGTGGCCAGCCATCGTGTCGAGCCGGCCGGCGATCAACTTGGCGAGCGTCGACTTGCCGTTGCCGTTCTTGCCCAGCAGCGCGATGCGATCGTCCGGGTCGAACCGCAGCGAGATGTTGGACAGCACCGTGCGGCCGTCATAGCCGACCGCGACCTTTTCCAGCGTCACCAGCGGCGGGCTGACATTCCCCGGCGTGGGCAGCTTGATCGGCGCGATGAATTCATCCGGCGGCACTTCCACCGTCTGCAGCCGTTCCAGCATCTTGATGCGGCTTTGCGCCTGCCGCGCCTTGCTCGCCTTGTAGCGGAAGCGGTCGACGAACGCCTGCATGTGCTTGCGCGCGGCCTCCTGCTTCTGCGCAAACGCTGCATCGTTGGCGCGGCGCATGGCGCGGGTGGTCACGAAGGTGTCGTAGTCGCCGGTGTAGAGCGTGAGCTTCTTGTATTCGAGATGCAGGATGAATTCGGCGACGCTGTTCAGGAGGTCGCGGTCATGGCTGACGACCACCACCGTGCCGCGATAGCGCTTGAGATAGTCCTCCAGCCAAAGCACGCCTTCGAGGTCGAGATAATTGGTCGGCTCGTCCAGCAGCAGCAGATCGGGCGCGGAGAACAGAATAGCCGCCAGCGCCACGCGCATGCGCCACCCGCCGGAGAATTCCGAGCATGGCCGCAACTGTTCCTCGGCGCTGAATCCAAGGCCCGCCAGAATGGACGCCGCGCGCGCCGGCGCGGAATAGGCATCGATCGCGTCGAGCCGCGCATGGATGTCGCCCAGCGCGTGGCCGTCCGTTTCGATCTCCGCGCGCGCCAGAAGGTCGATGCGTTCCTTGTCCGCGGCCAGCACCGTATCGAGCAGGCTCACATTCGACGATGGCGCTTCCTGCGCGACACTGCCGATGCGCCAGCCCGAAGGCTTCGTGACCTCGCCGAGATCCGGATGAAGCTGGTCCAGGATGACGCGGAACAGGGTGGACTTGCCCGCGCCGTTGCGGCCGACAAGGCCAATGCGCCGTCCTGCCGGCAGCGAAGCGCTCGCGCCTTCCAGGATTTCGCGGCCCGCGATGCGGACGGTAATGTTGTCGATAACCAGCATGGGACGGCGTGGCTACAGCACGGCGCGGATTTTTCAACCCTCCCCCCGAAGGACGGGCGCGAATATCCACTTCGCATATTTCGGGGAAGGGGCCGATGCGGAGAGGGTGCGCCTCGATCCTCCCCCCGAAAATTTCTGCGCTGCGCTTGAATTTTTCGAGCTTCCCTCAAGGCAAGGGCGGACAACTTGCCCTTATCTTGGCGCACACTTATAAGGCCCGAAATTTTCCCCATCCGGAGTAAAGAAATGGCCGTCGAGCGCACCCTGTCCATCATCAAGCCGGACGCCACGAAGCGTAACCACACCGGCGCCATCATCGACCGTTTCGAGAAGGCGGGCCTGCGCGTCATCGCCTCCAAGCGCCTGCAGCTTTCCTCGGCGCAGGCCGAGGCGTTCTACAATGTCCACAAGGCGCGCCCGTTCTTCAAAAGCCTCTGCGAATTCATGACGTCGGGTCCCGTCGTCGTGCAGGTGCTGGAAGGCGAGAATGCCATCGCGAAGAACCGCGAAGTGATGGGCGCGACCGATCCGTCGAAGGCGGCGCCCGGAACGATCCGCAAGGACTTCGCGGAATCGATCGAGGCGAACTCCGTGCACGGTTCGGATGCGCCGGAAACTGCCGCGCATGAGATCCGCTTCTTCTTCTCCGACATGGAACTCGTGGGATAAGCGCCATGTCGATGCATGACAAAGTCGTCGTCGTAACGGGGGCAACGTCAGGCATCGGAGAAGTGGCGGCCGACCGGCTCGCGCAGAAGGGCGCGCGCATCGTGTTCATCGCGCGCGACCGCGAGCGGGGCGAGGCCACACGCAGGCATCTGCGCGCCATCGCCGGCCACACCGACCACACGGTCCACTACGCCGATCTCACCAGGCTCGCCGAGCAGAAGCGGGTGGCCAAGGAGATCGCCGACAGCGAGCCGCAGATCGACGTGCTCGTGAACAATGCCGGCGCGATGTTCACCACGCGCCAGGTGACGGAGGACGGTCTCGAGAAGACGTTCGCCCTCAATCATATGTCCTATTTCGTCATCACCAACATGCTGCTCGACCGGCTGAAGGCGACGCCGCATGCGCGCATCGTCTCCACCGCGTCGGACGCGCACAAGGGCGCGAAGCTCAACTTCGACGACCTGCAGTCGGAACACGGCTATTCCGGCTTCGGCGTCTATGGCAAGTCCAAGCTCTGCAACATCCTCTTCACGCGCGAGCTGGCGCGGCGGCTGGCCGGCACCGGCATCACGGCGAACTGCCTGCATCCGGGCTTCGTCGCCACGCGCTTCGGCCAGAACAATCGCGGTCTCATGGGCGGGGTGATCAAGATCGCCCAGAATTTCGCACTGACGCCGGAACAGGGCGCGGAGACGATCATCTGGCTCGCCGATTCCGACGATGCGAATGGCAAGACCGGCGGCTATTACGACAGAAAAGCGCTCGCCATGCCCTCGCGCGCCGCCCAGGATGATGCGGATGCGAGGCGGCTGTGGGACATCTCGGCCAAGATTTCCGGTGTGGGGTTCTGATGGACAACGCTCGCAAGAAAGAGATGCTGCGGGAGTATAGAGAGACGCCGCAGCGCGCCGGGGTCTTCGCGGTCGCCTGCGGAGAGCGCCGCTGGGTCGGCACCACGCGCAATCTCGATAAACAGAAGAACTCGCTCTGGTTCCAGCTCGGCATGGGAAATTACCCGAACGCCGAATTGCAGAAGGCGTGGAAGGCTGCGGGCGAAGCTGCCTTCACCTACGAAGTGCTCGAAGAGGTGAAGGACGACAACGCGCTCATCATCGGCGAATTGCTGAAAGAGCGCGAAGCGGCCTGGCGCGCGCAGCTCGACGCGGCGAAAGTCGCCGCCTGACTACTCTGGCGCGGCGAGAAAGTCCTTCGCGGCCGCGCCGGAATCCAGACCGGGGCTCCAGGCGTGAATCTCACCGACGAATATTTTGCCGATCACCGCCGGATCGTGCGCCATCCTGTTTCTGGCTTCGTCGATAGTGCGGGCCCGAAGGACAACCAGGCCGCCATTGGCGTCGGTAAAGGGTCCTGCCAGGAATAAGGCGTGCGCGTCGCGCAGCGATTTCCAATAATAGTAGTGAGGCTTGAGCCTCTGTTCATCCATCGGCACGCCCGCTTTCCAGGCCGAACCCTGGGAATAGACAATGACGAAAAGATGTTGGGTATCCGCCGCGTCTTGAGCGCGCGCGGGAAGCGCCATCGATGCTGCGAATAACACCAGCGCGGCGATAACCGGTACGATACGTTGCATGGCTTTCCCCCGCGATCCGTCGCTGGGGAGCATCGCTAAACGAAAACCGCCCGTCCACCGTCCAGCTTCACTTTCCCTTGAGCGACCAGCTTCAGCGCTTCGGGATAAATTCTGTGTTCTTCGGCAAGAATCCGCGCCGCCAGCGTTTCCGCGGTATCGCCGGGCAGCACGGGCACGCGCGCCTGCGCAACGATCGGGCCGGAATCGAGTTCCGGCACGATGAAATGCACCGTGCAGCCCGACTCCGTCACGCCCGCATCCAGCGCCTGCTGATGCACGCGAATGCCGGGAAACAGCGGCAGCAGGGAGGGGTGGATGTTGAGCAGCCGGCCTTCCCATTCCTTCGCGAACCATTCGGAGTGGATGCGCATGAAACCGGCTTCCGCCACGAGCGCGATATTCATCTCGCGCAACGCCGCATCGATGGCGCGGTCGAAGGCTTCGCGGCTTTCATAATTCTGATGCGGAATGACGCGCGCTAAAATGCCGGCATTCTGTGCCACGCACAATCCGGCGGCATTCTCCTTGTTGGAAACAACCAGCGCGATCTCCGCCTGATAGTCCGGCGCCTTCGAGGCTTCAATCAGGGATTGGAGATTTGAGCCTCTGCCCGAAATAAGGACGGCGACGCGCTTTCTGTTCGTCATCGGCAACAAACCAAAAAATCACCCTCTCCCCCTTTAAGGGGGAGAGGGCAGGGTGAGGGGGCCTCTCCGCTGGGCACGATGTCGAGGGAAATTTTCGATTCCGCTGAGCGCAGCTTCGTGATGTGTGCCTTTGCTTGAGGCACCCCCTCGCCCAACCCTCTCCCCCACTTCGTGAGGGCGAGGGCTATGTCGGGCAAAAAGCTCACAGTTTGAGCGCGCCCTTGTAACGGACCTTCGCCTCACCATCGCCCTTCACGAGATGCCCGATGCGGGTCGCGCGTTCGCCGGATTCCTGGAATGCGTCGATCACGTGACCTGCGCTTTTCTCCGCCACGACAGCGATCAAGCCCAAGCCGCAATTGAAGGTGCGCAACATCTCGCGCTCCTCGATCCCGGCCGATCTCGACAGCCAGCCGAAGACCGGCGAGGGCGTCCAGCAGGAAAGATCGATCTCCGCATCGAGCCCGTCGGGCAAGGCGCGCGGCAGGTTCTCGGTGATGCCGCCGCCGGTGATGTGGGCGAGGCCCTTCACTCCGCCGCTGCGGATGGCTTCCAGTCCGCTCTTTATATAGAGACGCGTCGGCGCAAGCAGCGCCTCGCCCAGCTTGCGCGATTTGTCGAACGGCGCGGGGGCTTCCCATGCCAGTCCCGCATCGCTCACCGCCTTGCGGACCAGCGAATAGCCGTTGGAATGCACGCCGCTGGAAGCCACGCCGATCAGCACGTCGCCCGCCACCATGTCGCGCGTCCTTGGCAGGATCGCATGACGCTCAACCGCTCCGACCGCGAAACCGGCGAGATCGAAGTCGCCCTTTGCGTAGAGTCCGGGCATCTCCGCCGTCTCTCCGCCGATCAGCGCGCAACCGGATTCCTTGCAGGCGCGCGCGATGCCTTCGATCACCACCGCGGCGTCATCAACCTGCAGCTTTCCCGTCGCATAGTAGTCCAGAAAAAAGAGGGGTTCGGCGCCCTGCACCACGATGTCGTTCACGCACATCGCGACCAGGTCCTGACCGATGCCGGAAAACAGCTTGGTGTCGATGGCGATCTTGAGCTTGGTGCCCACGCCGTCGGTGGATGAAACCAGGATGGGATCCCGGAAGCCCGCAGCCTTGAGATCGAACAGGCCGCCGAATCCGCCCAGATCCGCGTCCGCACCGGGTCGGCGCGTGGCCTTGGCGGCGGGCGCGATCCGATCGACCAGCGCGTCGCCGGCATCGATGTCGACGCCGGCGTCTTTATAGGTGGTGCCGTTGCGGCCAGATGTCATGGAATCCCGGTCGTTGGCGCGACGGCACCGGTTAAGCAGCCCGCCGGGGCCTGACAAGGCGCTAAGACGGCGCAGAAGAACGGTTTTCTGTGGCTTTGCGGCGCTTTCGCGGAATCTCCGGCCCTTTTATATTGCCCCGGTCCTGAGGGTTTCCATGCGCCACGCTATTCTCGCCGTCGCTTTCGCGTTCCTTGCTTTTGCGCCCGCCGCCCAGGCCGGTGCGCCGCAAGATCCGTTCACCGTCACCAATATTCCCGTCGATGCGACCGCGGCCTCCGCGGTCGAGGCGCAAACCATCGCCATCAATTCCGGCAAGGCGAAGGCCTGGCAGATGGTTCTGAAGCGGTTGCTCAAGCCCGAGGACCTCGCCAAGGTTCCAGCGCTCGATGACGTGGCGCTCACGCGTTTGATCGCGAGCTATCTGCCGCAGGATGTGCGCCGGTCGACAACGCGTTACGTCGCCAAGATGACCTATGCCTTCAACCCCGCTGCCGTGCGTCATCTGCTGCGCAGCGCCAATCTCGCCTATACCGACGCACAGGCTCACCCGATCCTGATACTCGCCATGGCGCCCAAATGGGCCGGGCGCTCGCCCTGGGCGGCCGCATGGGCCAAACCGCTTTATTCCCACGCCGCGCTCCCGATGGTGTTGCCCTATGGCGACGCGATCGACCAGGGCCAGCTCGCCGACACCAACTTCAACACCACCACCTGGCAGGACGTGGAACCGTCTGCTTCCCGCGTGCACGCGGAAGAGGCGGTGCTCGTCCAGCTCAATCCATCGGGTGGCCAGACGATCATCAAAATGAAGCGCATCGGCCTTGGCACGTCTCCGCCCATTCCGGATGTGACGGTTCCGGGCGTGCCGCCGGCCAATCTTGCCGCCTGCGCCGCGGCCGCGTCCGCCGCTATCGCGCAATACTGGAAGGAGCGCACCGCGATCGATTACAGCCGCCGCAACAAGCTGCCGGCGGACGTGGCGATCGATTCCCTCACCCAATGGGGCACGTTGCTGGCGCGATTGGGCGCCATCCAGACGCTTACCGATGTGAGCGTGGTGGCGATGGATACCGGCATGGCGCGGCTCTCGCTCACCTATGTCGGCACCGCCGACCAGCTTCGCGACAGCCTGGCCCAGCAGAAGATCGATCTCACCCAGAAGTCCGCGGGCGGGGCGTACACGCTGGCGATGCAGGACGACGACAGCGCGACGACGGCCGGTCAGTGAGCACGCTCGCGCGCAACATCCCCAACTTTCTCACGGCGCTGCGGCTCGCCGCGTCGCCGGCGCTGGTCGCGCTGTTGTGGCGCGGGCACGACTATGCGGCCCTGATCGTCTTCATCTTCGCGGGCCTGACCGATGCGGCCGACGGCTATCTCGCCAAGCGATTCCAGCTGCAGACGCGCTTCGGGCGTTATCTCGATCCTGCCGCCGACAAGCTTCTGATGTTCGTCTCCTTCGTCACGCTCGCGCTGTTGAACGTCACGCCGCTGTGGCTGATGGCGCTGGTCATCGCCCGTGACGTGGTGATCGTGATCGCCATCGGGCTTGCACTGCTTCTGGAGTTGCCGCTGCGCGTGACCCCGAACTTTCTCGGAAAAGTAAGCACCGCGGTGCAGGTCATCTATGTCGGCCTGCTGCTGCTGATGCTGACATTCGATATCCAGATCCCCTGGCTCTCGCATTTCGCCGTATTCGCGGTCGCGTTCTTCACCGTGGCTTCGGGGCTCGGTTATGCGCAGTTGTGGCTGCGCGCGGCCCTGCATCGCCGCAGCCGCCCGGCCTGATCTTGCCGCAACAGCTTCCCCTTCCGCTGGGATCGCGCACCGGTTACGCGCGCGCGGATTTCGTGCCGTCGCTCGCCAGCGCGCCGGCACTGGCTCTCATCGACTCATGGCCCAGCTGGCCGGTGGCGGTGGCCGCTTTGCACGGGCCTTCGGGTTCCGGCAAATCGCATCTCGCGGCGATCTGGCAGGAACGTTCGGGCGCGCAGGTCTTTGCCGCGAACGAATTGAGCGGCGGCCTTTCTGCTCGCAACCCCGATCTCCCGGCGATCGTCGAGGACGTGGACAGCGCGCATGTCTCTCCCGCGCGCGATGCGGCGCTCTTCACGTTGCTGGAACATGCGCGCGCCGAAGCCCCCGTCCTGCTCACGGGGCGCGAACCGCCATCCGCCTGGAAAACGTCGTTGCCCGATCTGGCGTCGCGCTTCGCGGCGCTTCTCGCTTTTCCCCTGTGGGCGCCGGACGATGACCTTCTCGCCGCCATCGCCCGCAAGCTCTTCAACGACCGCCAGCTCGCCGTCCCCGACGCCGTCATCGAGCGCATGGTGACATCGCTGGAGCGCAGTCCCGCCGCCATGCGCGATTTCGTGGCCCGCGCCGACGAGCGTGCGCTGGCCGAGGGCAGGGCCGTGAGCCTGGGCCTGGTCAGGGAAATGCTGGCGGAACAGCCCCCGCCATCGCCATGACACAGTAATGTTTATCCTCTAGGATTCTGTGTCTCCGACTGTGCGGACTATGACTAAGCCTCAGTTACATATAGAGGATTCGGCCGGCTTGGGCCTCGAAACGCTGCCGCTGGACCAGGTCCGGCCGGCGGTGGAAGTGTCGCCTGAAGCGGCCACCGCCCTCAGCTCGCCCGACAGGTTCGTGAACCGCGAACTCTCCTGGCTCGCCTTCAATCGCCGGGTGCTGGAAGAAGCCCAGAACAGCCGTCACCCGATCCTGGAGCGGTTGCGGTTCCTGTCCATCTCCGCCTCCAACCTGGACGAATTTTACATGGTGCGCGTTGCCGGCCTCAAAGGCATGGTCGCGGCCGGCGTCGCCACGCCGAGCGACGACGGCCGCACGCCCGCGCAGCCGCTTGCGCGTGGCGAGGAGATGGCGGCTTCGCTCATCATCGATCAGCAATCGGTGTGGGCGAAACTCTACGGCGACCTGCGCGAGGCGGGCATATGCGTGATCGCGCCCGGCGAGCTCACCGGCGACGAGCGCGAGTGGCTCGACAAGGAATTCCGCGAGCAGATCTTCCCGATCCTTACGCCGCTCGCGCTCGATCCTGCGCATCCGTTCCCATTCATTCCCAATTTGGGCTTCACGCTGGCGCTGCAGCTCACGCGAACGAAAGACGGCAAGGCGGTCAATGCGCTTCTGCCGGTGCCTGCGCAGCTTCAGCGCTTCCTCAAGCTGCCCGGCGGCAATGGCCATGTGCGCTTCATCGCGCTGGAAGACATCTTCTCGATCTATCTGAACAAGATTTTCCCCGGCTACACCTGCAACGGCTGCGGCCTGTTCCGCATCCTGCGCGACAGCGACGTGGAGGTGGAGGAAGAGGCCGAGGATCTGGTGCGGCTGTTCGAGACGCTGCTCAAGCGCCGCCGCCGCGGTTCGGTCATCCATATGAAGTGCGCAGCCGCGATGCCGGAAGATCTGCGCCGCTTCATCGCCGGCCAGTTGTCGCTCAAGAAATCGGAGCTGGTCATCGTCGATCACATGATGGGCCTGTCGGACATGCGCCAGCTCATCGTGCCGGAACGGCAGGACCTGCAGTTCAAGCCCTACAACGCGCGCTTCCCGGAGCGCATCCGCGACCATGGCGGCGATTGTTTCGCGGCGATCAGCGCCAAGGACATCATCGTCCACCACCCCTTCGAGACATTCGACGTGGTGGTGCAGTTCCTGCGCCAGGCCGCCGCCGATCCGAACGTGGTGGCGATCAAGCAGACGCTCTATCGCACATCCAAGGATTCGCCCATCGTCAGCGCGCTGATCGAGGCGGCGGAGGCGGGCAAATCCGTCACGGCGCTGGTGGAATTGAAAGCGCGGTTCGACGAGGAAGCGAACATCAAATGGGCGCGCGACCTGGAACGCGCCGGCGTGCAGGTGGTCTATGGCTTCATCGAACTCAAGACCCACGCCAAGGTGAGCCTGGTCGTGCGCCGCGAGAGCGGGCAGTTGCGCACCTATGTGCATTTCGGCACCGGCAATTACCATCCGCAGACGGCGAAGGTTTACACCGACCTCTCGCTGTTCAGCGCCGATCCGGCGCTTGGCCGCGACGCGGCGCCGCTGTTCAACTTCATCACCGGTTATGCCGAGCCCGCGAGCCTGGAGAAGATCGCCATCTCGCCGCTCACCCTGCGCGGCAAGCTCATCGATTCCATCCAGGAGGAGATGGTGCATGCGCAAGCCGGCCGCCCCGCGGCCATCTGGGCCAAACTCAACGCGCTGGTGGATGCGCACGTCATCGACGCGCTCTACAAGGCGAGCCAGGCGGGCGTGCAGATCGATCTCGTCGTGCGCGGGATCTGCTGCCTCAGGCCCGGCGTGAAGGGCCTGTCCGACAATATCCGCGTGAAGAGCATCGTCGGCCGCTTTCTCGAGCATGGCCGCGTCGTCTGTTTCGGCGGCGGACATGGCTTGCCGTCGCCGAAAGCCAGGGTGTTCATCTCATCCGCCGATTGGATGCCGCGCAACCTCGATCGCCGCGTCGAGGCGCTGGTGCCCATCGACAATCCGACCGTGCACGAACAGGTGCTGGATCAGATCATGGTTGCGCTTCTGAAAGATCAGGCGCAGAGCTGGATCATGAATCCCGACAACAGCTACACCCGCGATCCCCGGTCCTGGGACGAGAACGCATTCTCCGCGCACACCTACTTCATGACCAATCCGTCGCTCTCCGGCCGCGGCCGCGCGCTGAAGATGAACGGCAAGAAGCCGGCCGCCGGGAAGCGGAACTGATCCATGGCACCATCGGGCACCGCCACGGCCGAACTGAGGGGGCCTTCCTTCGCGCATGGCCGGAAGGTTCCTGCAGGCCCCGTCGCCATCGTCGACATCGGCTCCAACTCCGTGCGCCTTGTCATCTACGAGGGGTTTTCGCGCTCCCCCGCCGTCATCCACAACGAGAAGGCGATCTGCGCCATCGGGCGCAACATGGTCACGACCGGCCGCCTGCATGAGGAAGGCATCGCGCTCGCGCTGGAGGCCATCGGACGTTTCCGGATGCTGGCCGACGCGCACAAGGCGGAATTGCGCGATGCCGTCGCCACCGCCGCCGCGCGCGATGCGTCGAACGGCGCGGAATTCGTGCGCAAGGCGGAAAATCTCTGGGGCGGACCGATCCGTATTCTCTCGGGCGAGGAGGAAGCGCGTCTTGCTGCGGAAGGCGTGCTCGCCGGAACGCCCGATGCCGACGGCCTCGTCGCCGATCTCGGCGGCGGCAGTCTCGATGTGGTGACGGTTCGCAACGGCCGCACCGGCGCGGCGATGACGTTTCCGTTCGGTCCTTTGCGCCTGATGGACCAGTCGAAGGACGATCCGGACAAGGCGCGCAAGCTTGTCGATCGCGGACTCGAGGGCCTGTCGAAGCTCGGCGATCTGAAGGGCCGTTCGCTCTATGCCGTCGGCGGCGCGTGGCGCAGTCTCGCGCGCGTCGACATGGAGAACCGGCACTACCCGCTGCATGTGCTGCACGACTATCCGATCCCGCGCGGCCGCGCGCTCGATCTCTGCGAGCTATTGAGCCGCCAATCCAAGAAATCGCTCGAGCTGATGAAAGTGGTTTCGCGCCGCCGCGCGGAGGCGTTGCCTTACGGCGCCGTGGTGCTGGAGCGTCTGATGCTCGCCACCGGGCTGAGAGACGTCGTCGTATCGGCTTACGGCGTCCGCGAGGGACTGCTCTATGCCGGACTTTCGCCGGACGAACGCGCGAAAGACCCGCTGATCGAATTCGCTTCCGCCACCAATGCGCGCATCAGCCGCGCGCCAAATCACGCGCGCGAAATGTTCGAGTGGATGTCGCCGCTTTTCCCCGGCGAGAAGCCGGCGGAGCAGCGCATCCGCCAGGCTGCGTGCTTCTTCACCGACATCGGCTGGCGCCGCCATCCGGACGATCGCGCGCTCGGCGCCTTCAACCAGGTGGTGACCGCCCCCTTTGCGGGCGCCACCCACCGCGACCGCGCGCTCATCGCCACCGCGATCTTCCACCGCTATTCCGGTGACGAGGATTTCCCCAGCGATGTCGGCGCACACGATCTTTTGAGCGAGGACGATGAGCATCTCGCCCGCCGCATCGGCCTGGCCGCGCGGCTGGCTTTCGCGCTGTCGGCCTCTGCCGAGCGCGAATTGCCGCACTATCCGCTGCGCCTGACCTCGGCCCGGCTGCTACTGGACGTTTCCAGCCGCCGCCAGCGCATCGCGGGCGAGCCGGTCCAGAAAAGGCTGGGAACGCTGGCCGCGCTGATGGATCGAAAGGGCGAGATTTTGATCGGCTAAGGCCTTGTCGGGGCAGGGCCGAGGCGCTTTAACCCCGCGAAAGGCATCGGCATCCTATATAAGAGTCGGACGCCGCAGGAGAATATCATGGGCACGCTCAGCATTTGGCACATCCTCATCCTCGCCGTGATCGTGCTGCTTCTGTTCGGCGGACGCGGCAAGGTTTCGGACCTGATGGGCGATGTCGCCCGCGGCATCAACAGCTTCCGCAAGGGCCTGCGCGAAGGCGACGACGATCATCGCCAGCCGCCGCCGCCCCAGCCGCTGCCGCGCGACGACAAGGACACCGTCGGCCGCTAAGCGCCGTTTGCGATGTTCGACCTCAGCTGGAGCCATATCCTCATCTTCCTGGTCGTGGCCCTGGTGGTGGTCGGACCGAAGGACATGCCGCGCCTGTTGCGCATGGTGGGTCAATGGCTCGGCCGCGCGCGCGCCATGGCCAATGAATTCCGCAAGAGCTTCGATGACATGGCGCGGCAGTCCGAGCTCGACGAGTTGCGCAGCGAGATCGAGAATCTGCGCCGCGAGCGGCCGCTCTCCGAATTCGAGAGCGAGATGAACCAACCGGCCGATGCGCCGGTCATGCGCCCGCTGAATTCGCCGCCGCTCGATCCCGGCCCGTCGCTGGACGAGCACAACCACGCCGTCCAGCACGAGCCGCTGCCGGAACCTGCCGCGCCGCATGAGGCGGAGCGATGAGCGATCGTACCGCGGACGACGAAGCCGAAATCGAGAAGAGCAAAGCGCCCTTGCTCGATCACCTGATCGAGCTCCGGCGGCGCATCATCTGGTCGCTGATCGCCTTCGTCATCTGCTTCGGCATCTGCTTCGCCTTCGCGAAATACATCTATGCGTTCCTGACCTGGCCGCTGGCGGAAGCGCTGAAAGGCCAGCCCAACGACCATCTCATCTACACCGCGCTCTACGAGACGTTCTTCACCTACGTGAAAGTCGGCATGTTCGGCGGTATTTGCCTCGCGTTTCCCTTCATCGCCGCGCAGCTCTGGCTCTTCATCGCGCCCGGGCTTTATCGCAACGAGCGGCGCGCCTTCTATCCGTTCCTGATCGCCTCGCCGATTCTCTTCATCATGGGTGGCGCGTTCGTGTTCTTCGTGATGCTGCCTTACGCGATCCACTTCTTCCTCAGCTACCAGACGCCGGATGCGGTGGGCGGGCTCGGCATCCAGCTTCAGGCGAAGGTGGCGGACTATCTGGATTTCGTCACCACGCTGATCTTCGGCTTCGGCCTTTGCTTCCAGTTGCCGGTGCTGCTGTCGCTGCTCGGCCGCGTCGGCATCGTGTCGAGCGCGCAGCTCCGCTCCATGCGGCGCTACGCGATCGTGGGGCTGGTGGCGCTGTCGGCGGTGTTCACCCCGCCCGATCCCTATTCGATGCTGAGTTTGATGATCCCGCTGATCGGCCTCTACGAGATTTCGATCTTGTGCGTGAAACTCATCGAACGCGACCGCGACAAGAAGGACGCGGCACGCGCCAACTGAACACCCTCGCCCCCTTTTCGGGGGAGAGGGCAGGGTGAGGGGGGCTCTCCGCCCGTATGGGGGGCGAGGGTAATTCATTTTTGATTTCCCGAATCCCCCGTGCCATTACCCTCGCATTCGAGGATTCACGGCCATGCACGACATCAAGGCGATCAGGGACGACAGGGATTCGTGGGTGAAGGCGCTGTCGCGGCGGCCGGCCTATGCGGAAATCGCGTCTCATCTCGCGGACGATATTCTCGGCAAGGACAAGGAATTGCGCGAGCTTCTGGTGTCGCTGCAGCAGAAGCAGGCGCGCCGCAACGAAGCCTCCAAACTGATCGGCCAGGCGAAGGCAAAGAAGGACGAGGCGCAGGCATCCGCGTTGATGGCGGAAGTCGCCGGTCTCAAGGACGACATCCAGAAGGGCGAGGAGCGCGAGCGCGAAATGAAGGCGAAGATCGACGAGATCCTCGCCGGCATCCCGAACCTGCCGCAGGCCGATGTGCCCGATGGCGCGGACGAGAACGCGAATATGCCGGTCCCGGCGCGCGCTTTCGGAAGCAATCCCGGGCTGAACAATGCCAAGGAGCATTTCGATCTCGGCGAGGCGCTCGGCATGATGGATTTCGAGCGCGCCGCAAAAGTCTCCGGCAGCCGCTTCGTCTATCTCACGCGCGGGTTGGCGCGTCTCGAGCGCGCGCTGGGCAGCTTCATGCTCGATCTGCACACGGATACGTTCGGGTATACCGAAGTCAATCCGCCCATACTTGCGCGCGATCAGGCATTCTATGGCACGGCGCAACTTCCAAAGTTCGAGAATGATCAGTTCTGGGCGATCAGCGGTGAAATCCTTGTCGATGAGACCGACGACCTGAAGGAAGCCATCCGCAAGAACCGCTTCGGGCTTGTCCCAACCGCGGAAGTCACGCTCACCAATATTGCCCGCGAAGATATCCTCGAAGAAGATAAGCTTCCCTATCGCTTCACCGCATATACACCCTGCTTCCGTGCCGAAGCCGGAGCAGCCGGCAAGGACACGCGCGGGATGATCCGCATGCATCAGTTCTCGAAAGTGGAGCTGGTGTCGATCACCACGCCGGAAGCCAGCCAGGCCGAGCATGAGCGCATGACCGATTGCGCGCAGGAAGTCTTGAAGCGCCTGAACCTGCATCATCGCGTGGTCACGCTCTGCGCGGGTGACATGGGCTTCGCGGCGAAGAAGACCTACGACATCGAGGTCTGGCTGCCCGGGCAGAAGCGGTTCCGCGAAATCTCCTCCTGTTCCAACTGCGGTGACTTCCAGGCCCGGCGCATGCAGGCGCGTTATCGCGGCGCGGACGGCAAGGTGAAAGGCCTCGTCCACACCCTGAACGGCTCGGGCCTCGCGGTGGGACGCACGCTCATCGCGATCATGGAGAATTATCAGGAGCCGGACGGCTCCATTCGC
>JBQCFD010000184.1:0-34247 GCA_051959625.1 Rhizomicrobium sp.
GATCACGCTGCAGGACCTGCTCAAGCGCAGCGACAATCTCTATCGCCGCATCGAACGCCTGGACGACATCCTTTTCCGCGGCGGCCTGCCGGAATCCGGCGCCAAGACGCAGATCGGCCGCCTCGAAGAGGCGTTCGGCAAAGCGGGTTGATCGGAAGCCGGCTTAAGGTCCGGCCGACGCCTTATTTCTTGACGTAATCGCCAAAGCGCTTGTTGAAGCGCGTCAGGCGGCCGCCACGGTCGAGCAATTGCTGCTGGCCGCCGGTCCAGGCGGGATGCGTGGTGGGGTCGATGTCGAGCTGGAGCTTCTGGTCCGGCTCGCCCCAGGTCGTGCGGGTCTTGTAGGTCGTGCCGTCGTTCAGCACGACGTTCACGAAGTGATAGTTGGGGTGGATGCCCTTTTTCATCACCGCAAAACCCTGGATGCCGTTTGGAAGCCGGGGCTTATAGGCGATGGGGGACACGCTGGCAAGATTGGCGCCGGCCAGCGTCGATAGGCCCAATTCGCGCCCCTTCCGGACTGGTCTATAGAGGCCGGGAACCCTAGATATCGGGCCATGTCGCAGTCGGGCACCGAATACACGGAACAGGTCGAATACCTCGCCCAGGGGCGCGGCAAGAGCCGGTCGCTCAAGCCGCTCCAGGCGCTGGTTCCTTTCCTCAAGCCTTTCCGCCTACGGATCGGTGCGGCCGTCTTGGCTCTGCTGGTCTCATCGGGCGCGACGCTCGTGCTGCCGGCGGCGCTGCGCTCGCTTATCGACCGGGGCTTCAGCGCGGGGCAGATCGCGGCCATTTCGCATTATTTCCTTCTATTCATGCTGGCCGCTGCCGTGCTCGGCGTCGCCACCGCCATCCGCTTCTATTTCGTCACCTGGCTGGGCGAGCGGGTGATTGCGGATCTGCGCAAGGCCGTATTCGACAACGTGATCGGCCTGTCGCCGGTATTCTTCGAAGTGACGCGCACCGGCGAGGTGCTGTCGCGCCTCACTGCCGACACGACGCTGATCCAGACGGTGATCGGCTCTTCGGTCTCCGTCGCCGCCCGCAATTTCGTGATGTTCGTGGGCGGGCTGATCCTGATGTTCGTTACGTCGCTGAAGCTGACCGCGCTCGTTACTGGCGCCGTCGTGCTGGTGATGATTCCGCTCATGCTGTTTGGGCGCTGGGTCCGCACGCTTTCCCGCAAGAGCCAGGACCGCATCGCCGATACGTCGGCCCATGCCGGCGAGACGATCAACGCCGTGCAGACGGTTCAGGCTTTCACGCACGAAAACATCGAGCGCGCGCAGTATGGGCAGGCGGTCGAACAGAGCTTCGACGTCGCCGTGTTGCGTACCCGCGCGCGCGCCGCGATGACGGCGGTGGTGATCTTCGCCGTTTTCGGCTCCATCGCGGCGGTGGGCTGGGAAGGCGCGCAGGATGTCGTGCGCGGCGCAATGACGGCGGGCGAGCTTGTACAGTTCATCTTCTACGCCGGAATCGTGGCGGGCGGCGTTGGCGCGCTGTCCGAAACCTACGGCGACCTGCAGCGCGCGGCCGGCGCGTCCGAACGCCTGAGCGAACTTCTCGCGGTCGAGCCCGAAGTGAAGGCGCCTGCCAATCCCGTCGTTTTGCCGACACCGGCGAACGGCGCCGTGCGGCTCGACAAGGTGACGTTCCGCTATCCCGCGCGGCCGGAGCACAAGGCGCTCAACGACTTCACGCTCGATATCGCGCCAGGCGAGGCGGTGGCGCTGGTTGGACCGTCCGGTGCCGGTAAATCCACAGTCTTCCAACTCCTGTTGCGGTTTTTTGCGCCCCAGCAGGGCGCAATTCTTTTCGACGGAATCGATACCGCCGATCTCGATCCTATTGCGCTCCGCCAAAA
The DNA here is from genome assembly GCA_051959625.1 of Rhizomicrobium sp. GTDB lineage: Bacteria > Pseudomonadota > Alphaproteobacteria > Micropepsales > Micropepsaceae > Rhizomicrobium. Next base: position 1,868 of record JBQCFD010000184.1, read on the forward strand.
CATCGCGCTGGTGGCGCAAGATCCTGTGATCTTTTCCGGCACCATCGCCGACAATATCTGCTATGGGCGTCCTGAGGCGAGTGACGAGGACGTTCGCCGCGCTGCGGAAGCCGCGGTCGCCAGCGAATTCATCGATCGGTTGCCCGAACGCTATCAGACCCGGGTGGGCGAGCGCGGCATGACCCTGTCGGGCGGGCAGCGCCAGCGCATCGCGATTGCGCGCGCCATTCTGCGCGACGCGCCGCTGCTCCTGTTGGACGAGGCGACGAGCGCACTCGATTCCGAGAACGAAAGGCTGGTTCAGCAGGGCCTCGCGAATCTGATGGCGGGGCGCACGACCATCGTCATCGCGCACCGGCTTTCCACCATCCAGAAGCTCAATCGAATCGTGGTGATGGATCAGGGTCGCATCGTGGGCGAGGGCAGCCATGCCGAACTCGTCGCGCGCGGCGGGCTCTACAAGCGTCTGGCCGAACTCCAATTCGCGAGCGGCATGGCGTTGGCGGGTTGAACAAAAAGGGCGCCGCAAGGGGCGCCCTTTTTTTATACGATATTTTTCAGCTTACGCCGCGACGATTTCGCCGCCGTCCGGATCGCGCAGTACATAGCCGCGGCCCCAGACGGTCTCGATGTAGTTGTCGCCGTTCGTGGCGGCAGCCAGCTTCTTGCGCAGCTTGCAGATAAAGACGTCGATGATCTTCAGTTCCGGCTCGTCCATGCCGCCATAGAGATGGTTGAGGAACATCTCTTTCGTCAGCGTGGTGCCCTTGCGGAGCGAAAGCAGCTCCAGCATCTGATATTCCTTGCCCGTCAGGTGAACGCGGCTGCCGTCCACTTCGACGGTCTTCGCGTCCAGATTGACGGTGAGCTTGCCAGTGGTGATGACCGACTGGCTGTGTCCCTTGGAGCGGCGAACGACGGCGGCAATGCGCGCGACCAGTTCGTCCTTGTGGAAGGGCTTCGTCATATAATCGTCGGCGCCGAAACCGAGCGCTTTGACCTTCGCTTCGACGATGGCGTTGCCCGAAAGGATAAGGACGGGCGTCTGCACTTTCGCGAGGCGCAGGCTCTTCAACACTTCGAAGCCGCTCATATCCGGCAACTGAAGGTCGAGAACGATGATGTCGTAATCGTAGAGCTTGCCGAGGTCGATGCCTTCTTCGCCAAGGTCCGTGGTGTAGACGTTAAAGCCTTCGCTGCGCAGCATCAGCTCGATGCTGCGCGCCATGGCGCTATCGTCTTCGATCAAAAGAACGCGCATCTGAGTAACCCCTCTTAAGCCCTGCCGTGGTTAACGGACGGGCGCAAAGGTAAGCGGAATTGGTTAACAACCACTTTAACCCATTCCGGCAGTTCATGTCCCGCCAAGGGGGCCTAATCGATCTTCACGAAAGACGGCCATCCCCTTGATTCGATTTGTTAAGTTTACCGCGACTTAAACCCTTCCGGTCAAAATGGCCAGCGGAAAGCCCGGAATTCGCCTGGGCGACAGGGAAAAATGCACGCGCTTCTCAAGGAAATCGACGCCGTTCCGGCGCTGATCCGCTTCGGCAAAGTGAGCCGGATCGAGGGTCTTTTGGTCGAGGTGACAGGTGCCGCCGGCGCCATCAGCCTCGGTGGGCAGGTTTATCTAAGCGCCTCGAACGGCAAGAGAATTCCCTGCGAGGTTGTGGGCTTCCGGGATGGCCGCGCGCTTGTGATGCCCTTGGGCGCACTGGAAGGCGTGAGCCTGGGCGCGCGGGCGGACTTCGTGGACCGGCCGGCGCAGATCTTCCCCAGCCAGGCTTGGCTCGGCCGCGTGGTGGATGCCTTCGGTACCCCCACGGACGGCAAGGGCGCGCTTCCCAAGGGCAATGTCGGCTACCCCCTAAAGGCCTCCGCACCGTCGGCGCACACCCGCGCGCGGCTCGGCGGCAAGCTCGATCTGGGTGTGCGTGCGCTCAACGCGTTCGCGACATGCTGCAAAGGCCAGCGCATGGGCATCTTCTCCGGCTCCGGCGTCGGCAAGTCCACGCTGCTCGCAATGCTCGCCCGCAATACCGATGCGGATGCGATCGTGATCGGTCTGGTCGGCGAACGCGGACGCGAACTCAAGGAATTCATAGAGGACGATCTCGGTCCTGAAGGCCTCGCGCGCAGCGTGGTGGTCGCCGCCACCTCGGACGAACCGGCCCTGGTCCGCCGCCAGGCCGCATTTACCGCCATGGCCATTGCGGAACAGCTTCGGGACCAAGGCTTGCATGTGCTGCTGCTGATGGACTCGGTGACCCGTTTCGCTATGGCACAGCGTGAAGTCGGGCTCTCTGCCGGAGAGCCGCCCGCCAGTAAAGGTTACACGCCGACGGTGTTCGCCGAACTGCCGCGCTTGCTGGAGCGTGCCGGTCCGGGCCGCGCCGGGACCGCAGGTTCCATCACAGGTCTCTTCACGGTTCTGGTGGAAGGCGACGATCACAACGAACCGGTAGCTGATGCGGTACGCGGCATTCTGGATGGTCACATCGTGCTGGAGCGTTCCATTGCAGAACGCGGCCGCTATCCGGCGATCAATATCCTGAAATCGGTTTCGCGCGTCATGCCGTCCTGCAACACCTCCGACGAGCAGGCGATCGTGCTCAAGGCGCGCGCGCCGCTGGCGACTTACGAAGACATGGCGGAGCTCATCCGCCTGGGTGCCTACAAACACGGCACCAACGCGGACGTGGACAACGCGATCAAGCTTCAACCCGCGCTCGAAGCCTTTCTCTCACAGAAGAAGGACGAGTGCTCGACATTGGCAGAAGGGTATGCGGCGCTCGATGCAATCGTGGGCGCCATGGGGAAAGGTAACGTCACATGAAACGCACGGATTCATTGATGCGCCTGAAGCGCTTCCGCGTCGACGACCTCAAGCGCCGCATGGGCACGCTCGACGGCATGAAGAACGACCTTGAGCGAAAGCTTGCCGATCTGGAAGAAAGCGTGGCCCGCGAGCGCCAGCGCGCCAACGATTCCGACATCGGCCGGCTGGCTTTTCCGTCGTTCCTGCGCTCCATCGACAGCCGCCGCGAAAATCTGAAGGCGACCTTGAAGGAGATCGAGCGCGAACGCGCGCAGTGCCAGGGCGAACTCACCTCGGCGTTTCAGGATCTGAAGAGCCTGGAGCTCGCCGTCGAACAGCAGGCCAAGCGGGTCGCGGAGACAGAAGCGCGCCGGAGTCAGTCGCGTCTCGACGAAATGGCGATCGTGCGCCACCTGCGCAAGCACGCGATGCGCGGCGCCTGACGAATATTCTCCCCTTGTGGTTGCAACAGGGACCCGCGAGGTCCCTGTTTCATTTTGGGACATTTCTCCGCTACATTGCGTCCGCTTCGCGGGGGCGTTGCCGTGTCCTTTTCCGAGTTGATCTCACCTTTGGTGGGCAGGCTGATCCTTGCCTGGTTCTTCCTGGCCTCGTCATTCGCCTATGGCGCGCAGTGGCATGCCACCATCGTATTGATGGCGATGAAGCACATTCCCGTTCCGCCGCTGCTCCTGGCCGGCGCGATCCTCTTGATGATCGTCGGCGGGCTGTCGCTGATCTTCGGATTCTATGCGCGCGCAGGCGCTCTGGCGCTGTTCGCTTTTACCGTCGCGGCGTCGGTCCTCATGCACGACTACTGGAAGTTGACGGATGCCTCGGCGCGCGCCGCCGATTTCGATATTTTCGCGCGCAATATGGCGATTGCGGGCGGACTTCTGCTGATCGTGGGTATGGGCGCGGGTCCGTTTTCGATCGACAACAACATGGATGGCGGTCGCGATTAGCGGCTACCAGCCGCCGCCACCACCGCCGCCACCGCCGCCGCCGGAAAAACCGCCACCGCCGCCACCCGAGCTTGAGCCCGGAGCTGTCGCAGCGGATGCGGCCGAAGCCGCGAGCGACGCGCCAAGGCCCGCCGCCACGCCTGCGCCGAAATTTCCGTAATTGCCGCCCGAATACCAGAGAGGCGTGTAGTATCCGCCCGACGCATTGGGCGTCACGCCCGCGGCCGCCGCTTCCGCCTCGAACTTCTTGCTCCACTGGTTCTCGCAATCGAGCGCGATGGCGTAGGGCAGGAATTTCTCGAACACTTCGGGCGTCACCTGCGGCGGGTTGAGCACTTCGAGGCGGTTCTTCTCCGCGGTGTTGAGAAACATGCGGAAGCCTTCGATCTGATCCAGCACCTTTGCGCCGGCCGCCGTCGGTGCCTTGAGCAGGTGGTAGAAAACATAAGTGATGAACCCGCCCAGAATGAGCGCCACAAGGATGATGGGCGAAGCGTCGATCAGGCCTCCAAAGAAAGCGCCCCCGAAGACCAGCAGGAATATCCCCACGAACACCGTCATGAACAGCGCCTGGAACAGGTTCGAGGCGCGCGAACCCGCGCCGGCGAAAGCGGTTCCCCAGGCGTTGTATGCCCGATGGCCCAGGAAGAAGATGAAGAACGCGATGGGCGCCAGTGGCGCAAGCAAAGCGCCCATGCCGCCCGGAATATCGGACAGCAAGGCTGCGGCGATGGCCGTGATGATCAGGATCAGGATGCCGCCGATGAACCAGTGCAGATTGGTCACGAAGTAGCGTGCTTCATATTCGTTCTTGAGAGAGGTTCTGAGCGCGCTGATCGCCTGGGATATTTCGGTGTGATTGGTTTGCTTCAGTTCGATCTGCTTGCCCCAGCCGCCGAACAGCCTCGCCGCCATCGCCGTTTCGCCGCTGGAAAGGCGTGCTTCGCTTTCGCCTTTTTCCGTGCGGGTCAGCGTATAGGTGCCGCCGTCCTGCGCTATCTTGAGGTAACCCTTCACCGCCATGTCGATCAGCGAAGCAGCGAAGGATTTCCGGTCATAATGCATGCGCCAGACAAAACGCACTGCTGCCGGCGAAAAATCCTGCGGCGGGGCGAACAGCGGCACGACGGTGCCCCGGCGCGGATCGCGCCCGAACTCGTACCAGGTCGCCAGAAAATAGATGAGCAGAACGGCGATACCGAGGACGGCGACCAGATTGCCGGCGTTGTCGCGGATGAAGTCGGCGCGCAATTCGCGCGCCGTCGGCGGAAGCACCGCTCCTTTGCTGAAGTCCACGGCGAGGGTCAGTCCCTCGTTCGATCCCAGGGGCTGGGTGGTTTCGACGCTGATCGTGTTGCCGGTCTGGCTCGTGACGCGCGCATTGCTCCCGGTCGCATGCGCGGCGCCGGTGTAAAGCGAACAGCGCACAATATGTGCATTGGCCGGAAGATGGACCGTCGCCTCGGCGTGGTCGATCGAGAATATCCAGAAATTCCCCGTGACGTTCCAGTAGAGCTCGTCGAAGTCCTTGAAGAAGCCCACCTGGCGATCAGTGATGTAGGCGATCGTGTAGGTATGCGGCCCTTCCGAAACGAAGGTGTCCTTATCACCGATCTTCACGCGCTCGCCGGAGTCGATGCTTTCGACGTCAAACGGCTCGTCGTGCCCATCCAGCAGCACCTGCTGTACATCGAAGCGGACGCGCACCTTGCGGCCATATTTGTCGGTGTAGGTCGTGGGAAAATCGCGATAGATGCCGTGGCGGATCCGGTCGCCGGCCGCGATTACCGATATCGTCTCGGTGACGTTCAGAACGCCGTTGCGGGCGACAGTGATGTCGCTCTTGTAGTCGGTGATGCGCTCGGAATCGAATTGCGCGGAGGCCGGCGCAAGGAAGAGTGCAAGAAAAGCCGCGACCAGGATCGCAATGCGCGTCATGCGCCGAAAGATACCTTCGGAACGTCGCGGTCGGCGGCGTTGTCTATCTGGAAGAATGGTTGTGCGGTGAAGTGGCCGAAGCCCGCGACCAGGCTCGACGGGAACTGCTGGATCGCCACGTTGTAGTCGCGCACCGTGCCGTTGTAGTAGCGGCGCGCGAGCTGAATCTGGTCCTCGATGTTGTTGAGATCCCCCTGCAGCTGCTGGAAATTGGCGCTCGCCTTGAGCTCGGGATAGTTCTCGGCCACTGCCATCACCTTGCCGATGGCGGCGGTGATCGCGGCTTCGGTCTGCGCGCGCTGGGCCACGTCCTGCGTGCCGGTCTGCGAGCGCAGCCGGGTCAGTTCGTCGAAAGTGCCGCGCTCATGCGCGGCGTAGCCCTTCACGGTCTCCACCAGATTCGGGATGAGGTCGGCGCGGCGCTTGAGCTGCACGTCGATGCCGCTCCAACCCTCCTGCACGAGGTTTTTGCGGCGCACGAGGCCGTTGTAGACGGAGATCGCCCACAGGGCGACCAGCACGACGACACCAAGAATAATCCAGCCGGTCATGCGTGGAACCTAGTGGTTCCACGCCCGGCCGTCAACCTTGGGATCTGAAAAGGCGGTGATCGACTTCCGGGCAATCAGCCCAGGACGAGCCCGCGGACGGTGCTGACGATCGCGATGACCACGCCGAACATGATGGCGTAGGACAGGACCAACAGCATCTGCATCGTCTCGAAAGCCTTCCAGTCCGCCGTCGCGAGGCCGGTGAGGTCGGCATGCTGCAGGACGACGGCCCGGAGGAAGTTGACCAGCGCGAAGACCACCAGGGCAACAACGGTTGTCGAGATGAGCGAACCCAGTTCCTGCATCATGAAGCCCGCGCCGATGGCGACGATGGCCATGATGATAAGCGTAATCATATCGGCCGAATGGACGATATTCTGAATCGTGTGCCACACATCCATAATCGCAAACATGGGTCCCCCTTGCCCTGACTGACGCGCAGAAGCGGGCACCCCGACCCGAGTGTATCCGCCGCTTCTTGTGCCGTAATGATACACGAACTCCCGCAGAACGGGAACTTGGAGGGCGCAACCGGCGGTAGTTCCGGCGGTGCGGACGCGCTGGAGAAGTGTGGTTAACGCATGCTCGCGTGCAACAGCGGCGCAGGATTGTGCGTGTTGCGCTGATGCAGATTGCGGGCGATGGCCTCGATGGCGCGCGAAGCGGGGGTTTGCGGATATAGCGTCAACAGGTGGCACTGCCGGCGCACCGCCTCATTGGCTTTCGGGTCGCGCGGGATGCCGCCCAGATAGCCGGGCTCACATTTGAGGAAGGCGCGCGATGTGGCCGCGAGAGCGTCGAAGCACTTTTGCGCCTCGGTTTCACTGATCGCGATGTTCACCACCACAAGCGGAAGATGCGTGCTGTCGGCGCGATGCAGGAGCTTCGTGAAGGCATAGGCGTCGGTAAGCGCGGCCGGATCTGGCGTCATCACCAGAATGGCGTCGTCCGCGGCGGCGGCGAACATCATCGTCGTGTTGTCCACGCCGGCGCCGAGGTCGAGAATGACGCGATCATAGTGCTCCGCCGCGCTCAGCGAGATGAGGAGGCGGCGTGCGTCTTCCGTGCTTGCATTGGCCAAAGCGCCGGACCCCGCGGGCGCGGAGAGCAGATCGAACCCGCCGCGCTTGGCGATGCCGCCGAGCACCGGGACGATGGCGTCGGCAACGCTGCATTCTCCGCGCATGACGCAAGGCAAATTGCCGCCGTCGTCGAGACCCAGATGGACCGCGGCGTTGGACAGGCCGAGATCGGCGTCGCACAGAAGGATGCGCTCGCCTTCATGCGCCAGCGCGTGCGCCACGGATATGGCAATCAGCGTCTTTCCGGTACCGCCCTTGCCGGAGCCTATCGCGGTGAGACGGGGCGTGTTCATTGTGTGCTTCCCTGATCGGCATTTCGGTTCGCGCCGTCCAGCAGCGCACGCGCGAGCGAAAGCGGCGTCGGCATTTCGAGTCCGGCGGCGACGAAAGGCGAGCGTGTGACGTGGGCAAGGGCCAATCCCGCGCAAGCCGCCGCGGTCAGCGCACCGAGGCGCCGCGCCATGTCGGCCTGTGTGATCACGATGCGCTGCGCCCCCAGCATCTGGATCGCGGACACGATTTCCAAGGTTTCTTCCGCGTCGCCCGTCGCCGCGACGACGCCCAAGGCCTCCACGCCTTCGATCATGGCCAATGCGGAGAACGCCGTGCGCGCCCTGGGATTGCGCGGATCGAAGCCCGCAGTGTCGATAATGGCGAGAGCGTTGTCTTCGCGGCATTGGGTGATGAGCTTGGCGAGAGCTTCGGCCGTCTCGGCAATTTCGACCTTGAGGCGCAGATGGCCGGCAAAGGCTTCGAGCCGCGCCAGGGCGCCGGCACCGTCGACGTCCGTCGCGATGAATAGCACGTGCCGGTGGGAGAGCCGGGCATGGGCGGCAATCTTGGCGGCCAGCGCAGTCTTGCCAGCGCCGTTTGGCCCGACAAGCATGAGTGCAGCAGTCTTCGAGATGTCGATGGGATGCGTGCGCATGCGCCGGTCCAGCGCGCAGGCAAGCGCCAGCGTCATGTCCTTCAGGCCGCTGTGCTCGGCGGTCTTGGCAAAGTCATGCGCAAGCGAGTCGGGCAGGCGATGGCCGCGCAGGATCGAGAGAAGCTCCGCCCGGCTGAACGGCGCATGTGTCTGCCGCGCGGCTTGCGGGCCCTCACGCAGCCGTTTCATCAGATCGCCGCGGAAACTATCCTCGAGACTTGCCGGCGCTTCGATGGCCTTTTCGAGTTCGGTGACGGGTTCGTCGGGCGTGAGCGCCCGCTCGACCGCTTCCGGCTCATCAAGTGCGGCACGTACCATGATGCCGCCGCCCTTTGCTTTTTCGCTGGCGATGATGACGGCGTGATCGCCCATCTCGCTGCGAACCTGGCCCAGCGCATCGCGCATGTCTCTGGCGACGAAGGTGCGGAGTTTCATCTCACACCTGCCCCAGCGTTCGCAGGCGCACGCTCGGATGGATTTCGTTCTGCGACATCACCACGGTCTGCGGACGGAAGCGTTCCACAATGGAGCGCACGAAGGGCCGCACTTGCGGGCTCGTCAGCAGCACCGGCACATCGCCGCCTTGTCCGGCCTCATCGAAGCGATTGCGCACCGCCTGGATGAATTGCTGAAGCTGGCTCGGCGCCATGGCGAGCTGCTTGTCCTCGCCCTGACCGATGATGGATTCGGCGAAGGCCTGTTCCCATGCCGGCGATAGCGCCACCAAAGGCAGATATCCGCCGGGGGCGGCATTGGCGTGGCAGAGCTGGCGGGCCAGGCGCGCACGCACATGCTCGGTGATGTAGAGCGGGTTCTTGGTGTGGCCGACCGCTTCGGCGACGCCTTCCAGGATGGCCGGCAGATCGCGGATCGACACGCGTTCGCCGAGCAGCGTCTGCAGCACGCGCTGGACGCCGGTGATGGAGATCTGCGACGGAATGAGTTCGTCCACCAGCTTTTTGTGCTCTGGCGGCAACTCGTCGAGGAGCTTCTTCGTCTCGGCATAGGAGAGAAGTTCTGCCATGTGCGACTTCAGCACTTCGGTCAGATGTGTGGTCAGCACCGTGCCCGGATCCACGACGGTGTACCCGCGGAAATTCGCTTCCTCGCGCAATGTCTGGTTGACCCACGTGGCCGGCAAGCCGAACGCCGGCTCGGTCGTGTGCGTGCCCGGCAACGCGATGGCTGCGCCCTTCGGATCCATGACAAGCAGTGAGCCTGGAAAGAGTTCTCCGCGGCCGGAATCCACTTCCTTGACGCTGATGCGGTATTCGTTCGCGCCGAGCTGCATGTTGTCGAGGATGCGAACGCTGGGCATGACGAAGCCCATCTCGGTCGCAAGCTGGCGGCGCAGCGCCTTGATCTGATCGGTGATGCGATGGCCCTGCACGTCGTTGATGAGCGGCAAAAGACCATAGCCCAGCTCCACACGGAGAAGGTCGAGCGCGAGCGCGGTGGCGATGGGCTCTTCCTTGGGAGCGGCATCCGCCTTGGCTTTCTCTTCCTTCTTCTGTTCTTCGACGCGCGCCTCATCCTTGCGCTTGTAAGCGAACCAGGCCGTAGCGCCGATGGCGGCGGAGAGGAGCAGGAAGACGAAAGTCGGCATGCCGGGCAGCATCCCGAGAATGGCCATCACCGCCGACGCCATGCCGAGCGCTTGGGGGTAGAACGAAAGCTGGCCCATCAGCGCCTTGTCGGTGGCGCCCTCGACGCCTGCCTTCGAGACCATGAGGCCCGCAGCCGTGGAAACGATGAGTGCCGGCATCTGCGAGACAAGGCCATCACCGACCGAAAGGACAGTGAAGGTCTGCGTCGCGTCGCTGAAGCTCATGCCCTTTTGCGCGACGGCGATGATGATGCCGCCGACGACGTTGATCGCGACAATCAGAAGGCCCGCAATGGCGTCGCCGCGCACGAACTTGCTCGCGCCGTCCATGGCGCCGAAAAAGTTGGACTCGCTCTCCAGTTCCTTGCGCCGGCGGCGTGCTTCTTTCTCGTCGATGAGGCCCGACGACAGATCGGCATCGACCGCCATTTGCTTGCCGGGCATCGCATCCAGGGTGAAGCGCGCGGCGACTTCCGCGATACGGCCCGAACCTTTGGTGATGACCACGAAGTTCACGATCACCAGGATCGCGAACACGATCAGGCCGATCACGAAGTTGCCCTGCATGATCAAATGGCCGAAAGCCTCGATCACGTAGCCGGCCGCGCCGGTGCCCGTGGAGCCGTCGCTCAGGATGAGGCGGGTGGAAGCCAGGTTCAGCGCCAGCCACATCATGGTGGTGATGAGCAGGACCGCGGGGAACGAGCTGAATTCCAGCGGCTTCCGTATGAAGACGCAGGTCATCAGGATCAGGATGGAGAAGGACAGCGAAAATGCGAGGCTGATATCGAGCAGCCATGTCGGCAAGGGCAGGATCAGGACGATGAGGATCGCCATGATGCCGACCGCGAGCGCGATGTCGCTGCGCTTGAGAAGGCTCTGCGCCGTGGCGAGGTTCAGTCCGAACCCGGGCGCCGGCGCAGCTGTGGTGACGTCAGCCATGTGCGTTCGCTATCTCAGCCCGCCGCCCGCTGTTCGCCATGGTTGGGGATCGCAAGACCGGACTGCGAATACTCGCGCAGCTTGTTGCGCAGCGTGCGGATGGAGATGCCCAGGATGTTCGCCGCATGCGTGCGGTTGCCGAGGCAGTGATCCAGCGTGTCGAGGATCAGATCGCGTTCCACATCGGCAACCGTGCGGCCGACCAGGCCGCGGGTTGCGACGACGCTGGCGGCCTGAACCGCGGCCGTAACCGTATTGGGCAAGTTGTTCTGGGCGCCCACCTGCGTGCCGTCGGGCAGGCGGATGGCTTCCGGCGCGATCTCCGCGCCACTGGCGAGCAGCACCGAGCGATGGATGGTGTTCTCGAGCTCGCGGACATTGCCGCGCCAGGGGTGCGCGATGAGCAGCCGCTCGGTCGCGCTGGCGATCGGACGGAAGGGCACGCCGTTGGCCTCGGCATATTTGTGCGCGAAGTGGCGCGCAAGGGCCAGAATATCCTTCGGGCGTTCGCGCAGTGCCGGCAGGCGGAGGTTCACGACGTTGAGGCGATAAAGCAGGTCTTCGCGGAAGGTGCCGTGCTTCACCGCTTCCGCCAGATCACGGTTGGAAGTGGCGATGATGCGGATATCCACCTTCACCGGCTTAGTGCCGCCGACGCGGTCGATTTCGCGCTCCTGAATGGCGCGCAAGAGTTTTGCCTGCAGGCGCGCATCCATTTCGCTGATTTCGTCGAGCAGCAGCGTGCCGCCATTGGCTTCCTCGAACTTGCCGACGCGGCGGGCGATGGCGCCGGTGAACGCGCCTTTCTCGTGGCCGAACAATTCGGATTCGAGCAGGTTCTCCGGGATCGCGGCGCAGTTCACGGAAATGAACGGCTTTTCGGCGCGCGCGGATTTGCGATGGATGTAACGTGCCATCACTTCCTTACCCGTGCCGCTTTCGCCGGTGATGAGGATAGAGGCTTCGCTGGCCGCCACCTGATCCGCCAGCGACAGGACCGCGGTCATCGCTTCGTCTTCGTGGACGAGCTGATGCGTTTCGTCGGCGACGGCAGCCAGGATGGCGGCGATCATTTCCGCGTCGGCGGGCAGGGGCAGGTATTCCTTGGCGCCGGCGCGGATCGAATCCACCGCGCGCCGGGCGTCCGTGCCGATGCCGCAGGCGACGACCGGCGTGCAGATGCGCTCGGCGGCCAGCTGGCGCACCAGCGTTCCGATGTCGTAGCCGACATCGCAGAACACGAGATCCGCGCCCGTGCCGCCGCGCAGGCTCGCCATTGCCTGCTCGATGTCGTTCGCGTGCGTGACTTTCGCGCCGCGATCCATCGCGATCTTGGTGGCTGCGCCGATCTGACCCTGCAGGGATCCGACGATGAGAAGACGCATGGCCCTATTCCTTCACAAAATGCCCTGAGGCGCGGATCAAGATTGGCCGGCCTTGATGATTTCCGTCATGGTCACGCCGAGGCGGTCTTCCACGAGCACCACTTCGCCGCGCGCGACGAGGCGGTTGTTCACATAGATGTCGATGGCTTCGCCGACCTTGCGGTCCAGTTCCACGATTGTGCCCTTGCCGAGCTTCAGAAGCTGGCTCACTTCCATCCCCGATTTTCCGAGCACGGCTGACACCGTCACGGGCACATCGAACACCGCTTCGAGGTCCTGCGCCGTGCGCTTGGCGTCGACTTCGGAGCCGGTGTCGCCCTGCAGCAGGGCCGGCGCGTTCTGGGCCGGATCCTCGTGTGTCAGGTCGGGCAATTCGACGTCGTCGTTGCCGGTCATCTACTCCTCCGTCGTGTTCTCTTGCGCGCGATCCGCAAAGTGGCGCGCGATGATTTCGTTGAGTGCGCTTTCGATGGCTTGCTCGCTGCGCTCCGCCCCGCCGCCGCGCCACTCGATGCGGCAGTCAGCGTTCTTGAGCTGCGGGTCGCCGGAAATCTGGACGCGGCCGTCGAAGCCTTCGTCGTGCGCGATTTCCGAAAGCCGTGCGGAGATCGCATCCGCAACGCCTTGTGCGGTGCGAAGCACGATGCGTGGCTCTCCGATGGCCTGGTGCATCGCTTCGCGCAGCGCCGTCTCGATCTCGGCCTGGGGCAGGGCGGCAAGAGCCGCGCGCGCCAGCTTCCGTGCCGCAAGCAGAGCAATGGCCGCGGCTTCCGCGCGCACCTGCTCGATATCCTTGGCGGACGCTTCGAGGACGTTACTCAACGCCGTCACGACGTCGAGAGCACCGGCGGCGAGCGCCTCCTGCGCGCGCACCTGGCCGGCCTTCATGCCCTGCTCGCGCGCGCGGGCGCAAAGCTGGTCGATCTCCGCATGGCTGTACGCCTTCTTCTGGCGCGCACGCGCGGCATTGGAGATCAGGTCGCCTTCGGGGCGGAACTCCGTGTCGAATGTGTATTTGGTCGCGCTCATCAATAAACCAGCTCGTCTTCGCCCTGCTTGTTGGCGATCATGATCTCGCCCTTGTTGGCGAGGTCCTTGGCGACGTTGACCATGCGCATCTGCGCCTCGTCGACGTCCTTCAGCCGTACCGGGCCCATCGACTCCATGTCTTCGCGCAGGATCTTTCCGGCGCGTTCGCTCATGTTGGAGAAGAAGACGTCGCGCAACGTGTCGGTGGCGCCCTTGAGCGCGAGGCCGAGCTTGTCCTTCTCCACGTGACGCAGCAGCGTCTGGATCGAGCCGGGGTCGAGCTTGCCCAGATCCTCGAAGGTGAACATCAGCGCCTTGATGCGCTCGGCGCTGTCGCGGCTGCGTTCTTCCAGCGCCACGATGAAGCGGCTCTCCGTCTGGCGGTCGAAATTGTTGAAGATTTCGGCCATGTGCTCGTGGCTGTCGCGCTTGGCGGTGCGGGCGAGATTGGACATGAACTCGACACGCAAGGTCTTCTCGACCTTGTCGAGGATGTCCTTCTGGACGCTTTCCATGCGCAGCATGCGCTGCACGACTTCGAGCGCGAACTCTTCTGGCAATGCCGCCAGCACGCGCGCGGCGTGCTCCGGCTTGATCTTGGAGAGCACGACCGAAACGGTCTGCGGGTATTCGTTCTTGAGATAGTTCGCCAGAACCGTTTCGTTCACGTTGGCGAGCTTGTCCCACATCGTGCGGCCGGCGGGACCGCGGATTTCCTCCATGATCTGGGACACCTTGTCCTCAGGCATGAAGCGCGAGATCAGCCGCTCCGTCGCTTCGTAGGAACCGAGAATCGACCCGGTGCCCGACATTTGCGAGACGAAGTCCACCAGAAGTTTTTCGACGAGCGTGGAAGAGACCGTGCCCAGCGTGGACATGATCTGCGAGATTTCCTTGATCTCGTCCTCGTCCATCATCTCCCACAGCTTGGAGGAATGCTCTTCGCCGAGCGCGAGCATCACGATGGCCGAGCGCTCGGGGCCCGAGAGCTGGCGGATATCTTCTTTGGCGGCGGTGGCTTTTGCGCGTGACATGGTTCTTAAGCCGGTTCGTGGAGCCAGGTACGGATCAGCGCCATCGCCTCTTCAGGGTGCGCAGAGACGACTTCACCGACCTTCTTGATGGAGGACTCACGCACCTGTCCCTCGATGCGCGAGATATCGATCATGCTTTCCTTGGGCGGCGGCAGCGCAGCCACGCCCGAAGCCGAGATGGCGGCCTGACCTGCTTCCGCGGGCGCGGTCAGCTGTCCGGCCGATGGAGAGACAAGCTGCGCGAGCGCCACGCTTCCGGCCTGCTGCGGTCCAAACATGCGCGCGATGAGCGGGCGGGCGACGAACAATCCGAGCAGGAGCGCGGTCAGCGAGAGAATGCCGGCTTCGATGATCTTGAACCAATAGGCGCTGTCGAGCCCGAGCAGGGGCTTCGGCGCCGGCGTCGCGTCCGCGACGTCCAGATGCGCGAAGGGCATGTTCACGACTTTCACGTCGTCGCCGCGCGACTTGTCGAAACCGATCGCCGATTTCACCAGGGAATCGATCTGGCTCATTTCCTGCGGCGTGCGGGCTTTATAGGTGTCCTTGCCGGCGGCGTCGGTCGTCGTCGTTCCGTCGACGACAACCGCGACCGACAGGCGCTTGACGGTGCCCTGATCGACTGTGCTGGTCTTCACCGTCTTGGAGATTTCGTAATTGGTGGTCTCCTCGGTGCGTCCGCTCGTCGACTTGGTGTTGTCGCCGCTCGAGTTCTGCTGGGCGTTCGGCAGGGAGTTGGCGACGGAAACCGCGCCGCTTCCACTGTTGCCGTTCGTATCGCTTGCATTCTGCTCGACGGTCTGCGTCGAGCGCACGACCTTGGAGTCGGGATCGTAGGTCTCGCTGGTGGTGCTGGTATGGTCGTAGTTCATGTCGGCGGCGACCTGGACGCGGACATGGCCGGGCCCAACGACGCTCGCCACGATGGATTCGATGCGCTGGCGCAAGCGATCTTCAAGATCGGTGGTGTGCTGTTCCTGATCGGCGGCTGCGGCATCGGCGCCCGATTTCTCGTCACCGCCCGCCAACAGCGTTCCGTGGTCGTCGACGATGGCGACGCGGCCCGGCTGCAGGCCCGCGACGGCCGCGGCGACAAGGTGCTGGATGGCTGCGACCTGACCGCGGTCCAGCGTGCTCTGAACCCGCAGCACGACGGACGCACTCGGGTTCTGGTCTTCCCGCGCGAAGATCTGGCGCTCGGGGATAACGAGATGCACGCGGGCGCTGTCTATGCCGTCAATGGTCTGGATCGATCGCGCGAGCTCGCCTTCCAGCGCGCGCAGGCGATTGATGTTCTGCACGAAAGCCGTGGTTCCGAAGGTATTCGACTTGTCGAAGATCTCGTATCCGGTGCCGGCCGCCGGAAGGTTTTCCGAGGCAAGCTCCATGCGCAGCTTCGTCACCTGGTCTGCGGAGACGAGGATCGTGCTGCCGTCGCCCTTGGCGTCGTACTTCACATTCATCGCGTCGAGCTTGGCCGTTACCTGGGCAGCGTCGCGCGGATCGAGACCGGAATAGAGTATGGTCTTAGGCGGTTCGGAGATGACGCCTGCAACGTAAAGAAAGAAAGCAGTGAGAACGGCGGCGACGCCGGCCATGACGCCGAACCGTGCAGGCCCGTTACCTTTGAGAAATTCCGGCAATGCTCGCCCTCCGCTGAAGCCCGCGAAGTGACGATCGCGCGCCTAGTAGGCAAACATTGCCGCGCTCTTGGTAAAGGTGGGCTTAACGAGGGCGAGCGGTGCGCAGCGGATCGCAAGTAGGGAAAAATAAACTATTCGCCGTCAGTTGCCCGCTTGGTCCGCTGTTTGCGCACGCGTGTCGCGCGAAGCTGAAGCAAATCGGCTTCTTCGACTTCGTTCTTCCATGCGATCAGCTTTTCTTGATTCAACTGATAGCGGGCGGTCGCTTCTTCCACGCTTATCAAGCCACCTTTGACCGCGGCGATTACGTCCGCCTTGAGTTTCAGGCTCCAGCGTTGCGTCTTCGCGGAAGGTAGATCGAACACGGTCATTGGTGATCCGTCCGGGCCAATGACGTAGGAAATGCGTTGGTCGGTGGCGCGCGGCGTTCTTTGCTCTTTGAGCTGAGGCGGATCGGACTTGTGAGAAGCCGGCTCAAACGGCGCTGGTTGGGGCGGAAGCGGATTGGGATTGTAGGGCGGGTTGGCGACCGAGCCTGCAGCGGATGTGCTGGACGTGCGCAGAGCGGGCCAGGGCAGATAGGCGACAAGAAAATAAGAAAAGACGTTCACGCCCGGCACGAACAGCAGGAGTTGCCAGCGTCTGCCGATGCCGGCGCGCTTGGCAATTTGCAGAGCCGGCAACGAAACGAAAAAAAGCAGAAGGACGTACGCGCCTTCTACGGCATGCCAAAAATCCAGCTGGACCATTGATGCCCCCTTCAAAAGTCCTTGGGGGCAGTTTGCGCCGATATCTCAGCCGGGGTCCAGCGCGGGGCTTGGCGTACGCAGTATCCTATGGCGGAATATCGTCTGCAGGGAGCCCGGTTCGCGCCGCGCTCCCTCAGAAGTTTAGTTGCGGTATTGCTGCACGCGGGTGGCGCGCAGGCCTGCAAGGCCGAAACGATCGATTGCGCGCTGCCACGCCAGGAACTCTTCCACGGTGAGCGTGTATCGGCGGCAGGCTTCATCGAGGCTCAGCAGCCCGCCACGCACGGCGGCGACGACCTCAGCCTTGCGGCGGATCACCCAGCGCTTCGTGCCCGGCGGCGGAAGGTCGGCAAGCGTCAACGGGCTGCCATCCGGCCCGATGACGTAGCTCACACGTCCCTTTCGGTCATCGCCCATTGTCATGTCGTTCTCAACTCCATCACCCGCACGCAAAGTAACCGTTTCCGCTTTAACAAACGGCCAAAACACAGGGTTAAAAGTCTCTGTACTTTCAGCATCCGTTTGTCTGCTTTGAGAAAGCCGGCGTCGCGGTTTTCTCCGCAACACCGGCTTTATTCGTTAATGCGACATCTGCAGAAGCTGATCGAGCATGTCCGAAGCGGTTGTCACAATTCGGGTCGATGCCTGATAAGCGCGCTGCGTGGTGATGAGATTCGTGAACTCGGTCGCCAGATCGACAGTAGAACCTTCGAGCGCTTGCGACTGGATGCCGCCTGCGCCGCCGGTGCCCGCCTCGTTGATGGTGGCGGTGCCGGAGTTGTTCGACGACTGGTACGCGTTTCCGTTGACGGCGGTGAGGCCGTCGGCATTGGAGAATGTCGCGATCGGAAGCTTGTAGATCTTCTGCGACAGGCCGTTCGTGAAGTTGGCCGTCACAAAGCCCGTCGCATCGACCGTCACGCCGGAAAGGCTGCCGAACAGAGAACCGTCTACGTTCGACGATGTGAGCGAAGACGGGCTGTCGAACTGCGTCACGCCGTTGGAGCTGTTGAGTGTGCCGAAGTTCAACGTGATCGGCTGCGGCTGCAAACCGGACGCGGTGCTATCCCACGGGATCGTGATGCCGACCGTTCCATCCGTCGACGCCGTCGAACTGCCGCCGGTTGTATCGGTGACACCGGCCAGCGTGCCGTCCGAATTGAACGTCATGTCGCCGGTCGCGATGGGGTTCGTCGCCGAGCCGAGATTGGCCGAATTGCCCTGGTAGGACACTTCGTAGGACCAGGTGTTCGCGGCCGTCTTCACATAGGAGATCTGAAGCGGCTGAGAACCACCCTGGCTGTCGTAGACGTTGATCGTGCGCTGGAACTGCGGCTGGACGTTGCCCGCTTCGATGTCACCGGCAGTGTAGGAAGCCACCGGCGTGGTGCTGGCCTGCAGGTTGGCTTGCAGGCTCATCGTCGTCGTCGCTTCGGCCTTGCCGGAGAGGCTGTTGGTGTTGACCGCGGTCATGTCGGTGCGGTTGGTCGGGACGTTGCCGTTGGAGTCCAGCGGCCAGCCCATCAGGTAGTAGCCTGCCGAGTTGACGAGATTGCCCTGTGCGTCCGGCGTGAAGTCGCCCGCGCGCGTATAGAACTGGGAATTGCTCGAGCCCGCGGCAGCCGGGGTCTGGCTGACAACGAAGAAGCCGTTGCCCGAGATCGCCATGTCGGTGGGAGAAGCTGCGGTGATGGGCGTGCCCTGCACCGTCACGTTCTGCTGCGTGCTCGCCTGAACGCCGGCGTTGCTGACGTCGCCGCTGCCGACCGCGGATGCCAGCAGGGTCGAGAAGTTCGCGCTGCTCGCCTTGTAGCCGACGGTGTTGACGTTGGCGATGTTGGAGGAAGCGATGCTCAGGGCCTGGCTGTTTGCATCCAGGCCGGAGACGCCGATCATGAGTGCGCCATAGATGGACATTTCTAGATTTCCTTCGTTCCTGTTTGGCGTCCGCGGCTTCGCCTGCGTGGGCCTCTGTCTCGGTGGCGCCGTTTCTCGGCGCCGGTTTTCTCAGTCTCAGTTGCTGTCGATGGCCGAAACCGCGCTGACCGGGACGGCCCTCGAGCCGACCATCAGAAGCGGTTGCGAGCCGGTGAAATTCACTTCGTTGACGACGCCCTTGCTGGCGATCGCAGACTGGATGGCGCTGCCATCCGGCGCCTGGGCGGCGACGGAAAGGGTGTAGGTGCCGTCGGCAAGCTGCTTGCCGTTGTTATCGGTGCCGTCCCAGTCGAAGTCGTGCTGGCCCGCGGCCGTCTCACCCGGCTTGGTGTAGACGACCTTGCCGTTGGAGTCGGTTACCGTGAGAACCGTGGCCGAGGACGTGCCGCCGAGCGCATAGCTCCAGTGGGCGCTGCCATCCTGCAGAACGGCATTGCCGTTGGTGATGGTGATGGACTTGCCGAGATAGCCGAGCGTGTTGTTGTTCGCGCTACCCTGCTGCAGTGAAATCAGCGTCTTGAGATTGTCGTTGGTGTTGATCTGCTGCTCGACACCCGAAAACTGCACCAGTTCCTGCGTGAACTGGTCGGAGTTCATCGGGGTCATAGGATCCGGGTTCTGCAGCTGCGTGGTTAGAAGCGTAAGAAAGGTGTCGAAGTTGCCGGACAGGTCCTGCATGGCCCCGCCCGACGACGCGGCGCCGGTC
This sequence comes from Rhizomicrobium sp., assembly GCA_051959625.1. GTDB lineage: Bacteria > Pseudomonadota > Alphaproteobacteria > Micropepsales > Micropepsaceae > Rhizomicrobium. Next base: position 21,182 of record JBQCFD010000184.1, read on the forward strand.
GTCGAGGGCGAGTTGGTGTTGACGGAAGGAACGGTGGTCATTGGCTACCTCAAACCCGGATATCCAGGCGCGAGTCGCCGGGTGCGAGACTCGCGAGTGACGTGTTGGCCGCTGAGTCGGGAGCCTGTACCGCCGAAATCGAAAGCGCGCGGTTGCGGGCGTTGAACGTCGGTGTGCTCGGCTGCTGCTCGCCCCGCAGAGAGAAGTTCAATCCGTTGTTGGCGAGATTGAGCCCGGCGTCGCGGAGCTGGCGTTCAAGATTGATCTTGTCGTTCTGCAGAAGCTGAAGCGTCTGTGGATGTTCGGCCGCGAGATGAGCCTGCGCCTTGCCGTCACTGTCGACGGAAATGCGCACGTCGACCTTGCCGAGTTCGGCGGGATCCAGACGAATGTCGAAGTGGCGCTCGCCGTCCTGGGATTTGGCGGCAATGGTCACGCCCAGCGCCGCGAAGGCTGTCTGATCGGGCGGCGCATTCTGGGAAGTCTGCGGCGCGACATGGAGGTTGACGGCAATCTGCGCCGTCGAAGGCGCGGCGGTTGATGCATTGGCCGCGCCGGCGAGGCCCGCATTCGCGTTCGCATCCCCTGTCACCGAGTGGGTGGTGGATGCTTGAGGCGCGGGCGCAGACGAAGCGGGTTGCGATGGCGTGAAAGCCTGTGCGGATGCCTGGTTCGGCGCGGCGGCGGATTTGGCCGGATCGTTCGCGGCTGTTCCCGCTTGGCCGCTCTGGTTCTTGCTGTCTGAACCGTCGCCCGTACCGGCATCCTTGCCGTCCTGGGGCGCCTGTGAAGCGCCGAACGGTATCGGCGTGGCTTGCGCTTCAACACTGGCCTGCTGTGCGGGCGTATGCGTCGCGGCCTGTGTGGCATTGGAGATCGCCGCAGTTTCGACTTTGGTGATCGTGGTTGCAGCGGGCGACGTCTTGAGCGCGACTTCGGCGACAGCAACGCCCTGAGCGGCCGCAGGCGCGGCGCCGGCCGCGTTGGTGATGCCGGCGGTGGCGGCGATCTTCGTGGCCACGGCATCCGCCGACGTTTTCGCCTGCTGGGGTGTCTGTTTCTGCGCGGTATGGCGGCCGACTTTAGCGTTGGGGACTTTGCTGCCATCGGCCGTGCCGTCCTTCAGGACCGGCGCATTGGCGGTCTTCACAAGCGCCGCGACAAGCTTTTGCTGTGTGGTGTCGGCGATCGCGGTCTTCGATGGATCGCCGCCGGCCGTTTGGCTCGTGACGGATGCTTCTGCGGGCGTGGATGCGTCCGGCCCGTTCGCCGGTGGACCGGAAACCGGTTTCTGTGTCGTCTGCGGAACGCCGGGCGAGAGCGCCGCGCTGGCATCGGGAGCGCCGCCCGAAACCACAGGCGCTGCGGCAGCCGCCGGCGCTGCGGCGTTCTTCGCCATCGCCGCGCGCAATGCGGGGATCGCTATGCCGCTCGTCGTGTCCTGAAGTTTGGCGATGATGGCCTGCTGTTGCGTAAGCTGCGGGGTGAGCGCCAGGGCGCCGTTTTCCGCGGCGGCTGTCTTCAATTTGCTCTTGAAGGCCGCAAGCTTGGTCTGCATCAACGCCATGAGCTGCGGATCATTGGCGTTGTCCGCGTGGCCGGTCGCGGCACCGCCCACGCCGAGCACGGCTTCGAGACTGTCAATGAAGCCGCCGCCGGTTGCGTTGCCGTTGCCGGCGGCAATGCCTGCGCCATTCGTGGCAGGCGTTCCTGTCGCGGGCGTTGGTGAAACGGCATTGGCGGCAACGACGGCCATGAGCGATCCGCAATAATCCGCTCGAACAAAAGCAAAGGCCGGACCAATTCGATTGGCCGCGCAATTCCTCGGAAATTCGCGTCAGTGACGGCATGGTGCTTGCGGATTTGCGCGGGCATGAAGTGCCGCGCTGGGCAAACTCTGCCGCATTCCTCCAGGCGCCATCCGCTCTTTTCCAAGGCAGAGCGCGGCTTTGGGCTGGCACGTTGCTTGCGAACTTGGCTGCGGCACAAAAGCATTTGGAGTTCGCGTCCGTGTCCTTGAACGGAATCCTGTCGAGCGCGATGTCGGCGTTGCAGACGAACACGGCCGCGCTCAAGGTCGTCTCCGACAACGTCGCCAATCTCAACACACCCGGCTATTCCCGGCGCATCGTCAACGAACAGACGCAGGTCACCGCCGGCGCGCTGACCGGCGTGTCGATCGCCGATATCCAGCGCGTGGCCGATCAGTTCCTGCAAACGGAGACGCTGGCTGCCAATGCCGGGTCTTCCCAATATAGCGCCCAGAACACCATCTATACCCAGCTCAATGGATTGCTGGGGCAGCCGGGCGACGGCACCTCCCTGGGCTCGCAACTCGATGACATCTTCTCCGCTCTGGGCAACGCGGCGCTGTCGCCAAGCAACAGCACAAGCCAGCAGAGCGTACTGACGGCGTTGCGCGGGCTGGCTTCGACCATCTCGAGCACTTCGACTTCGATCTCGTCGCTGCAGTCCCAGGTGGACGGCCAGATCACCTCGTCGATCTCCACCGTCAACTCGCTGATCAAGAACATCTACGATCTCAACCAGCAGATCCAGAACGCCACGCTGGCGGGAGACAAGGCCTCGGGCCTTCTCGATCAGCGCGATCAGGCGGTGCAGAGCCTCTCCGCGCTTGTCGGGGTGCGTACCAGCGAACAACCGAACGGCCAGCTCGTGGTAAGCACGCAAGACGGCATCAATCTCGTAGGCGACTCCTATGGTCAGCTTTCGTATGCCGGTGGCAGCACGAACGGCGTCTACGGCCAGATCACGATGACGAGCATCGGCCCCGGCGGTCAGCAGATCGGCCAGCCCGTGGCGCTCGATCCGCATCTGGGCAGCGGCTCCATCGAGGGCCTGATCGACATGCGCGACAACCAGCTGCCCGCGCTCCAGGAGGAGCTCGGCAATTTCGCGCGCCAGACCGCGCTGGCGTTCAACCAGCAGGCCAACGCGAATTCCGCCGCACCGCCGCCATCCTCCCTGGAGGGCCGCAACACGGGCCTGCTGTCCGGAGACGCTCTCAACTTCACCGGCAAGACGACCGTTGCCGTTGCGGATTCGAGCGGCAACCTGGTGAGCCGCGTCGACGTGGATTTCGATGCCGGCACCCTGTCGGTGGATGGCGGCGCTGCCGTCAGCATCGGCACCACGATCGGCAGCTTCGCGTCTGCCTTGAATACGGCCCTGGGCGCGAACGGGTCGGCCAGCTTTTCAAACGGCGAACTGACGATCTCCGCGGCCGGAAGCAACGGCGTGGTCGTCCAGGACGACGCCTCAACGCCGTCGAGCCGGGGTGGTACGGGATTCTCGCAGTTCTTCGGCCTCAACGATCTTTTCGAGAGCAGCGCGCCGTCCGTGCTTGCGACGGGGCTTTCGGCCAGCGATGCCGGCGGCTTTCCGGCCGGCGGCACCATGAGCTTCGCGCTTCATAATCCGAACGGCAGCATCGACAAGCAGGCAAGCGTCACGCTCACCGCCGGAATGACGGTCGGCGACGTCGTCAATGCGCTCAATACCGCTTTCGGCGGCTCCGGCACGTTCACGCTCGGCTCGAACGGCGCGCTGGGTTTCGCGCCATCCGCCGCCAATGCCGGCGACACGCTGAACGTGATAACGGATACTACGCAGCGCGGCACGACCGGCATGAGCTTCACGCAGATGTTCGGGATCGGCGCCAACCAGATCGCGGCGCAGGCTCAGGCCTTCTCGGTGAACAGCGCCATGACGGCGTCGCCGTCATCGTTGCCCTTCGCGCAGTCGAACCTCACCTCCACGACGGTCGCGGGCGATTCCATTCTCGGCTCCGGCGATGCGCGCGGATTGCTGGCATTGCAGAACCTCGCCAATGCACAGCAATCGTTCACGGCGGCCGGCGGCATGGGCGCACAGATCTCCACCCTCAACGCCTATGCGGCGAATTTCTATCAGGACGTTTCCACCCGCAGCAACGCGGCATCGACCGCCGCGACCACGCAGGGCGATCGCCTGGCCGAAGCCCAAAGCCGCCAATCGAGTCTCTCCGGCGTCAATCTCGACGAAGAACTTTCCAACATGATGATCTACCAGCAGGCTTACGCCGCCGGCGCGCGCATGCTGCAGGTCGGCCAGCAGCTTTACGACACGTTGCTGCAGCTGCCGGTGTAAGGAGCTGATCCGTGACCATCGACCGTATCTCGACGAATTCGCAGAGCCAGATCCTGCTGGCGCAGATTCAGCAGGCTGAGAACAAGCTGAGCAACACCCAGCAGCAGATCGCCAGCGGCAAGGTCTCAGGCACCTATTCCGGCATCGGCGACAAGACGGCGATGCTGGAAGCGGCGCGCTCGGCCTCCAACCGCGCGGACGCCTACAAGAATACGACCACAGTCGCGCTCAACCAGGCCAACCTGCAGGACAGCCAGTTGAGCACGCTCTCCGATCTCGCCAACCAGCTTCGCCAGGCGATCACGACCGCGGTCGGAAACAATGACGGCTCCACGCTGATGACCACCGCGCAGGGCATCTTCGACCAGGCTGTTCAGATTCTGAACTCCAAGGATACCAACGGCAATTATCTCTACGGCGGCGACAAGAACGGGCAGGCGCCCGTCAGTGCGACCAATCTGAACGATCTGACTTCCCTTGCCTCCGCATCGGATGCCTTTCAGAACGGCACCGTCGCGAGTTCCGTCATGGTCGGCGACGGTCAGAACGTGACGGTCGGCATGCTGGCGTCAGACATCGGCACCCAACTCATGCAGACGCTGAAGAACATCGCGGACTACAATGCGGGCCCCGACGGCAATTTCAGCACCGCACTGGACAGCACCCAGTCCGACTTCCTCTCTGGCCAGATCCAGACGGCGTCCGCCGCGGCCAATCAGATCAACAATGCCGCGGCCGCGAACGGCAACACCTATAATCAGCTGCAGGAAGCCAGCGACAACCAGACCACGATGTCGAACCTTTTTCAGGGGTTCGTGTCGAACATCGAGGATGTCGACATGCCCACGGCGATCACCCAACTCAACCAGGAACAGACGGCGCTTCAGGCTTCCCTGGAGGTTACGGCGCAGCTGAACCAGATTTCGCTGCTGAACTATCTGAGCCCGGCCACGACCACGGGCTGAAGCGCTTGATGCCGCGCCCGGGCGGGCCTATAGGGGCCGCCCATGACCGGCAAGCCCGCCCGCAACAGCCTCGGAATCGCGAAAGAACCGCGCGAAACGCGCGTGATCGTAGCCATGTCCGGCGGCGTGGACTCGTCGGTCACCGCGGCGCTGCTGAAGCGCGAAGGTTACGATGTCGTCGGCATGACCTTGCAGCTTTACGATGCCGGGGCGGCGGCCAAGAAGAAGGGCGCGTGTTGCGCCGGCCAGGACATCCACGATGCGCGCCGCGTGGCGGAAGCGCTCGGCATTCCCCACTATGTTCTCGACTACGAAGCCCGCTTCAGGAAGGCGGTGATGGAGGATTTCGCCGCCACCTATGCGCGCGGCGAGACACCTATTCCCTGCGTGGCTTGCAACGAGAAAGTGAAGTTCGCCGACCTGCTCGATACCGCCAAAGAGCTCGGCGCGGATGCGCTGGCGACCGGACACTATATAAAGCGCGTCGATGGCCAGAACGGACCGGAGTTGCATGCCGCCGCCGATCCGGCGCGCGATCAGAGCTATTTCCTCTTCCGCACAACGCGTGAACAACTCGATTTCGTGCGGTTTCCATTGGGCGGCATGCCCAAGAGCGATGTGCGCAGGACCGCGGCCGAGCTCGGCCTGCTGGTCGCGGACAAGCCGGACAGCCAGGACATCTGTTTCGTTCCCGACGGCAATTACGCAGGCATCGTGGAGAAGCTGAAGCCCGACGCCGTGAAGCCGGGCGACATTGTCGACCTTACGGGCAACGTGCTGGGAAGGCATGACGGCGTGATCCATTTCACCGTCGGCCAGCGCAAAGGACTCGGACTATCCGGCAATGAGGAGCCGCTCTTCGTGCTGAAGCTCGATGCCGCCAACGCGCGCGTCATTGTCGGTCCGCGTTCGGCGTTGGGCACCAAAGAGGTTCTGGTGCGCGACGTGAACTGGCTGATCGATCCGCACGAGCGGGTGGCCTGCAATGTCAAAGTGCGCTCCACGCGGCCACCGGTTCCCGCCGTCGTGACGGCGGTCGCGAAGGGGGCGCATGTCGAATTGCTCAGTCCGGAAGAGTCCGTGGCACCGGGGCAGGCTTGCGTATTCTACAGCGATGAGGGCCGCGTGCTCGGCGGCGGCTGGATCACGCGCGACAAGCCTGTGCAGATGGCGGCCGAGTAAGCCATCGGACTCGGTTTTTTCCGGTGGCTTTGGCGCGCTTCTTGACAGTTACCACCCCCGCCCTTAAATCGCGCCTCCTTGGCTGGCCATCCGGCAGCGTAGCTCAGTGGTAGAGCAGGGGAATCATAATCCCTTGGTCGGGGGTTCAAATCCCTCCGCTGCTACCAGCCGGGCGCAAAATGGGGACCTTGAATTGGCCCATCAGGCGAAGACCGTTTCCACCGCCGGCTCCAAGACCGACATCACCATCGAAGATGTGCGCGCTGCCGCGAAAGTGATTGAAGGCATCGTCGAACGCACGCCGACGCATTTCTCGCGCACGCTTTCCAAGATCGCGGGCTGCGATATCTGGTTGAAATTCGAAAACCTGCAGTTCACCGCCTCGTTCAAGGAGCGTGGCGCGCTGAACAAGCTCGAATCCCTGACGCCGGACGAGCGCAAGCGCGGCGTGGTGGCGATGAGCGCGGGCAATCATGCGCAAGGCGTCGCCTATCATGCCGGCCGGCTCGGCATTCCCGCCACCATCGTGATGCCGGAAGGCACACCCTTCAACAAGGTCAAGCACACCAAGAATTTCGGCGCGCGCGTCGTGCTGGACGGCAAGACGCTCGTGCAGGCGTCCGAGCGCGCGCACAAGATCGAGAAGGAAGAGGGTCTTACCTTCGTGCACCCATATGACGATCCGCTGATCATCGCGGGGCAGGGCACGGTGGCGCTCGAGCTGATGGCCGACGCGCCGGACGTGGACACGCTGGTCGTTCCGATCGGCGGCGGCGGATTGATCTCCGGCGTTTCCATCGCGGCCAAAGCGCTCAAGCCGGGCATCGAGATCTATGGTGTGGAGACCGCGCTCTATCCGTCCATGTATGACGTGTTGAAACAGGCCGATCTGCCCTGCTCGGGCCAGACCATCGCGGAAGGCATTGCCGTCAAGCATCCCGGCGAAATCACCCGGCGCATCGTGGGCGAATTGGTGAAAGACGTGCTCCTGGTGCGCGAGGACGAGATCGAGCGCGCCGTCGCCACGCTTCTGGAAATCGAGAAGACGGTGGTGGAAGGCGCCGGTGCGGCGGCCTTCGCGGCCATCGTGTCCAATCCCGATCTTTTCCGCGGCAAAAAGGTCGGCGTCGTGTTGTCGGGCGGCAACATCGATATGCGGTTGCTCTCCAACGTGATCCTGCGCGAGATGATGCGCGAGGGCCGCATCCTGTCGCTGGTGGTGGAGATCGAGGATCAGCCCGGCTGGCTGGCGAAAATCGCGACCGTCGTGGGCGAGGCAGGCGGCAACATTCTGGATGTCGCGCACAACCGCATGATGACCGACATGTCGGTGAAATCAGCCGATCTCGGCCTCACCATCGAGGCGCGCGATGCAGCCCATGGCGCGGAAATCCGCGAAACGCTGACCAGGGCCGGCTTCGTGATCCGCAGCCACACGCAAAGCGTGCGCGCGATGCATTCCTAGTCGCCCTTCATCGCCTTCTTGCAAGCATCGTAGAGCTCGTCGATATCCGCGGACTTGCATTGCGGCAGAAGGGCATTGGCGTCGGCCATGCGTCCTTCAAGGCGATAGATCTGGATGCGCTTGGGATAGAGCACCGGCGAATTGTCGAACCGCGTGACGGCCTGATCCATCAGGGCCTGCGCGCGCGGATACTTGTCCTGCGCGATATAGATGTCGGTCAGCCGCGAATAGACCTCCCAGGACGGTTCGGGCCCCGCGACGGCTTTTTCCAGAGCGGCCTGCGATTGCGGCGCCTCTCCGGCGCCCTGGTAGTATTCTGCCGCGACATATTCCGTGTATGCATGATCGGCGGTCGGGATTTCGATGGCGCGCGCGATATCGGTCTTCGTCTTGGCCGGATTGCCCTGGCTTGAATCCGCAATATAGGCGGCAGCGTCCTCCGCCGCGGTGTAATGCACCATCAGCGCAGTCAGTTGCGGCTTCAGCGGCGACCCGCTCTGCGGCGCCCATGGCAGCGGCGTCGGCTGCGCAGGAAGTAGCGTGCGGTATTCGCGGAACTCATAGTCGCTCAACAGGTCCTCGCGCACCTTCGCGGGGTGATGCGTGGTTGCATCTTCGGCCATGTTGTCCACGGCGGAATCGAACGCAAAGATGGCGAGGTCCGCGATTTGATCGTTGCTCGGACGGCCGCCCATCAACAGGCTTCCCAAACCGCCGGCAACGTTCGTAATCTTGCCGAACATGCCGCCGCCGCTGTCGTCGCTGCCGGAGCTGCCCGACTTGGCCGCCGCCTTGGCAGCCTGCGCGGCGCGTTCGGCTTCGGCTTCCTGCTCGGCCAGCTTGTCCATCACTGCAAGCGGCGCTTCGGGATCGTAGCCGGCTTTCACCATCAGATCGAAGCCCAGGGCATCGGCGGCGTCTTCCTGACCGCGCTCCATCTGCGGCATGAGCACGTTCGAGCTGAGCTTGGCGAGATGTTGGGCGACATCGAGAGCGCGGCCGATGTTGGTGCCCGCCGCGCTGCCGAGCGCGAACGCCGCGGATTGCGCGACGGTGTCGACGGCCGTGCCGTTGACCACCGCGTAATATTGCGACTTCTTGAACCAGTCAGGCGCCTCGTGGCGGTAAATCGCATGCGCGAGCTCGTGCCCGATGACGAAGGCGAGTTCGTCTTCCGTCTCGAGCTGTTCCAGCAGGCCCACAGTGAGGATCAGCGTTCCATCCGGCGTGCATTCGCCGGCGAATTGCGGCGCCGCCAGAATGCGGACTTCCGGATGGACGCTCGGCGGAAGGTTCACGCCCTTCAGAAGGCGCATCATCACGCCCTGCACATAATCGTGGAGCGCGGAAGAGGGCACGAATCCCTGTCCGCGGGTGCGCATGATGCCGAGCGCCAGCGGGCGGCCTTTCAGCTTGTCGCTGTAGTCCGATGCGGGCTGAAGCTGTTCGATGGCTTTGCCGCGGCTCGGATAGCCGTCGCCCTGGCTTGCCTGTGCAAGCGAGGGCAGCGCCGCCGCCAGCGCGGCACCGAGGATGATCGCGCGCATCAGTTCGTTCCCTTCGGGCATCCTTCGCCCAGCCCGCGCGTGGCACCTGCTTTCTCCTGGTTGGAGCCCAGCGCGAGGTTGCGGCAGATGGCGGGAAGCTTGCCGGCGAAGCGGTATTTCACCATGTGCGGCGGCACCCAGTATTTCGTGCCGTTCACCTGCACCTGCAGCATCATGTTCGGCGCGCGGCCGGTGATCGGCGAGCAGGCTGGGAACTTGTCCGCATCCATCGTCATCGCCTTCTGCATCCCCTGCGCGTCGCTGAAGAGATCGACCTGCGGCGTGCGCGCGCTCATGGCGACATCGCCAGCCGCGGATGCGCAGGCGTTATCGGAAGCCGAAGCCGGTGCGATGCTCCATGCCAGAAGCGCCAGAGCGATCATGGTGTGTTTCATGTGCGGACCTCTTGCAAAGTTGTCTCTGGCGATCCGCCGGCGACGTGATGCAGATAGCCCCACAGGGAATCCGGCACGCCCACCAGCAGCATGGCCGCAAGTTCTACCGAGACGAATACGACCTCCACCCAGTTCGCCGTCGAAAGGCCGACGGCCATCGCCAGCAGAAGGCCGATGCCCAGCGCCAGCGCGAAGGCAAAATAGTGCCACGCGGTTTCCATTGTCTTATCGAGCACGTATTCGAAAGTGACGCTGTGCTCTTGACCGGCGGAAGCGCGCTTTCGGCGCATTCGGCGCATGTGCATCGCGGCCAGAATCAGGATGACCGGGATGATCGCCATCATCTGCGCGGGATTGCTGGGAATCGTATAGCCGAATGCTGTGATGACGTTTTGCTCCGGTCGCCCCTTGAAAGTGATGAGATTGTCCAGCGCCATGGCGTGGACATAGACGCTGGGCAGAAGACCGTTCACCGGCGTGTAGGTCTTGTCCTGAGCCCCCTCCAGCGAGCCGCCATAATAGACGACGCGATTTTGAATCAAATTCGGAATGTCCGGATCGTCGCTGCCTTCCATCAGCGCGACGACGGGAAGCTGCGCATTGTAGGGGCACGGATTCTGCACCTGGCCCGGATCGAAAAACGCGAGATAGAAGCGCCGCAATGGTCCGATATCGGCGTTGCAGGATCGCTTGGCGCCATCCTCGCCGGTCACGCTTATCCATTTGGCGTTGTGCGGATCGGTGCGCGTGCCCCACACCAGTTCCATCATGCCGTTCAGCGGCTCGAGTCTGTACTGCGGATAGGTCTTGCGGAAGACCTCCAGCGCGAGCGAATAGCATTTGGCCTTCGCGGCGCCGAAGCACCTGCCATTCACGTTGTATTGCCGCGCGATGCCGTCATAGACGGGAATGGTGGGATCGAGCACCGGCACGCCGGTTTGGACAAGCTCGGGACGGAGCGGATGTTCGCCATATGGAAGATGCGTTCCGCCTTCGAAGAATATCGGAACGCCGGCCTTCTTGTAGCGCCTGATCTCGTCGGCAAGCTGTGGCAGCGTAGGGTCGTTGCGCGCGTCCACGAACAGAAAGTCCACGACCACGGCCTTTGGTTTATAGGCCAGCAAGGCATCCAGCACGCGCGCATGCGCGCCATAGCTCCACGGCCAGGGCATCTGCAATGTCTGCAGCGTGTCCTCGTCCACGATGGCGGCGGAGATCGCCTTCTGTCCGGCATCGCCATAGAAGTAAGGGCCGGTGATGAGGAGATTGGAGATATCCTGCGCGTAGCGCTGCGTGAGGTCGCTGAAGCCGAAAGGATTCAGCATGATCTGGACCATGGCGAAGCCGAACAGCGTCAGGCACACGAACCAGTAGGGCACGCGCTCGCGCAACGCTTCCATCGCATCGCGATCCGGCCGCCGGGCGCGGCGGATCACGCGCATCATGCGATCGCGTCGCCTGATCCCGATTTCGGCTGCCGCACTCGACATCCGTCCCTCCGCGAAGCAGAGGATACCACGAACGGCGCGCGGCCTCAGCGCGAGAACTTCTCCGAAAGCACGATGGAGGACACGGTGCGTGCCACGCCGTGCGCCTTGCCGATCCGGTCCAGCGCCGCATCCATCCTGGCGGGCGTGTCGGCTTCCACCATGGCCATCATGTCGTAGGCGCCCGAAACGGCGGAAAGCGAGCGCACTTCCGGCATTTTCTTGAGTTCCGCGTTCACGCGATCGGCCTGCTTGGGATCGGCGGTGATCATCACCACCGCGCGCAGCCCGTTTGCCTCCGCCTCTTCGGCCAGACGCACCGTATAGCCCTTGATGATACGCGCGCGTTCCAGCCGCGCGATGCGCTCCTGCACCGTCGAACGGGCGACGCCCAGCTTGCGCGCGAGGGATGCTGCGGGCTCGCGCGCGTTTGCCTTCAACAAGGCGATCAAGCGGTTGTCGTTGTCCCGGATCGGCATTTCGCCGGAAACCCCTGCGATTCGCCGGACCATAGCCGGTTTTCCGGCGCTTCGCCGTCTCTTTTCCGTCGCCGGGCCAGTTTATGTAAGTGACTGTTTCGCAACGGAGATTTGGCGATGAAGAAAGTGATGCTCGTGGGCGGCGGCAAGATCGGCATCGCCATCACGGAGTTTTTGAGCGGTACCAAGGACTACCAAGTCACCGTCGCCGACCGCGACGCGGCCAGCCTCGAGCGCATGCCGCGCAAGGACAATGTCGCGCTGCGCAGGGTCACGATCGAGAATCCCAAGGACTTCGCAAAAGAGGTCGAAGGCCAGGACATCGTTCTGATGGCCACGCCGTATCATCTCACCCCGATCATCGCGGAAGGCGCCAAACGCGCCGGCGCGCATTACCTCGATCTTACCGAGGATGTGGAATCCACCCGCACCATCAAGAAACTCGCAGAAGCCGCGGATACCGCTTTCGTTCCGCAATGCGGCCTGGCGCCGGGCTTCATCTCCATCGTCGCCTATGATCTGGCGCAGAAGTTCGAGAAGCTGCGCGACGTGCAGATGCGCGTAGGCGCGCTGCCGGTGTTTCCCCACAACGCGCTGAAATACAATCTCACCTGGTCCACCGACGGCCTCATCAACGAGTATTGCAACCCGTGCGAAGCGGTGCGCGACGGCGTGCGCACCGAAGTGCCGGCGTTGGAAGAGCTCGAGCAGTTCACGCTCGACGGCGTCGAGTACGAAGCGTTCAATACCTCCGGCGGCCTTGGAACCCTCTGTGAGACGCTCGAAGGCAAGGTCGAGAACCTGAACTACAAGACGGCGCGCTATCCGGGCCACCGCGACATCATCAAGCTTCTGGTGCGCGACCTGCATCTCGGCACGCGCCGCGACATCTTCAAGGACGTGCTGGAGACTGCCATCCCGATCACCTATCAGGATGTGGTGCTGGTGTTCGTGACCGTGAACGGCTGGATCGACGGCCGCCTGACGCAGGAAAGCTACGCCAAGAAGATCTATTCCCAGACGATCAATGGCCGGCTGATGAGCGCCATCCAGATCACCACCGCCACTGGCATCTGCGCCATGGTGGACCTGCTGGTGGAAGGCAAGCTGCCGAAGAAGGGCTTCGTGAAGCAGGAGCAGGCGAAACTGTCCGACTTCCTCGCCAACCGCTTCGGCAAGTATTACGTGTGATTTTCCCCCGCAAACGGGGGGAAGGAAAAGGGTCAGCACCATGAACGACGTTCTCGTCCATTTCGGCATCACGTCTTCCGGCGACGTAGTTGCGCGCTCGCCCATCGACGGCGTGGAATTGGCGCGTGTGGCCTATGACAATGCCGCCTCGGTCGAGAAGAAGATCGCGGCCAGCGTGGAAGCGTTCAAGGCGTGGCGCGATGTGC
>JBQCFD010000185.1:0-28073 GCA_051959625.1 Rhizomicrobium sp.
GTCGGAGATAACGCCGCCGATCAATGGCGTGAAGTAGACGAAGGACGAATAGAGCCCGTAGATGTAGGACGAATGGGCCTGCGAGATCAGGAGCTCTTTCGTCATGTAATAGACGAGCAGCGCGCGCATGCCGAAGAAGGAGAACTGATCCCACATCTCGGTGAGGAAGAGGATCGTCAATCCACGGGGATGGCCGAACCAGGTCTTTTCCGACAGCCGGTCCAGCTCCGCGGTCATGCACCGCTCCGCACAGGCGACCTTGCGCCGAAGCGGGCCGGCGACAACTGCGCGGCGAACGCGCCGGGAGCCTTGGGTTGTTGGCCTCGCAGCAGCGCGGCGGCGAATTGCGACGCGGCGGGTGCCGTTTGAATTCCATAGCCGCCCTGACCGGCGAGCCAGAAAAATCCTTCCATGGCCGGATCGAAGCCGATCACCGGCGAACGGTCCGGCGCGAAGGAACGCAACCCCGCCCATCGCTTGCGGATGCGCGTGATCTTGAGCGTGGTCGCCTGTTCCACGCGATCGACGGCGACCGCAACGTCATATTCCTCGGGCTGGATATCGCACGGCGCGGCGGGCGTTTCGTCGGCGGGCGAAATGAGGAGCAGCCCCGCGTCGGGCTTCATATAGAAGGACTCGTCGATGTCGATGACCATTGGCCAATTGTTGGGCGACATCCCTTCCGGAAGTTCCACGAGAACGGCCGTGCGACGGCAGGGCTGGATGCGAAGCGGCCCGGCGCCGGCTTTCGTTGCGATGATGTCGGCCCATGCGCCCGCAGCATTGACGAGAATCGGCGACTCGTAATTGCCGGCCGGCGTGCTGACAAGCCATCGGCCATTGCGGCGCGCCAGTTGTTGGACATCCGCGCCAGTAAGCAGCGTGCCGCCCGTGGCGCGGAAGCTTCGCAGATATCCCTGATGCAGTGCGGCGACGTCGACATCCGCGGCGTCGTCTTCCATAAGAGCCGCGCTTACCTGGCCGGCCTTGAGGATCGGGCAGGCCTTCAGAGCTTCTTCGGGTGAAACCCTGCGGATCGAGCCGGCGAGGTCGCCGTTCGCCGCGAAATTCTCCAGACGCCGCACCTGTTCGTCGCGCGCGATGTAGAGCGACCCGCGCGGCTTCACCAGCGGGTCCGGCGAAAATCCGGCCGGCGGCGCGTAGAAAAAATCGCGGCTGGCGCGTGACAATGCGCGCACCACGCCGTTGCCGTAGATCTCTGAGAACAACGCCGCGGAGCGGCCTGTGGAGTGGTAGCCGGGGAATTCCTCGCGCTCGAGGATGGCGACGCGGTGCGTCCGCGCCAGCTCTGATGCGACAGACGCGCCCGCGATGCCCGCGCCCACCACAACGATGTCGAATTCATTCGTCATGCCGCGCGAACCAGCATATTATTTCGGTATTTTGCTAAATAGCGAAAATATGGGAGCGCCGCAAGTGAGGCTTTGCGTACGGCGGCGATCACCATGGCGAATATCCCGCTCATGCAGCCGCCACGCGAATGCCCCGCACGGAACGCGATGCCAGGTAGAACAACAGGAAACAGGCGAGAACCGACGGCGCGACGACCGTGGTCATCGCAAGACCCACTGCGGATGGCGACTTGTAGATATAGTCGCTGGCTACCGCCACCAATGTCGGACCGAGACCCAGTCCGACGATGGTGTTGCAGAAAGCGATGGTCGCCGTGCCAAGTCCGCGGCTTTCATGCGGTAGCAGATCCAGCGTCGTGGCGATTCCGATCGTGCCGGCCATGGACGAAACGAGTGTCCAGACGAAGGCGCTGGCCAGCGTCGCCGCAGGCGTCGAGAGTATGCCGACAGGCACGCCGAGAAATCCCGCGACAAGGATGAAATAGCACAAGCGGATGCGGCTCAGCGGGCCGAACCGGCGCGCCGTCCAATCCGCGATGACACCGCCCACCGGCGTTCCCAGCAGTCCGGCCGCGACGGCGACAGTGCCCAGGCTTGCGCCGATCTCGCCGGGAGACAATGAAAAGCGGCGCGACAGCAGCGTGGGCGTCCAGGTCATGATCGCGTAGTCGACGATGGAGCCGATGGCCATGGCGCTATAAAGCGGAAGCAGGACTCCGGCCTGGCTGCGCATCGCGCCAAGAATGTCGCCCAATGAAAGCAGCCTGCCGCGCATCTCTGCGAGCGTGGCGCTGCGCTTGTTCGGTTCGTCGATCGTGAGCAGCAGCAAGGCGAGCACCAGGCCCGCCGCGCCAAGGATGGCCAGAACCGTGCGCCAGGGTGCGAGCGCGCCGATCAGCGGGATCGCCGCGAACAGCGAATGCTGCGCGGCGTCGAGGAGGAAACCGCCAATGGCGATCGCGCTGCCTCCGCCGATCACCATGCCCGTCAGGAACATTCCGGTCGGCAGCGCGCGGGATTGCGGATTGAAATAATCGCCGATGAGCGACATGGCGGCGGGCGCGAGCGCGGCTTCGCCGACGCCCACCAGCAGCCGGGCTGCAAACAGTGCGGCGAAGGAATGGGACAGCCCGCAAAGGATGGTTCCGATGCTCCATGCGATGACGGCAAAGAGCAGCAATGCGCGACGGGAAACCAGGTCGGCGATGCGCCCAAGCGGCAGGCCGATGAAGGAATAGAGCACGGCAAAGGCCGCGCCCTGCAGGATGCTGATCTGGACGTCGCTGATATGCAGATCGGCCCGGACCGGATCGACCAGCAGCGCGAGGATCTGGCGGTCGGTATAGGAGAGGATCGCGGCCAGGCCGAACAGCGCCACGGCCCACCAGCCCCGCCCGGGAGACGGATATCGCACGACGCTGTCTGTGTCGGGCGGCATCGGCAAGTCGTTCTCCGTGGCGAAACGATTGAAACAGAGACTGTTTTACTTTACAGAAATATTTTTCTCAATCAGAAAAACGAGCGAAGATGCGCATATTCGCCGCCGGCCTGATTACCGAAACCAATACCTTCGCGCCCTGGCCGACGGGGCTTCGCGGCTTTTCGGAGGAGGGCCCCTACCACGGCGATGCGACCACGCGCGGCAAGGATACGGAGATGGGCGTGCTCGCGTCGGGTTGGCGCGATCTCTGCCGGGAACACGGCTTCGAATTCGTCGAGAGCCTCTTCGCTTCGGCCCAACCTTCCGGGCGCGCGGTTCAGAGCGTGTACGAGAACTTTCGGGACGAGATCCTGAACGACCTGAGGGGGCGCGGGCCGTTCGATGTGGTTCTGCTTTTCCTGCATGGCGCGATGGTGTCGCAAGGTTGCGACGATTGCGAAGGCGACATCCTTTCGCGCGTGCGCGCGATCACCGGCCCCGGAACGGCCATCGGCGCCGAGCTCGATCCGCATTGCCATCTGACGCCGCTGATGGTGGAGAGCGCGACGGCCATTGTGCTGATGAAGGAATATCCGCATACTGATTATCTGGAGCGGGGCAGGGAATTGTTCGACATCTGCGCCGGGGCCGCGGAAGGCCGGCTCAAACCCGTATCCCATCTCTTCGATTGCCGGATGGTCGGGTTCTATCCCACCACCAACGAGCCCATGCGCGGCATCGTCGACCGCATGCAGGCGGCGGAAAAGCGTCCGAACGTGCTGTCCGTCAGTTTCGGGCACGGTTTTCCGTGGGGCGACACGCCGGAAACAGGATCCAAGGTGCTCGCGATCGCCAATGGAGATGAAGGGCTTGCCCGTGACGTCGCCACCCAGTTCGGCCGCGAGATATACGCCGCGCGCGAGGCGCTGTTGCCGCGCTATCCCTCGATCGAAGAGGCGCTGGGCATTGCGCGCGAGACGAACGGATGCGCCGTGCTTGCAGATACCGCCGACAACGCAGGCGGCGGCGCGCCGGGCGACAATGTCGCTTTGTTGCACGCCATGCTGAAAGCCCAAGTCGCCGATGCGGTGTTCGGATGCATCTGGGATCCCATCAGCGTGCGTACCTGCATGGAAGCAGGCGTCGGCGCGACTTTGCCGCTTCGCATCGGCGGGAAATGCGGTCCGGCATCCGGCGATCCGCTCGATATTGTCGCGACCGTGAAGGGGTTTCGCGCCAATCACGACCAGCAGGGGCTGGGCCCCGCGCGCTGCGCGATGGGCGACGCGGTGTGGATCGAAACCGGTGGAATCGATGTCGTCCTGATGTCCACCCGGACTCAGACCTTTGCGCCGGACGCGTTCACCGGCCTGGGCATAGATCTCGAGGACAAGCGGTTGATCGCGGTGAAATCGAGTTGGCACTTCCAGGCGATGTTCGGTCCGGTGGCGGACCGGATCGTATCCGTCGCCACGCCGGGCGCGATCCAGATGAACTTCGCCGAGATCGAATACAAAAATAAACGCGACCGGGCGTTTTTCCCGCGCGTGCGCGATCCGCTCGGGTTGGGCTAGCTATTTGCGCCTGCGCTTCTTCTCGCCGTCGCGCCGCACCGCTTCCATGATGTTGGATTCCGGCCCGGAGCAGATGGAAAGCACCCGGCACGGTCCGGCTTCCGCCTTGAGATAGGCGTGGCCCATGCCGCTGTCGAAATAAAGCGAGTCGCCTTTGCGCAAAGTGAGCGGTGCATAAAGCTCGGAGTGGAACTCGACCGTCCCTTCGAGGATGTAGGCATATTCCTCGCCGGGATGGCGGATCATCTCGCCGAAATCCTCCAGCGTGCGCGTGTGCAGTTCCGCGATGACGGGCACGAATCGCTTGTTGAGGAAATCCGCCGCCGGGTAGAGGTGGCCGTAATTCTCCGTCTCGATGATCTGGCCCTGGCCGGAGAGCGTCACGCTGCGCCGCCCGCTCACCGCGCCCGGCGGCCCGGCGACTTGGGGCGTGAAAAGCTGCGAGATGTCCACACCCAGCCCGGCGCTGATGCGCGCCAGCTTGTCGTAACTCAGGGACATCCGGTCATTTTCGATTTTGGAAAGCGTGGAGACGGGAAGCTCCGTTCGCTTGCTGACCTCAGCCAGCGTCCAGCCCTTCTGCATGCGCAGCGCCTTGAGCGCCGCGCCCGGCCGGGCGGAGGTGCGGCCTGCGACGTCGCGATCTACGCGCTTTAACCGGTGTTCTGCCATGCGCTGAGTCTCCGTGCGCGAAGCTTATTTTCGTTCGAGTCCTGTGTCGAATTTAGCATATGTGAAAATTGTTGCATTATTAGAAAATATAGGCGAAGTTTGTCCCGTTGCGCAAATTTGGGGGAACAAATGATGCGCCGTTTTTCAACGCTGCTGCTGGGATCGATTTGTTTGGTCGCGCTGGGCGCGCCGGCTTTTGCCACAAGTGACTCCATTGAAGAGGTCGTGGTCACCGCATCCAAGCGGCCCGAGGCGCTGAAGAATGTTCCGATGTCGGTGACGGTGGTGGGGCAAGACCAGCTCGATCATCTCAACGCGCGCGGCGTTCAGGATCTTGTGGCGACGGTGCCCGGATTTGCGCTGACCGACGCCAACCCGACCCATCCGGATCTGGTTCTGCGCGGCATCTATTCGGGTGGCGACGGATCGACGGTCGGAACCTATATCGACGAGACGCCGATCGGCTCGAGCAACTCGCTCGCCAACGGTGCGATTACCGGACCCAATGCCGACACGTACGATCTCGCGCAAGTGGAAGTGCTGCGCGGCCCGCAGGGCACGCTCTACGGCGCGAGCGCCGAAGGCGGCCTTATCAAATATGTCACGAACCGTCCGGATCCGAGCGGCTTCGACGCCTCCGTTGAAGTCGGCGCGACCGATGTCGCGCATGGCGGGTCAGGCGCTTCCGCGCGTGGCATGGTGAATCTGCCGATCGGCGACAGTTTTGCGGTGCGCGGCGTCTTCTTCTATCAGCGCACGCCCGGCTATATCGACAACACATTCACCGGCCAGCGAAATATCGACCATCTGAAAAGCGAAGGCGGCAGAGTGTCCGCGCTCTGGCAGGCATCCGACAAGTTCTCCGTTCGCGTCACGATGATGCAAGGCGTTCTGAAAGACGGCTCCACGGACGCAGAAGATGTCACGGCAGTCGGCAGCGGATTCACGCCGCTATTCGGCAACTACATCCAGAAGCGCGCGGAGAGCGAACAGAGCGGCATCCGTTAT
Organism: Rhizomicrobium sp.; assembly: GCA_051959625.1. GTDB lineage: Bacteria > Pseudomonadota > Alphaproteobacteria > Micropepsales > Micropepsaceae > Rhizomicrobium. Next base: position 6,048 of record JBQCFD010000185.1, read on the forward strand.
CAGGTCTACAACGCGACGGTGAACTGGGATCTGAACTGGGCGACACTCACCTCGGCCACCAGCTACGACCTGGTTCACGACTACGTGCTGCAGGACGGCACCGCGTTACCGTCCGTCGGCTTCTCGTTCGTCCAGGGGTTCGTGCATCAGGGAAAATTCACGCAGGAGCTTCGCCTGGCGTCCGATCCCGGGCAGGGGCCGCTCGATTGGCTCATTGGCGGCTATTACACCAACGAAACCTCATCGCTGCGTCAGGACATCGTCACATCCTTCCACGGCCCTTATCTCATCGACATTCCCGGTCTTGGGCAGACGTGGCTGCAGGTTGATTCCAACTATAACGAGAAAGCGGTGTTCGCGAACGCGACCTATCACTTCTCGCCGCAATTCGACATCAGCGCCGGCGGCCGCTATTCGCAGAACGGGCAGCACGCGTTCCAGACGAACGGCCTGCCTGCGCTACTCGGTCCCGATCAGCGCGGAGCATCGAGTGGCGACGTGTTCACCTGGTCCACGACGGCCAGCTATCATGTCGATGACGACACCACGATCTATGGGCGCATCGCGAAGGGCTTCCGCCCGGGTGGTCCGAACACGACGCCGGCAGGCGCGCCCTGCGTTCCCGGACCGGGCGTAAGCTGTCCGCCGCTGATCTTCGGGGCGGATTCGCTCATCAACTACGAGATCGGCGCGAAGGGCGAGATCCCGAGCGCGAACCTGACATTCGATGCCGACGCCTTCCTCATCAACTGGGACAACATCCAGCTGATCGCCTCGGTGGCGAACACGGGCGTCACGGTCAATGGCGGCAGCGCACGCAGCCAGGGCTTTGAGGGCAACATCACGTGGAATCCGGTCGACCGGCTAACGATCAATCTGAACGGCGCTTATGTGGACGCCCATCTGACGTCGGACACGCCGGATCTTGATCTCAGCGACGGTCATTCCGGCGATCCGTTGGCCTGGGTACCGAAATGGAGTCTCGCGCTCAGCGGCGACTATCAATTCCTGCCAATCGGTGGGTTCACGCCCTATGTCGGGGCCACCTGGCGCTATGTCGACAGACGCTTCTCGGACTTCGAGGGGCAGAGCACCATCAACGCCTTTGCCCTGATGGGCATCCCATTGGCCGCCCAGACCGTGCTGCCGTCTTACAACACACTCGATCTGCGCGCCGGTGTGAACTGGGACAACTGGAATCTGGAAATCTTCGCGAAGAACGTGACGGACGCGAAAATCTTCACCGGGTTCTCAGCGACCGGCATCTCCGGCGCGCCGGGCGCCCCGCTTGTCATCGATCCGGCGACGGGGGGCGCTCTGGGCACAACGGCCGGAACCGCCGCGTTGGGGCAACCCCGCCTGATCGGCGCTGTCTTGCGCTGGAAGTACTAGCTTTCCTGGCGGCGCGCTCGTCCCCTTGAGGGCGCGCCGTTTCTTTTCGCGAGGTCCGATAGTGCCTGTGCTGGATGTCCGAACGGAAAGTTGGCCCTTCAAAGAGCCGTTTCGAATTTCTGGTTACACATTCACCAAGGCCGAGATCGTCGTCGTCACACTGAAGCACGATGGTGCGGTCGGCATGGGAGAGGCCGCCGGCGTCTATTACCGCGAGGAAACGCCGCAATCGATGGCGGCGCAGATCCAGGCGGTTCGCTCACATGTCGAAGCCGGGATCACGCGCGAAGGCTTGCGCGAATTGCTGCCGGCGGGCGGCGCCCGCAATGCCGTCGATTGCGCCCTGTGGGATCTGGAAGCGAAGCTGACCGGCGTGCCGGCATGGGAGCGCGCAAATCTGCAGCCGCCGCGCGCTCTGGCTTCGACCTACACCATCGGCGCGGACACGCCGGAAAAGATGGCAGCCGTCGCGCGCGGTTACGCGCCCGCGCCGCGTCTCAAGCTCAAACTCACGGGCGAAGACGACGCGCCGCGCCTCAAAGCCGTTCGCGAGGCGAGGCCGGATGCGTGGATCGGCGTGGACGCCAACCAGGGCTTCACGCGCAGGACGCTCGAAGGGCTGATGCCCGCACTGCAAGCCGCCAATGTGAGCCTGATCGAACAACCCGTTGCCGTGGGCGCCGAAGCGGAGCTTGAAGGATTGCATTCGCCCATTCCGCTCGCGGCGGACGAAAGCGTGCAGGGCCTTTCCGACGTCCCCAAGGCGAAGGGCCGGTTCGACGTGGTAAACATCAAGCTGGACAAATGCGGCGGACCGACCGAGGCGCTGATGATGGCACGCGCGATCCGCGAACAGGGAATGCGCCCGATGGTGGGGTGCATGGAGGGAACGTCGCTGGCCATGATCCCGGGGTGTCTTGTGGGACAGCTTTGCGATTTCGGGGACACGGACGGCGCGATGTTCCTGGCGAACGATCGCGTGCCTGCCGTCGCCTATCGCGACGGCAACGTGGTTTGTCCGAAACAGGGTTGGGGACTGCCGCGCGAAACGCTGCGCGCGGCGTCATAAGAGGGAAGGGTCGAAAGATGTTGAAGAGGGTTTTCTCGATCGGCGCCGTGCTCGCCGCTACCGTCATGACCGCGGCCGTGGCCGCGCCGCCTTCGACCGGTCCCGCGCCATTGCCGCCCGCAACGACCGCGCCGTCGCCGGCCATTCAAAGCGTTGCGCCGCCCACCGGGCCCGCGCAGGCGCACGAAATGACCGAACAGGACTTGCACACCTTCTTCGACGGCATGGTGCCTTACGCGTTGCATGCCGCGGACATCGCGGGCGCGACTTTTGCGATCGTGAAGGACGGCAAGATCATCTTCGCGCAGGGCTATGGCTATGCCGACCTCAAGACGAAGAAGCCGGTGATCGCCGACCAGACCCTGTTCCGCCCGGGCTCCGTCTCCAAGCTCTTCACATGGACCTCGGTGATGCAGCTGGTGGAGCAGGGCAAGCTCAATCTCGATACAGATGTGAACACGTATCTCGACTTCAAGATTCCGGACAAGTTCGGCAAGCCGATCACGCTGCGCAACATCATGACGCACACCGCGGGCTTCGAGGAATCGGTCAGCGAACTCTTCCTCGACAAGCCGAGCCAGCAATATCCGCTGCGCGAATATCTCATCAAGCACATGCCCGAGCGGATATTCCCGCCTGGAAAGGTGGTGGCTTATTCGAACTACGCGACCACGGTGGCGGGATATATCGTGCAACGCGTCTCCGGCGAGCCGTTCGATCAATATGTCGCGAACCACATCTTCAAGCCGCTCGGCATGACGAACTCCACGTTCACGCAGCTTCCGCCGCCGGCTTTGATGAAGAACATGGCCAAAGGCTACAAGCAGGCCTCGGACCCGAAGCCGGTGCCGTTCGAAGTGGTGGAGGCCGCGCCGGCGGGTTCGCTGTCATCGACGGCGACGGACATGGCGCGCTTCATGATGGCGCACCTGAACGGCGGCCAATATGACGGCGCGCGCATCCTCAAGCCGGAGACGGTCAAGGAGATGCACTCGCTCAATTATGTGCTGGCGCCGGGCCTGAACGGCTTCGATCTCGGCTTTTATCAGGAGAACCGCAACGGCCATCAGATCATCGGCCATGGCGGCGACACGGAAGTCTTCCACAGTGACCTGCATCTCATCACGGACGCCAATGTCGGCTTCTTCATGTCGATGAACAGCGTCGGCAAGGACGGCGCGGCGGAGAATGTGCGCGTGGCGATCTTCCGCGCGTTCCTCGACCGGTATTTCCCGTACACGCCGCCGGCGGAGAAAACCACCGCCGATCCGGGCAAGGACAACGCGCGCGTGGTCGGCTATTATGTCGCCAGCCGCCGCAAGGACACGGCGCTGCGCCTGCTGTTCCAGCTTGGCCAGACCGAGGTCGCGGCGCAGCCCGACAAGACCATCACCGTCGAGATGCTGAAGGACTTCAGCGGCGCCCCGAAGAAATGGCGCAATGTCGGCCCGCTCACCTATCGCGAGGTGGGCGGCCAAGCGCACCTGAAGTTTGTCGCCGATCCGGATGGCAATATCGACTACTTCACTTCGGATGACTTCATTCCGGTGGAGTTGCTGCAGAGGACGCACGGACTTGAGCAGTTGAACAATCTCAAGCTGTTCGGGCTCGGCACGATTCTCATTTGCGCGCTGACCATCGCGATCTGGTTCGGCGGCTGGGTCACGCGCCGCCGCTTCGGCCGTCCATTGGAGATGACGGACCGCCAGCGGCAGCTCCGGCTGGGATCGCGGCTGGGCGCCGTTCTCTATATCGCCGTCGTGGCGGGATGGGTGGCGCTGCTCACGGCGATCCAGGTCGATGAGACGCTGCTCCTGGGCGGCGCGCTCAGCCCCTGGTTGGCCGCGCTTTATGTTCTGGGCGTGATCGCGTTCATCGGAGGACTCGTGATGGTCGCAAACGGCGTGACGCGCGCAATGGCCGGACCGGGCGGCTGGCTCGTTCGTGCCGGCGATCTCGTGCTGGCGCTTGCGGGCCTCTACGGTCTGTGGGCGATCTGGGATTACGGCTTCGCGAATTTCCACTTCAATATCTGAGGGACGGCAATGCGTTCATTTCTCACTGGCGTGGCGATCGGCGCATTGATGCTGGTTGCGGGTGGGGCGGCGCAGGCCGCGCCACCTGCCGATCTCGACGCCTTCGTCGCGAAGTCGATGAAGACGTTCGGCCCGCCGGGCATGAGCGTCGCGATCGTCGAAAACGGCAAGGTCGTCTTCACCAAGGGCTATGGCATCCGGTCCATCGCCACGAAGGCACCGGTGGATGAGCACACCGCGTTTCCCATCGGTTCGGAAACGAAGGCATTCACGTCCGCCGCGCTCGCCATCCTGGTCGACGAAGGCAAGCTGAAATGGACCGACCGGGTGGTGGACAAGCTGCCCGGCTTCCAGATGTACGACCCCTACGCCACGCAGCACATGACCGTGATCGACCTATTGACCCATCGCAGCGGGCTGGGTCTGGGCGAGGGCGACCTGATGATCGTTCCCGCAACGACCCGCTCGCGCGCCGACATCGTCCATGCGCTGCGTTTTCTGAAACCGGTGAGCGGCTTCCGGGAGAAGTTCGCCTACGACAACATTCTCTACATCGTCGCCGGCGCGCTGGTCGAAGCGGTTTCCGGCGAGACGTGGGAGCATTTCGTCGAGAACCACATCTTCAAGCCGGCGGGCATGACCGATGCGATGACGGCCTATCGACTCGATGCGAAGAACGGCGTTGCGCTCCATTCGCGCATCAGCGGGCCGATCCAGGGACTGGGACCGCAGACCATTCTGCTCCACGGACTTGAGGGCGGCGCATCCGCGCCGGCCGGCGCCATCAATGCCAGCGCCGCGGACATGGCGAAATGGATGCAGGTCCAGCTTGCCCACGGCAAGGCGGCGAACGGCAACCAGATCTTCAGCGCCGCGCAATCCGACGTGATGTGGACGCCCTATATCGTGGTGTCGCCCGACTCCTTCGGCAAGGCGACGTCGGCGGTTCTCGCGGCGCTGTCGCCGAAATTCCAGGACTACGGTTTGGGCTGGTTCGTGGAGAACTACCATGGGCACACGATCATCGAGCATACTGGCGCGGTGCTGGGAGCTGTCGCGGCGCAATACCTGATCCCCGAAAAGGGCGTGGGCATTTCGGTGAACATCAACTCCGAGGACGGCGCCGCGCGCCGCGCGGTGGCGTTCTATCTGATGGACTATTACCTCGGCATTCCCGATCAGCATTGGAACGAGAAGCTCAAGCAGCTCGTCGACAGCATGATGGCGTCCGGCCAGAAGGCGCTGAAGGCGCAACCGGAGCAGATGAAGCCCAACGACAAGTCATCCTTGCCCATGGCGTCTTATGCCGGGGTCTACCGCGACCCGTGGTGCGGCACGACGACCGTCTCCACCCGTGACGGCGGCAAACTCTGGATGAAATTCGACCAGACGCCGCGCATGGAAGGTCCGCTCGTCCATGTCGCGGACGACACCTTCAAGGTCGTGTGGGACGACCACATGGTCGAGCCGGCCTATGTGAAGTTCGACGTGGCGAGCGGCAAGATCCAGAAGATCGAGATGAAGCCGGTGTCCCCTCTGGCCGATTTCAGCTTCGACTATCAGGATCTTCATTTCGCACCGGCGAAATAGCCCGCCGACGGTACGGAAATGTGCCCGCCGCATGTGCCTTCGCCCTCGAATCGGGAGAGCGGGGACGAATCGCTGCTAATAAATTTGTTACCAGCGGCCCCTGTTTGCGGACAGGATTTGTCTCTGGCGTGGTTTGGGCGCCTTGGCGATGATCAGTCAAATTTTATCCCAAGGGCCGATCATGAGCGCCATTCCCGTCCATGCAGTCAGGGACGCCATTCTTAAATATACGGGCGACATCGTTGCGGCCTATGTCGGCAACAATTCGCTTCCGGCCGGGGATTTGCCGGCGATGATCCGGGGTATCCACGCCACGCTTGCGGCGCTGGACGGCGTTCAACCGGGCGAGCAGGCGCTGTTGAAACCCGCCGTTCCGATCAAGAAATCGATCGCCGATTCCTACATCGTCTGCCTCGAAGATGGCCGGAAGATGAAGATGCTCAAGCGCTATCTGCGCTCCCATTACAATATGAGTCCGGAAGAATATCGCGCGAAATGGGGGCTGCCGGTCGACTACCCCATGGTTGCGCCGAACTATGCCGCGCTCCGGTCGGAATTCGCCAAGAAGATCGGCCTCGGAAAAGCCGGCAATTCGCCGAAGGGCCGCCGGCGCGGTTAAGAGCCTCCGCGTTCAGGAGTTCTGATATTCCACAACCAAAGCCCGCAGTCCCCGCTGCTCGTCGGCCATGGTCCGCGACAGCTTCTCCCTCACATCCGAAATCCGGCGCGCGGTGCGCCAGTCGCCCTGGCGCTTGAAGAGGCGCTGGAGCTCTTCGAGTTCCTGATCGGCCAGCAGCAGGGCCGCCACAACACGAACGTTCATGGTGCGGATATCCTCAGCAGGGGCGCGTTACCGGGCGGGCCGACGAGCGCTCGAGAATGCCCGGATGATCCCAGTCGCCTTCGGGACGGATGATCGTCATCGGATCGCTGCGCAGCGTGATCCGCTCGGGATGCGGCGCGAAATCCTTGCGCATCTCCCAGTAATCGTGATCCGAGAAGCGGATTTCGATATTGCGCTCGATTTCCCGGTATCCGAGCCGTTTCCAAAAGCGCTTTAATCTTTGCTGCGGGTGGGCGTAGAGCGTCTCGAAACCCTTGCGGCGGACGAGTTCTTCCACAAACGCGACCATCTTGAATTTCAGGTCGGTTTCGCGAAACTGCTCCAGCACGCAGAAGCGCTCCATCTTCGCGAAATCCCGGAAGTAGCGGATGCGCGCGGTCCCGGCGGGTTCTCCCTCCACGAAGCCCAGCAGATGGGTGGCGCAGAAGTCATTGCCGTCGAATTCCTCCGCGTAAGGACATTTCTGCTCTCCCATGAATACGGCGGCCCGGACGGCGCGCACCTGTTCAAGCTGCTCGGCCGTCGTGACCGTGGCCACCCGAATATGAGCGGCGTCCGCTGCTGCCTGTCCATGCGCCGCGCCCGCCTTGAAGATGAAAAGGCCGCCGACGCGGTCATCCGCTTGCGTGACCGGGCGCAAGCCCGCGATGCGTCCCACCTTTCGGCCGCCTTCGGTCGCCAGCGTGGCGTAGTGCGGGAGGCCGGCATATTGTTTCAGGGCCTGCGCGAGGCCGGAGCGGAAGATATCGAGCCTCCGTTCCGCCACAACGGCCCAAAGATAGACGGCGTCAGGCCACTCTGCGCTGTTGCACAGCAGGGATGGATCGGGGTTTTTGCAGTCAAGTGTGCGGCGCGTGAGTGCCGCATGTCCCGCCCTGTTGAGCATCAACTGTGCGTGGTAACCGACCAGGCGGTGCACCTCGCCGTTACGTTCGAACAGGCCCCAAAAGGCGTCGCGATTCTGATTTCGGACCCGCCGCAGGACATCCGGAGCGGCAGCATCGGGTGAGATGCGGGAGTATGTGAGATCGCACACATCGCTCATCCAGTGATCGGCAAGCGGCCCGAACGCGAGGTCCTTGTCGAGCGTGGTGAACGATTGCCACTCCTCACTACCTCCTTTTACGTGGAATTGGATGCTTTCCGCGTTCGACATTGCGCGCCCCCTAATTATACTTGCCCCACTTCACCGCTGCGATGCGGTCTGGCGGCGAGTCTGGGGTTGGGTTGATGGAAGCAGAAGATTCAAAAGACGTTCCGGGTGGTACAAAAACATACCCGGACGGCGCCCTTGAAGTGCCGCGCGGCACCGACTGGGATGATCTGCGCGTCTTCGTGATCGTCGCGCGTGAAGGAAGCCTCGGACGCGCAGCCAGGGTGTTGAATGTCGCAAAGCCGACCATCCGCCGCCGCATCGAGAATCTTGAAACCTCTCTTGGCGCGCCGCTGTTCGATCGCCGCAAGACCGGCGTCGTTCTCACTGCGCAAGGGCGCCATATGGCGGATATGGCCGAAGAGATGGCGATGATGATCGGCAAGGCGTTCAACCGGTCGCGGCTTCCCGGCGACGCGATCGAAGGCGAATGCAAGCTGGTGATGAGCGACGGTCTTGCTACGACATGGTTCGTGCCGCATTTCCTGAGCGCGTTCTGCAAGCGGCATCCGCGCGTGGTGCTTCGTTTGGCGGCCGCGCCGGACACCGACAAGATCGCGGTGCCGCCGTTCGACCTTCAGGTCCGTTACGCCCCCGCACACGACGATGATCTGTACACCGTGCGTGTAGGAACGTTTCATTTCACCTATTTCGCATCGCGCAGCTACGTCGATCGATATGGCTTGCCGCGTTCGCGCGACGATCTGAGCAACCACAGCCTGGCGGACGTGACCACGAGCTTCACGAGCGACGGCGGGCTGATGTCGCAATATTCCAATGCCTCGGCGCTTGGGCGGCCCAAGCTTTTCACCAATTCCGGCAACATCGTTTACGAGGCGGTCAGAACGGGGGAGGTCATCGGATTGTTGCCGACTTATACCTATCTCTGCGACCCCGATCTCTTTGCGGTGCTGCCGGACTATCATTTCGAGACGGGGCTATTTCTCTTTTTCAGCGAAGCGGCATCGGGCAAAGCCGCGACGCGGGCCATGATCGATTTCCTCCGTGGGATCGTCTTCGACAAGCGTGAGATGCCGTGGTTCGCCGATACCTATGTGTCGCCCCAACCGGGCTGGCACACCCTGTTTGCGAATCTGCGCAAGGACGCGGGCGCAGCTGCAACATCGCTGGCGCTGGAAAAACCGCGTCGCTGAGCACTCCTCGCATCGACTCCGCGAGGGTGCCGCTCTATACACCGGAATCGCCTGTGCCGGGCGATCTTTTTCGGAGATGACGCCCGCGCCGATGCCGGAATATTGTGCAGTGGCCGGCCCTTTTTTTGTCACAGGCGCGCGGCATGGTGAGTTTCCTGCGCTGACTGATGTCCGACGAACGCCCTATTTTATCTGGACGGAGCGTGCGCCGATATGGAACAAATTTTTACCCGTGGCATTTCTCGAACAACGCGTTACAGACTCGTGAGCGCTGTAACATTGCGCGGATAAAATCGCGACGCAGTCCAGCCGGTGAATGCATTGCCCGTGAGGGCGTTTGTGCCGAGTGGAGCGACGCATATATGCGAGCGACGAGTTTGAGTGTGAACCGCAGTTCCCGCCGGTTGGTGAGACTTGCCGCCCTCTCGTTTTTGGCGTCGGCATTGCTGAGTAGTTGCGTCGGAATGGACAACAAGCCGCCGGTTGTGACGCCGCCACCAGTGGGAACGCCGGCAGTGCCGCGCGAAACGACGCTCCGGCCTGTTGTTCCGCCAAGACCCAGGAAGCCGGTTGCGCGCGATGTCCATGAGGACCGCGATCTGCACATGGAAGACAAGGAACATGCCGACAAGACTGCGGAGATCGATCCGAAGAGCCTGCTGGGGCTGGACCCCGGTGGGGTTCAGAAGCGGTTGGGAGCGCCTGCGCGCGTGGAGAACAATGCGCTCTCCCACAAATGGACCTATGCGGCGTCGGGATGTTCCTTCAGCATATTTTTCTATCCGAACGTGAATTCGACATCTTTTCGTGCGCTCAAATACGGCAGCAACAAGGACGACGGCGAAGCTACGGACAGCACCGACGCCTGCGTCCGCAGACTTCTGACAGCGAGGAGCAATGCCGGCAACTAGCACAGCCGAAAAGCGCGGGCATGTGATGGTGGTGGATGACGATGCTCTCTTTCTGGAGTCCGTCAGCACCAATCTCGCCAATGCCGGATACGTCGCCAAGCCGTTTCCCTGCGGTGAGGAAGCCGTCGGCTATCTCTCGGAGAAGGGCGATGCCGACCTGTTGCTTCTCGATTGGAAGATGCCGGGCATCACCGGGATCGAGGTGATGCAGCGGTTGCGGTCGGAAAAGATCGACATCCCGATCATCTTCCTCACGGTATTGAGCGACCAGATATACGAAGAGGCGGGCCTGCTGGGCGGCGCCGTGGACTTCATCGAGAAGTCGCGCAGTTTCGCCATACTGTTGCGCCGTATCGAGCTGATCCTGGGAGGAGAGAAGAGCACTCCGTCATCCGAACCCTTGATTGACGCACAAGCCGCAGTGACCCGCGGTGCCCTCACCCTGCGTTACGATTCGCGCCGCGCGTTCTGGAACGAGACGAACGTGGACTTGACGCTGACGGAGTTCAACATCGTCGCCTACATGGTGGAGAATTTGAGCCGCGACGTGAGCTATCGCGAGATCTACGACATCGTGCACGGGGAAGGATTCATGGCCGGCGACGGCGAGATCGGGTTCCGTACCAATGTTCGCGCCTTCATCAAGCGCATCCGGCAGAAATTCCGGAACGTTGATCCGGCATTTTCCCACATCAATAATTATCCTGGATTTGGATACAGGTGGCGGGATGGCGGCGATCCATAGTCGCAGGCTCTGGGCGTTCGTTCATTCCTTCTCCATCAAGCTGCTCCTGCTGGCGCTGATCCTGCTTTCCGTTCCGGTGATTCTGTATTGGCAGTTCAGCCACGCGGAGCACGAGCAGGAGAGGCTGCTCGTCAACGCCATCGACCAGACCAATCGCATCACCGCCGCGCTGCTGACGCCCCGGTTCCAGCACTTCAGCCGCGAACCCCCTCGCTTGCTCCAGGAAGCGATGGCGCATGCTGCGGGAGATCACATGCGGATCAAGGTGTTGGTGCGCCTGGCCCGGGCGCGTGGCGATGGCTTTCTCTATGTCGCTTCGGTGCCGGCATTTCCGCAGCGCTATCTAAAGCTCGAGCGCGATCAGCTCATCCGATCCGGCATATTCCGCAATCTGGCGCCCACCTGCGACGGCACCACCAGCCTCGGAAAGCGGTTCGTGAACCCGGAGGGCACGCAGGAAATCCTCACGGCGATGACGCCGGTGCATGTCGACGGGAATTGCTGGGTGGTCATAAGCTCGGAGAATGCCGCGCATCTTACCGCGTGGCCGGTGGCGCTCTCGTTCTGGAACACGCCGGTGATGCAAATCGCCGGCGCGATCTACGTCCTCAGCACTTTGCTGCTGATCTGGCTGTTCTTTCATATGTGGCGGAACGTGAAGCGCTTCCGCCGCGCTGCGCACCGCATACGCCGGCGGGAAGGACCGCCGGTCTCGTTCCGGGAACTCAACACAATACCGGAACTGACGCGGGTCACGGAAGATTTCGATGCGCTCGTGGGCGCGCTCATCCTGTCGCAGGATCGCATGCGGGAAGCTGCGGAAGAAAACAGCCACGCGCTCAAGGCGCCTCTCGCGGTAATCTCGCAATCGCTGGAACCGCTCAAGCAGGCCGTCCCGGCTGAGGACGCCGCGGGAAGCCGCAGCCTGCAATTGATCGAGCGCTCGATCATCCGGCTCGATGCGATGGTGACGGCCTATCGCGATCTGGAGAACGCAGCCGCCGATCTTGTCTTCCCGGTGCGCAGCCCCACCGATCTTTCGGCTCTCCTGCGTACCACGCTGCCGGCGTACGAACAGATATTGGCCGGGCAGGGGAAGCGCCTCGTCACCGTCGTTCATGATGATGTCATAGCTATGGCAAGCGACGAGCTCCTGGAACCGGTGATCGAGAATCTTCTCGAGAACGCGGCGAGCTTCACCCCGCAAGACGGTACCGTCGAAGTGCGTCTGATGTGTGAACGCAACGAAGCGTGTTTCAGCGTCATGGATAGCGGTCCGGGCGTAGCGCCGGAACTTCTGCCGCGCATATTCGAACGTTCCGCAAGTTTTCGTAACGTGCCGCAACATAATGCGAGCGGGCGTTATCATCAGGGTTTGGGACTTTGGATCGTCAAGCGCAACATTGAGGCATTGGGAGGCACGTTGACCGCGTGCAATCGCGCCGGCGGCGGTCTCGAAGTGGTCGTGCGTCTTCGATTGGCAAGTTGATCGTTGCGCGCGCGATGCGCGGGCTTTGTCCCATCTTTATCACAGTTCTTCGCGGACCAGGTTGGCTAGCATTTCGTTGTGCAGCACAGCATGGAGAGTCAACGCTGCCAGAAATGGCGGAACGATCGCGGTGTTTGCTCACACGATAACAGAAGATCGCAACGTAGCGCGGCCGTTCCGCCATATGGGCCTGCTTTGAAGTCGCGGAGAGTCTGATGGTGAAATTTCAAACGGCCGTTCGGGCGGCCATTCTGCTATCGATGATGTCGGCCCTCGCAGCCTGCGCCAGCGGACCCATCTCGGGTTCTCCGCAAGCACTGAAGGCGGCTGACAGCGCGGCGGAGAATTATCAGCTCGCCAAGGGTGACAAGATCCATGTGGACGTCTTCAACGAGTCCAATCTCAGCGGCGATTACGTCGTGGGACCGGACGGCAAGATCACGCTGCCGCTCGCGGGCCAGGTGCAGGCGGCGGGATTGACCATTCCCCAGCTTCACGACTCGGTCGTGAAGACTCTGTCGCAAGGCTATGTGCAGCAGCCGAACGTCACGATTTCCAGCGTCGATCTGCGTCCCTATTACATCCTGGGCGAAGTCAACAAGCCGGGGAAATATTCATACGAACCCAATCTCACCATCATGGATGCGGTGGCGACCGCGCAGGGCTTCACATATCGCGCCGACAAGACGGACGTCTTCATCCGACATGCCCGTGAGGCGTCGGAGAAGGAATACGCGTTGACCGCTACGCTGCCCGTGCAACCCGGCGACACCATTCGTTTCAGCGAGCGCTACTTCTAGGCGCAGGCAAAGGACTCGTCATGAATTTGGTTCCAAGCGTCTCTTCGGCCATGCCGGATCATTACGTCGATGTCGGCTCGCCCCATCACGCGCAAGCCGACGACACGGCCAAGATTTTCCTCATCGACATTCTGGCGGCGATCCATCGCAACCGGCGGCTGGCGCTGATCACCGGCGTGCTGGCGGCGCTGGGCGTTCTCGCGGTCACTTTTTTCATCACGCCGATGTACCAGAGCACCGCGACCATCATGCTGGATACCCGGCACGAGCAGGTGGTGGATCTGCAGGCGGTTCTCTCCAATCTTCCGTCCGACACCTTCGTCGTCGATTCGGAGGTACAAGTCCTGCAATCGCCGGCGCTCGCGCATGCGGTCATCAAGAAGCTCCATCTCGAGCAGGACCCCGAGTTCAACGCCGATCTGCGCGAGCAGACGCCGATCGGCTGGGTGATAAGCGGCATCAAGGCGGGGATCCGGCAGATATCGGTCTGGCTCGGCGTCTCGCCTGCCAATGACGTGGATACGAGCGATCGCACGCTGGAGCGCGTCACCGAGGCGTTCGAGAAGAACCTCACCATTGACCGGCAGGGGCTCACATATGTGATCACCATTGGGTTCTGGTCGCAGGATGCGGCGAAGGCCGTGCGCATCGCCAATGCGGTCGCGCAGACCTATATTGAAAATCAGAAAACCATGAAGACCGAGGCGACGCAGCAAGCGAATGTGCTGATCGCGCGTCACGTCCAGGATCTGAAGCAGCAGGTCTACAAGGCCGAGCAGGCGGTCGCCGACTACAAGACCAGGCACGGATTGCTCAACGCTGTGGGCGCGCCGCTCACCGAGCAGGAAATCTCCGCGTTGAATACGCAGCTCGCCGCCGCGCAGGCGCAGCAGGCGGAAGAGGAGGGCAAGCTCGCCGCGGATTTGCAGCAATATCACAGCGGCGGCACCGGCGCCGTCGGGCAGGCCGCGATGTCGGATACCGTCCGCGCATTGCGCTCGCAGCAGGCCGACCTGCTCCAGAAGGATGCGGACCTCTCCAAGCGATATGGTCCGAAGCACCCCGCCCTGATCACTGTGCGCAACCAGCTCAAGGCCATCGACGGCGCGATTGCCGCGGAAGTCTCGCGTATCATCAGCCAGCAGAAGGAGATGACCTCCGCGGCGCAGCAGCGCGCCAGCTCGCTGGCCGCCAGCGTCGACCGGGATCGCAAGACACTCGCCGCCAACAACGCCGCCGGCGTGAAGCTCGCGGAATTGCAGCGCGATGCCGATGCGGTTCGCGGCGTCTACGAATCCTTCCTCACGCGCCTCAAGCAGACCAGCGCGCAGGAAGACATCCAGGACGCCGACGCCCGGGTTGTCGCGCCGGCCACGATCCCGCTGAAGCCGTCGCGGCCGTCATGGCTGCTCGCCGCGGCTGCGGCACTGTTGTTTGGCGCTCTCGCGGCCGCCGCGGCGATCCTGCTGCGCGAATTCCTCGATCGCGGCGTGCGCTCGCCGGAAGAGGCGGAGAATGCGGTCGGCATGCCGGTGATTGCGGTGGTTCCGCGCATCAGCAAGGTCGATCCCGTGTCCTATGTGGTGAAGCGGCCCATGTCGGACTTCGCCGAGGCCATCCGCAATCTGCGCACCTCGTTGTTCCTGTCGCGCACGGGCTCGCCGCCCAAAGTGGTGGCGCTGATGTCCGCGCTGCCGCATGAGGGCAAGACCACGACCACGCTGGCGCTTGGCCGGCAGGCCGCGGAATCGGGCGCGCGCGTGGTTATCGTGGATGCGGATCTGCGCCAGCGCGCATTGTCCTCCCATCTGCGGACTCCCGTTCACAATGGGCTCGTGGAATTGCTCGAGGGCTCGGCCTCACTCGACAGCTGCCTTTATCGCGACCCGCTTTCGAACGCGATGATCCTGCCGATCGCCAATGGCGGCATGGGCGGAAAGGACATTTTCTTCAGCCACGATCTCGGGCGGGTATTCGCGATGCTGCGCGACCGTTTCGACATCGTGCTTGTCGATACCGCCCCGCTTCTGCCGCTGGCCGAGCCGCGCGTGGTGGCAAGTCACGCCGATGCCGCAGTGATGCTTGCGCGCTGGCATGACACGCCGCGCAGCGCCATGCAGGAAGCGGCGCGCCTCATCCGCACGATCGACGTGCCCGTCGCGGGCATGGCGCTCACTTATGCCGATATGAAGCTCATGGATTCATTCGGTTACGCGGCGCGGTCTTACGGACGGCGCGCTGCATATGCGGGTTACTACATAAACTAAGTGGACCAACCGAGGGGAGGTAGAGGGGAAGTCGCTGGCTAGGAGTGCGCAATGAGCAGAATGCTGACAGCCCCTTGGTATCACACCACCTATCACGGAAAAGCGCGGACCTCGCGGTTTCAACTCACGCCGAAACTGGCGTTCGACGTCATGGCGGCTGCGCTGGCGCTGCTTTTGCTGTCTCCGTTGCTCCTGCTTGTCGCGCTCGCGATCAAGCTGGAAAGCAGAGGGCCGGTTCTTTTCACCCAGACGCGCTATGGGTGGGACAACCGGCCCTTTCGCATCTACAAGTTCCGCACCATGTGGACACACATGGGGGACGTGAGCGGCGTCGCTCAGACCCAGGAGAACGATCCGCGCATAACGCCGCTGGGCGCTTTTCTCCGCCGCACCAACATCGACGAGTTGCCGCAACTTCTCAATGTGATCAAGGCCGACATGTCTCTGGTGGGCCCGCGCCCCCACGCGGTCGGCATGCTGGCAGGCGGCGCGCTCTATGAAGATCTCGTGCCGTTCTATTTCAAGCGCCATCGCGTGCGCCCCGGCATCACGGGACTGGCGCAGGTGCAGGGCTATCGCGGGCCGACGATCGATCCTGCCGGCGCGCGCATGCGGGTGCGGCTCGATCTCGCTTATTGCCGGCGGAATTGCCTGAGGCTCGACATCGTCATCATCGTCAAAACGCTGCGGCGCGAGCTGCTGGGCCACGGCACGGGGTTTTGATGCGAGCCACATCCGTTTCCGCCGAAGCCGCAGATTTCGCAATCCGCGATCTTGCGCGCGCGCCCATGGAGGCATCGCCGGAAAGCGCCGCGACGGCGGGCGATATCGCTATCGTTCTGCACGACCTTCGCGGCGGCGGCGCCGAACGCGCGATCCTGCGGCTGGCGCGCGGCATGATCGCGGCGGGCCGCCACGTCGATCTGATCCTGATCCGGGCGGAGGGCGCTTATCTGAATGAAATTCCGCTCGGCGCGAACTTGACCACGCTCCAGTGTTCCCGGGTGTCGCGCGCTGTCGGCGCGTTGGCTGCGCATTTGCGGCGGACGCGGCCGCGCGCTGTGCTTTCCGCGCTCACCCATGTCAACGTTGCCACTGTTCTCGCCGTCCAACTGTCCCGCGCGTATTCCCGCGTGGTGCTGTCGGAACGCAACCAGATATCGGCGAAGGCCGGGAACGCCGCGGGCATTTGGCAGCGAGGGCTTTATCGCAGCGTTCCGCTGTTCTACCGGGCCGCGGATGCCATCGTGGCTGTGTCCGGCGGCGTGGCGGAAGATCTCGCCGGCTTTGGCCGTCTTCCGCAGCGCAAGATTCGCGTCATCCACAATCCGGTGTTCGACGCCGATGTGGAGGATCTCACCCGCGCGCCGGTCACCCATCCATGGTTTGACCGGAAAGGACCGCCCATCGTCCTCGCCGCCGGCCGGCTTCATCGGCAGAAGGGTTTCGACACGCTGATCGATGCGTTTGCGATCGCCCGCGCGCAAGTCGATTGCCGCCTCGTCATTCTGGGCGAAGGGCCGGAGCGCCATGCGCTGCTGGCCGCCGCGGACCGGCACGGTCTTGCCTACGACATCGACATGCCAGGTTTCGTCGAAAATCCGTTTGCGCTGATGGCCAATGCCGGCGCCTTCGTTCTCCCGTCGCGCTGGGAAGGTTTCCCGAATGCGCTCGTCGAAGCGATGGCGTGCGGGGCTCCGGTGATCGCGGCGGACTGCCCCAGCGGGCCGCACGAGATTCTGGATGGCGGGCGTTACGGCGCGCTCGTGGCGCCGGACAATTCCGAAGCGCTGGGTCGCGCGCTGGTCGCGACTCTGAAGACGCCTCCCGATACCCGTCCGTCGCGGGCGCGCGCACAGAGCTTCAGCGTTTCATCGGCCACCGCGCAATATCTCACCGTGCTGGACGGTTGACCATGCAACCGCACGCCACTGCCATGCGCGCCGTTCCGCAACAGCCGCCTCCCGGCCGGCTTGAGGGCTTCTTCATCTTCATCGCTCTCATGCTCGTCACCCAGGCGCTGGAGCCGCTTCTTTTGATCGGTTCGTCCTCCAGCGACGACGCGCTCGCGGAGTCCAATCCCGCGTCGCTGCTTTCCGCGCTGGCGATCTATTGCGTGGCGCTGGTTCTGCTGGCGCGCAAGCCGGCGCAGACTTTCGACACCATCAAGAGCAATCCCCTTCTGGTCGCGTTGTTCGCGCTCCCGATGCTCTCGATCGTCTGGAGCGTCGATCCGGGCACCACTTTCCGCCGCGCCACGGCGCTGTTGATGACGGGTTTCTTCTGCATCTACATCGCCCAGCGCCTTTCACCGGAAGAGTTCCTGCGCAGGCTTCTGCTCGCCCTGTTCGTGGGCGGCGTGCTGAGCATTCTCTACACCATCGCCGACCCGCAGCAGGCCATCGAGCATTCGATGATCAATACCGGCTCGTGGAAAGGCGTCTATGGCCACAAGGCCATTCTCGGCCGCATCGCCGCCGTCGCGGTTGCCGTCTCGGTCTATGTGCGGCCGCGCCATTCCTGGGAATGGCCGATGCGGTGGGCGACGATCGGGATCTTTCTCTTTCTCAGCATCAAGTCGCAGTCGCGCGCGAGCTGGTTGATGATGATGGGCGCTTTCGCCTTCATGTTCCTCATCGCGGTTCTGCGCAACAGGCGGCTGTCGAGCGGGGTCAAGCTCACGATCACGCTCGCGCTCGGCTTCACGGTGCTTGCGGTTGCGGCGCTGCTTTTCAACGTCATCATCACGGAGATGGGGCGCGACGATACGTTCTCCGGCCGCACGTCGCTGTGGACCGGCGCCATAGCGGTCGCGAAAGAGACCCATCCGATCCTTGGCGCGGGCTATCGCGCATTTTGGACAGACGCGGGCGCCGGCGGTGTGCGCGAATACGTCCTCGACTGGGCGCGGCTGCCAACCCACGCGCATAACGGCTATCTCGACGTCTGGCTCGACATGGGGATACCCGGCGTCGTGCTGTTCGTCTGCTTCGTCGCGATGACGATCGCGCGGCTTGCGCGCCGGGTTCTGCAGGAACCGGGTGAACCGGCCTGGGCGGCGTTCAGCATCTTCTTCTTCGTATTCCTTTTGAACAATTGCTCGGTGACGGTGGCTTTCAAGCACACCGATATCGCCTGGATCTTCGCGGTGCTCGCCGGCCTCTACACGCATGGCTGCGTAACCGCGCGCCAGCCCATTGCCGTTCGCCCCAAGCTTTCGTTGCGCCGTCTGGAGCCGGTCTTTTCGGCGCCGCCCCAGCCCTCATGAAGAAGGTTCGCCATGCACGCTCGTTTCTATCGAACGCCCGCCTACAAGATGGCCGCAGTCGCATCGCACATCGTCAATCCCGACGTCTGGCCTTACTACGCCGACAGGATCGGCCGGCGCGTCGCGGGCCGCCCGCTGTGCTTCTTCTCCAAAGCGGAAACCGAAGCATTATACGGCCCGCACGCGCACGATTCCGATTCAGCGATGCGCGCGCTCGGCCTCAGCATCGTCATGCGCGATCCGCGTGCGATTCATCCGTCGCTGTTCGAGCGCGGCGCCCGGCAGATCGACCAGCTCGCCATACCGTTCCATGAATTGGGCCTGGCCGGGTCGTCCGATCTTCGACTGGCCTATTCGGCGGCAGTAGGAATTGGCGCGCACGACATTCTCGAAACCGGCGTTGCGCTCGGCTGGTCGTCGCTTGCGTTCCTCAAGGCGACGGAATCGGCCGGCGGTCGCCTTGTCAGCGTGGACCGACCCTATCCATTCCTGATCGGCCATTCCTGGGTCGGTGCAGCGGTGCCGCAGGACATGCGCCAACGCTGGACATTGCTGCGCCACTCGGACCGGCGCGGCATCCCCAAGGCGCTCAAGATGTCCGACGGCTACGACCTTATTCATTATGACTCCGACAAGACGGAAGAGGGGCGGCGCTGGGCCTATCCGCGTCTGTGGCAGGCACTTCGGCCTGGTGGCCTGCTCATCTCCGACGACATCGGTGACAACGCTGGCTGGGCGGAGTTCTGCGCAAGCATCGGCGCGCCGCTCATCGTCGTGCGCAGGCGGCGCGCCTATTCGGGCCTTGCCCGGAAATCCGAAATCGCTCCGGCCGTCCGGTTGAGTGCATAGGAGCGCGCATGAACCGGTCCCTCACAATCGGATTTCCCTACGCGGCGGATCGCTTCGGCGGCAGCACGGTGTCATCGCTCGTGTTGGCGCAAGCGCTCCAGGCGGCCGGCCACCGCATCCACATTCTGGTTCATGGCGGCGGGGGCCGCATCGCGGACGAAGCCGCATCCTTCGGGCTGCCGGTGATGCATCTGCCGGCGCTCACCGGCGCGCCAGGTTATGCACGGCCGGATCGTTTTCGGATCGAGCAGTTCCGCGCCCTTCCGGCGAGCCGTGCGGCTATCGGCCAGCTCGGGCTCGACATCGTGCACACCAACGACATCGCTATGCTGCGCGGCTGGTCGGTACCGGTGCTGGCATCGTCGGCCGCGCTGGTGGCGCATTGGCGCTCGAACTATCGCGAGAGCTGGTCGGTGAAAGCGGCGTTGCGCGTCGCCCGCGCGGTGATCGCCGTTTCGCGCTACAGCTTCGAGAAACTTCCCAACTGGGTGCAGGCCAAGTCCGTCGTCGAATATAACGCGTTCGATCTGCGCATTTCGCCGCCGGAAGTTTGCCTCGCGCGCGCCGAAATCCGCGCGGGCTTCTGCATTCCGGCCGACGCGGCGCTGGTGGGCGTGTTCGGCAACCTGATCCGGCGCAAGCGCGCGCATGTACTGGCCGATCTCATTGCGGCGATCCCGCACACTGCGGATGGCCGGCCGGTTTACGGAATCGCCTGCGGCGCGCAAGCCGAGCCTTACGATCAATTGCTCGACGAGCGGATCGCCCAACATCGTCTCGAACACCGGGTGTTCCGCCCTGGCTTCGTCCGACCGGTCGAGAAATGGATGGCGGCGTGCGACGCGATATTGTCGCCGGCAATCGATGAGCCGCTGGCCCGCAACGTGCTCGAAGCGCAGGCTCTCGGCGTCCCGGTGATCGTTTCCACCGATGGCGGCCTGCGCGAGCTGATCCGCGACGGCTGGAACGGCCTGTTGTGCGATCCATACGATAGCACGGGCTGGGTGCGCGCCACCCGGGCGGTGCTGGACGATAGATGCCTTGCCGCGCGCCTCGCAATGAACGGCCGCGCCACCATCGACCGGCTGGCACCGCGGCACCACGCGCAACGCATCGCCGCCATCTATCGCGGCCTCTTCGAACATCCATCCCGCGACGAGGCTGCATGAACATGCTTCAGCACAATGTCATGAATTACATGGAGCGGCACGCTCCCCGCGTCCTCGCGTTCTGGCTTGACGACAGCGCATCCGATGACGGTCTCGATGCGGTGTCGGTGTGCGATGCGCTTTATGCCCTGAAGCTGATCGGACGCATGGATATGCTGTCCGCGGGCGCGACCGATCGCCTGGCACGTTTTTTGGCGCGGCACACGCTCGCGGGAAAGATCGGCGTCGGCAACGGCGTGCCGCTCAACGTGCACCAGACGGCGTATGTGCTGGGCGCGCTCAATCTGCTGCAGCTGAGCGGGGCGGACTGTCACCGCGATGTGTTGCGCGAGAATGGCTGGCGCAAGAACGATCTGCTCGACGGCCGCACGGGCCGGCCGCGCTGGCCGTGGTATTTCAGCCATCATGCATGGCGCGTCGGCCATTGGATCGGTGGCATTCCCTCCATCGTTCTCTCTCTTTGGCGGCTTTGTCCCGATCTTGCCGAGAAGAACCGCCTTCCCAGACCCGGCGCCATGCTGGCATCCAGCGATGCGTTGATCGACAGGGATACGGGGCTGCTGCGCCCGTATCGCTCCAATGCGCTGCAACGGGGCTTTCGCGCGCTTTACACCTTCCGCCACGATCCCGACGCGGGCGCCATCGGCGGCGTCGCGCATCTGCACTGGGTGAACTACGCCGCAGGACGCGTGCCGTACATCGCCACGGAAGCGCTGTTCGACCGCACATGGCGGTTGCTGCAGAGGCGGCCGTTCATGGAATCCCAGCCTTATTGCCTCGACTTCGACATCGTGCAGGTCGCGCGCACGGCGATTCCGGAGGGCGATGCGCGCCGGGGCGAGTTGCAGCAGCGGGCGGAAGTCTATGCCGGCGATCTCGCCGACTTCTACGGCAACGATCTCGATGGCGACTACGGACTGCACAAGCTGCCAGGCGGTCTTGCCGCCATGCATGAAAGCGCGATGACGGCGGAGTTGCCGCACGTTCCGGGCTTCTCGATCAGGCCGGTCGACATCGCGAAGGAAGCGCATTGGATCTGAAAAGCGGGGATGGAAATGGTCAAGAAAATAGTCGGAATCGTTTCTTTCATGAACTCTGCGGGCGCGCAGGAAGCGCTCATGCGGTTGATGCGGCAATTGCGGCTGCGCGGCTACGATACGGAGGTCTGGTTCCTCTATGAGAAGACGCCCTGTTATCGCGGGCAGCCCGGTGTTCGCGTCGTTCTGGAGAAGTCCCGGCTGACGCCGCTGGATTTGCCTGTCCTGTTCCTGAGGCTCGTGGATATGCTGC
>JBQCFD010000186.1:0-9574 GCA_051959625.1 Rhizomicrobium sp.
ATGAATTCGAACCGCAATTCCGGCTTCTTGCCCATCAGGCGTTCGACCATCTTCTCGGTGTGCTTGCGGTCGTCGTCGGCGATCTCCACGCGGATGAGCGAGCGGTGGCCCGGACGCATGGTGGTCTCCTTGAGCTGCTGCGGCAGCATCTCGCCCAGGCCCTTGAACCGCGAGACGTCCACTTTGGCATTCGATTTGAACACCGTCTTGAGCAGTTCGTCGCGGTGTTTTTCGTCACGCGCATATTCGGTCTTGGCGCCTTGTGACAGGCGATAGAGCGGCGGCATGGCGAGATAGAGGTGCCGCTTTTCGATCAGCCGCGGCATCTCGCGATAGAAATAGGTGAGCAGCAGCGACGCGATGTGCGCGCCGTCCACATCGGCGTCGGTCATGATGATGACACGTTCGTAGCGCAGGTCTTCGTCGCGATATTTCGTTCCCGTGCCGCAGCCCAAAGCCTGCACGAGGTTGGCGAGCTCGGCGTTCTCCGCGAGCTTTCCGGCCGCGGCGCTCGCGACGTTCAGGATCTTGCCGCGCAACGGCAGGATCGCCTGCGTGGCGCGGTCGCGCGCCTGCTTGGCGCTTCCGCCGGCGCTGTCGCCCTCGACGAGGAATATCTCGGTGCCTTGCGGAGAATCGCTGGTGCAATCTGCGAGCTTGCCGGGCAGGCGCAGCTTGCGCGTGGCCGACTTGCGGCTGATCTCCTTTTCCTGGCGGCGCCTGAGACGGTTCTCCGCTTCCTCCACGACAAAGCCGAGCAAACGGTCCGCATCGGCGGGGCTCTCCGCCAGCCAGTGGTCGAAATGGTCCTTCACGACGTTCTCGACCAGCTTTTGCGCGTCGGGCGTCGAGAGCTTGTCCTTGGTCTGGCCCTGGAACTCGGGCTCGCGGATGAAGACGGAGAGCACGCCGCAGGCCGCGGCCATCACGTCGTCGGCGGTGATAAGCGATGTCTTCTTGTTGTTGACGCGTTCGCCATGCACGCGCAGCGCCCTCGTGAGCGCGTTGCGCAATCCCTGCTCGTGCGTGCCGCCCATGGGGGTGGGAATGGTGTTGCAATAGGATGACAGGAACGGGTCGACATCGGGAGCCCAGGTCACGGCCCATTCCACCGCGCCGCGTCCATCCTTGTTCTCCAGCCGGCCGAAGAAATAGCGCGGCGTCACGGTGTCCTTGTTGCCGATCTCGCTCTTGAGGAAGTCGAGCAAGCCGCCGGGGAATTTCAGCGTGTCTTCTGCGGGCGTGTCGTCGTGGATCAGGCCCTGCGCGCAGCTCCAGCGGATCTCGACGCCGCGGAACAGATAGGCCTTGGATCGGGCCATCCGGTAAAGCCGCGCAGGCGAAAAATGGACGTCCTTGCCGAAGATCTGCGCGTCGGGATGGAAAGTGGTGATGGTGCCGCGCCGGTTCACCGCGCCCAGCGATTTGAGCTTGCCGGCCGGCTTGCCGCGCTCGAAGCGCATCTTGTGCGCCTGCTTGTCGCGCGCGACATCGATCTCCATCCAGTCCGACAGTGCGTTCACCACCGATGCGCCGACGCCGTGCAAACCGCCGGAGGTGTCATAGACCTTGCCGCCAAATTTCCCGCCGGCATGCAGCGTCGTCATGATGACTTCGAGCGCCGATTTGTTCTTGAACTTGGGATGCGGATCGATGGGGATGCCGCGGCCGTTGTCGCGGATGGTGAGCACGTCACCCTCGGCCAGATCGATCTCGATCCGGGTGGCGAAACCGGCGACCGCCTCGTCCATCGAATTGTCGAGGATCTCCGCGGCCAAATGATGCATGGCGTTGATGTCCGTGCCGCCGATGTACATGCCGGGACGGCGGCGAACGGGCTCCAGCCCTTCGAGGACTTCGATGTCTTTCGCCGTGTAGCCCTTGGACGAGGAACCGGCGCTCTCAAACAGATCGGGTGACTTGCTCATGTTCTTGTTGTTGCAAAACGAAACGCGCCCGCGACTCGCGGTAAACGCCGATTAACGAAACGAATGCCGCGTCCCGCATCCCCGCGCAAGAGCATCTTTTTTTAACGCCCGTTACTTAGACTTTGACGCATATGGGCGGCTGTCGGCCGCTTTGGGACGGTTATGACCGCGCAGATATTATCGCTTGCCAGGGCCGCCAAGGGCGACGAGTCGCGTTTGTTGCGCGCGAAGCTCGATGTCATTGGCCAGAGCCTGCCGATGACCATGTGGCTGAACCCCACATGGGCGCTGCTGACGGTCATCCCGTTCCTGATCCCCAACGATCCGTTCGGCGTCATTCCGGTGTCGAGGGCGATGCTGGTTGTGGGTCTTCACCTGTTGAATTCCGCGATCGCCGCGATTCTCTTCCGCGCGTTCCGCCGCAATTCGAGCAATGGCATGCGCTGGATGCGCGTGCTGATCGCGTTCCAGTTCTATATCGGCGTCATATGGGGCGCGACGGTCTGGCTGTTCTGGGACAACGGCAACGTCGTCAACAACGTCTTCGTCATGATCCCCTTCGTGGCGCTGCTCTGGGCCTACAGCCTGTCCCGGGCCATGCATATCGGTCTGTATTTTTCCGCCGTCCTGCCGATCGTGGTCCTGGGATCGCTGCGCGCGTTCACTGCGCCGGGACTGGCGGCGCATGCACTGGGCCTCGTCCTGCCGCTGACCTTCGCCTACACGCTGTTTCTCGCGCTGGTCGCAAGCCGGCAGTTTGAAAGCCTGCTGGTGACGCGCTTTGCCAACGACGATCTGGCGATCGACCTGCGCCGCGCCCACGACGAAGCCATCCGCAAGCGCTTCGAAGCGGAAGCGGCCAACGCCTCGAAGACCACCTTCCTCGCCAATATGAGTCACGAATTGCGCACGCCGCTGAACGCGATCCTCGGTTTCTCCGATATCATCGCAAACGAGCGGCTGGGGCTGGTCGGGACCAAGCGCTACAAGGACTACGCGCACGATATCAATGCGTCGGGAAGCCATCTTCTCAGCATCATCAACGACATCCTGGACATCGCGAAGATCGAGTCCGGAAAGATGGAATTGTTCCCCGTCGTCCTCAATCCGCGCTCCGTCATCGAGGATGCGGTGCGTGTGGTGGGCGGACGCGCGCGCGAACGGCAGCAGACGATCGACATGCGGGTCGATGCCGACGCGCCCATGCCGTATGCCGACGAGCGCGCCATGAAGCAGATCATCATCAATCTGGTCGGCAACGCGGTGAAATTCACGCAGGACGGCGGGCGCATCGAGGTGATCGGACGCCGCGCGGACGGCGGCTTCGAGCTTTGCGTGGCCGACAATGGCCCGGGCATCGCCCCGGAATTGCTGGACAAGATATTCACGCCGTTCAACCAGGTCGACAACCGCTATAATCGCAGCGCAGGCGGCACCGGGCTCGGTCTGTCGCTGGTTCGCGGCCTTGCGGAGCTTCATGGCGGCAAGGCCTGGATCGAAAGCGAAGTCGGCCATGGCGCGCGCGCCTGCGTTTACTTCCCGGTAGCAAATACGCCGGACCTGCGCATGCCCGGCCGCATCAGCGCCTGATTATTGGCGGCAATTCTAAGTAAATATTAGGACCCGCTTGGCAATACTTCCCCTCCCTGTGGGGTGGAAGCAAAACCGGGAATTCGCCGTGGGTTACGGTCAGCGTTTGCGTGTTCAAAGAACTGCGGATGTCCGCGTTCTGAAATCACAGCTCGATCTCATCGCCGAGGTCGTGCATTCGGCGCGCTTTGTCTCGCCGGGCTGGGCGCTGGTGATGGCCTATATCGGTTCGCTCAGCTTCGGCTATCTAGGAAACCGGCCTTTCGTCTACACGCTCGTTCTTCCCGCGGTGATCGGCGTCGTGGCGCTCGCGGCTTCGCGCCTGACGACGATCTATCAGCGCGACACGCAATCGCACGGCGATGCCATCAGGCTGCAACCGTGGTTCGCGCGTTTCGTCGGCGCCCAGATCGCGATCAGCGCCGCATGGGGCCTGATGCCATGGATCCTGTGGGAGCCGGGCAACCTGCTCAACCACGTGTTCATCATCGCGGTGAGCGTGGGCGTTCTCTCGCGCCTCGTCATCAGCCGCGCGAGCCACATGGACATGTTCCTCGCAGCGCTGGTCCCGCTCACGGCGATGGCGATGTTGCGTTTTGTATTCGCGGGCGCCTGGGTGGACTTCGGCATAGGCATGCTCGTCCCCGCGTTCGCCGCGCAGATCTTCCTCGATGGACGCCGGCTCACCCGCCGCGTCGACGAGGACTCCCGCCTGCGCTTCGAGGTTGAAGACCTTGCGCGCGAGCTGGAGGAGGCGCGCGACGAAGCGCTGCGCAAGCGCTTCGAGGCGGAAACAGCGAACGCGTCCAAGACGGCGTTCCTCGCCAACATGAGCCACGACTTGCGTACGCCGCTCAATGCCATCCTCGGCTTCTCCGAAATCATCGCCAAGGAATGCTTCGGCCCGGCGGGCAGTCCGCGCTACAAGGAATACGCCGGCGACATTCATTCCTCGGGCTCGCACCTGCTCAGCCTCATCAACGATCTACTCGACGTGGCCAAGATCGAGGCCGGCCGCATGGAGATCGAGCCGTGCCCGCTCGAGGCCAAGAAGACGCTGGAGGCGGCGCTCAAGATCATCGCGGTCAAGGCGCGCGAACGCCGTCAGGAGCTCGTCATCGACGTCAGCCCCGACGCGCCGGAGCTGTTCGCCGACGAGCGCGCGCTCAAGCAGATCCTCATCAACCTGGTATCCAACGCGGTGAAGTTCACGCCGGAAGGCGGGCGCATCGCGGTCGTCGCCTCGCGCGCGCGAAACGGCGACTTCCAGCTCATGGTCGAAGACAACGGCCCGGGCATTCCGCGCGACAAGCTGGACAAGATCTTCAAGCCGTTCAGCCAAGTGGACAATCGTTACGATCGGCAAGGTGGTGGGACGGGGCTGGGGCTGGCTCTCGTGCGCGGCCTGACCGAACTGCATGGCGGGCGCGCCTGGCTCGAGAGCGAGCAGGGCCGCGGCGCGCGCGCCTATATCGTCCTGCCGGGCAAGCCGATGGAGATGCGCGACGCCTCCACCGAAGTCGCGGCGGCGTAACGCGCGCGAACAGCGAACAAATTTCCTCACGTTTACGGAAGGACGCGTGAAACGCCGGAGGGGGCCGTCGCCATTGCGCAGCCCCCTCCGTTTCACTTCGTTCAGCTCCACCCCCAAAAACGGAGGAGGAAAACATAACACCGAGTAATACATCTTGAACTCGACCGGGTGGGGCGTGTGTTCGAAGGCGTACACTTCGCCCATCTTGAGTTCGATGTAGCTGTCGATGAAGTCGTCGGAGAACACGCCGCCCTTCTTGAGGAAGGCGCGGTCGCGGTCCAGCGTTTCGAGCGCCTGGCGCAAGCTGCCGCACACGGTGGGCACTTCCTTCAGTTCTTCCGGCGGCAGCGCATAGAGGTCCTTGTCCATCGGGTCGCCCGGATGGATCTTGTTCTCGATGCCATCCAAACCCGCCATCAGCAGCGCTGCATAGGCGAGATAGGGATTCGCGCCGGGATCGGGGAAGCGCACTTCGATGCGCTTGCCGTTCGGCGAGCCCGAATACGGGATGCGGCACGAGGCCGAGCGGTTGCGCGACGAATAGGCGAGCAGCACCGGCGCTTCGAAGCCGGGGATGAGGCGCTTGTAGGAATTCGTCAGCGGGTTGGTGAAGGCGTTGAGTGCCTTCGCGTGCTTGATGATGCCGCCGATGTAATAGAGGCAGGTGTCCGACAGATCGGCATAGCCTGAACCGGCGAAGAGCGGCTTGCCGCCTTTCCAGATCGACTGGTGGACATGCATGCCCGAACCGTTGTCGCCATAGACGGGCTTGGGCATGAACGTCGCAGACTTGCCGTACGCCGCCGCCACCTGGTGGATGACGTACTTGTAGATCTGCATGTTGTCGCCGCACTTGGTCAGCGTGTTGAACTTGAAGCCAAGCTCATGCTGCGCGGTGGCGACTTCGTGGTGGTGCTTCTCCGGCTGGATGCCCATGTCGCCCATGATGGCGAGCATTTCCGAGCGCATGTCCTGCGCGCTGTCCACCGGCGGGACCGGGAAGTAGCCGCCCTTTACCGCGGGGCGGTGGCCGAGATTGCCGCCTTCGTATTCCTTGCCCGTGTTGTAGGCGCCCTCGGCGGAGTCGATGTAGTAGAACGCCTTGTTCATCTGCGTGTCGAAACGGACGTCGTCGAAGATGAAGAACTCCGCTTCCGGGCCGAAATAGGCGGTGTCGCCCACGCCGGCGGACGCCATGTACTTCTCCGCGGCCTTGGCGATGGAGCGCGGGCAGCGGCCGTAGCGCTGGCCGGTGGTGGGCTCGACCACGTCGCAGAAGAGCGCCAGCGTCGGCTGCGCGAAAAACGGGTCGATCACCGCGGTCTCGCAATCCGGCACCAACGTCATGTCGGATTCGTTGATCGCCTTCCAGCCGGCGATGGAGGAACCGTCGAACATCGTGCCGTTGGTGAGCATGTCCTCGTCGACCAGCGACAGGTCGAACGTCACGTGCTGCCACTTGCCGCGCGGATCGGTGAAGCGAAGATCGACGAACTTGATTTCCTTGTCCTTGATCGTCTTCAGGATGTAATGGGCGTCTTTTTTCTCGGCCATGATGCTTAGCTTTCCTTCGAACAGTTGAACTGGTTCACCCCAAATGCCTTCAGATCGCGTCCGCGCCGGTCTCGCCGGTTCGGATGCGGATGACTTCGTCGACGTTGAGCACGAAGATCTTGCCGTCGCCGATGCGCCCGGTGCGCGCGGCCTTCTGGATCGCCTCGATGGCGGGCTCGAGGCGGTCGTCGGGAATAACGATCTCGATCTTCACCTTGGGCAGGAAGTCCACGACATATTCGGCGCCGCGATAAAGTTCGGTGTGGCCCTTCTGGCGGCCGAAGCCCTTGGCTTCGGTCACGGTGATGGCCTGCACGCCGATGTCCTGCAGCGCTTCCTTCACTTCATCGAGCTTGAACGGTTTGATGATGGCTTCGATCTTTTTCATATGTGCTCCCGGCCCGGCGAGCGGACCCTGCCAGGCTGTGTTGTTAAGGATTTAGCAGGACCCGTGCCAAGACGGCAGCGGGATATCCACAAGCGAAAACAGTGGGTTAGTAGATTGTTGCGCGAGCATTGCGCGATATCGCCTGTGATTTGTGCAAGCTGCACAAAATTTAGGCCGTGGCGAGCGTCATCAAGAGCGGGTCTAATCCGGGCCTTTTCGAGGAGGCTCAGATGATCAGCGGCGCACATATCACCATTGGCTCCAAGGATGCCGAGGCGGACAAGGCGTTCCTCGTGAACGTCCTCAAACTGCCGAACGTGGATGTCGGAAATGGCCGGTTGATCTTCGCGCTGCCGAAGACGGACGCGATGGTGCATCCATCCGACGAGAACGCCGAGCATGAACTCTGGCTCATGACCGACAATGTAGAAGCCGAAGTCGCGTCGCTGAAGAAAGCGGGCGTCGCATGCAAAGCGCCGGCTGATCAGGGTTGGGGCATCGTCTCGCGCATCACACTGCCCAGCGGCGGAACGTTGGGGCTCTATCAACCGAAACATCCAAGGCCGTGACACTTTCGAAAACCCAGATCGAACAGTTTGTCGAAGAAGGCTTCGTGCGCATCGACGATGCGTTTCCGCGCAATGTGGCGGATGTCGCACGCGAAATTCTCTGGCGCGAAACAGGTTGTGATCCGAACGATCCCAAGACCTGGACCAGGCCGGTCATCCGCATCGGTGAACTTTCCGAGCCAGTATTCGCTGAAGCGGCGAATACCGAGCGGCTGCACGAGGCGTTCGATGCGCTGGCGGGAAAGGGGCGTTGGCTACCGTGCCGGCGCATGATCTCATTTCCGGTGCGCTTTCCGCATCCGGATGATCCCGGCGATGCGGGCTGGCATGTCGATGCGAGCTTTCCACCGGAGGAATACACCGACGACTTTCTGCAATGGCGGGTAAACCATCGTTCGCGCGACCGGCTGCTGCTGATGCTATTTTTGTTCTCCGATACCGGCGAAGACGATGCTCCAACGCGCCTTCGCATCGGTTCGCATCGTGAGGTTGCGCGATTGCTCGTGCCGCACGGCGAAGAGGGCTTGTCCATCAGGCCGCTCGCCGGCAAAGCGGCCGTCACCGAGGATTGCCCGGTGGCGCTCGCGACGGGCGAGGCCGGCACCGTGTACCTTTGTCATCCGTTCCTGGTGCACGCCGCCCAGATGCATCGCGGGCGCGTACCGAAATTCATGGCGCAACCAGGATTGATTCCGCGTGAGCAAATCGCGCTGGAGCGCGCGGACCGCAATTACTCGCCCGTGGAGCGCGCCATTCGCGAGGCGATCAGTTCAGTTCCAGTCCCTTGAGCGAGCCTTCGTTGCGCCATTCTTCGAGCAGCTTGACGAACGCGATCGAGCCCGCGCCGTAAGGTCCGTTGCGCACGGCGAGGGCGGATGGCTTGCCTTCGTTGTTGTAATAGCCCGGCGTGCATTCCTCGAGAAATTTCTGGCGCATCATCGCGTTGTCGAGAACCGCCTGGACCCAGTCCTTTTCCGCCTGCTCGGAGGCTTCCAGCGTGCGCACCTGGCGGTCGCTGCAATGCTTCAGCACATAGGCCATGTGCTGGCTCTGCGCGTTCAGCATGTGGGGGAAGTTGGCGGTGAAGCCCGATTGCGAATTGCTGACGATGAACATGTTCGGGAAGCCGCGGCTGAAGAAGCCGTGGAAGGTCGAGACGCCGTCCTTCCACTTCTCGGTCAGGGAGCGGCCGCCGCGGCCATAGATCTCGTAGCCCGCGTTGCGCGAATAGCCGGTGCCGACCTCGAAGCCCGTGCCGTAAATGAGGCAGTCGAGTTCGTATTCCTTGCCGTTGGCGACCACGCCTTTTTCGGTGATGCGGTCGACGCCCTTGCCGCTGGTATCCACCAGCGTGACGTTCGGACGGTTGAAGGTGTCCAGATATTCGTCGTGGAAGCAGGGCCGCTTGCAGAACTGCCGGTAGTAGGGCTTCAGCGCCTCCGCGGTGTTGGGGTCCTTCACGATCGCTTCGGCGCGGGCGCGGATCTGCTCCATCTTGCGATAGTCGGCCAGTTCCAGAAGCTCGCCAGGATTGGAAGCGCCGGCTTTGGCCGCCCGATTGCGCGCGATGACGCTGAGATTGACGATGATGTCCGTCCAGCCGTCGTTCACCAGGTCTTCCTTCTGCGGAATGCCGCTGATGAGCGCGTTGAAGTTCTCCATGCGCGCCTTCTGCCAGCCCGGCTCCAGCGATTTCGCCCAGGCCGGATCGGTGGGGCGATTGTTGCGCACGTCGATGGAAGAGGGCGTGCGCTGGAAGACGTAGAGATGCTTCGCGCCTTCGCCCAGATGCGGCACGCACTGCACCGCAGTAGCGCCGGTGCCGATGATGCCGACGACTTTGTCTTTAAGCTTGGTAAGGCCGCCCATCGATGTGCCGCCGGTGTAATCGTAATCCCAGCGCGAAGTGTGGAAGGAGTGGCCCTTGAAGCTTTCCACGCCCGGGATGCCCGGCAGCTTGGGGCGATGCAGCGGGCCGTTCGCCATGATGACGAAACGGGCTTTCATCGCG
>JBQCFD010000187.1:0-6577 GCA_051959625.1 Rhizomicrobium sp.
AGGCCGGCAAGCTATGGCATCGCGGGACCGGTGGAACGGCACGAGACACATGGCGCTATCGTGTTCCTGGCGGGGGACTTCGCCTACAAGCTCAGGCGCGCGGTTCGCTTTCCCTACATGGACTATTCGACGCCGGAACGAAGGCGCGCCGCTTGCGAAGCGGAACTCGCAGTCAACAGGCGGACCGCGCCATCGCTCTACCTGGACGTCCGGAGCATCGTTCGCGCACCGGGCGGTGAGCTCGCCTTCGGCGACCTGGGCGATCGGAGTGCACTCGACTGGGTCGTCGTGATGAAGCGGTTTCCGCAATCCGCGATACTCGAGCAGATGCGCAGGGAAGGGCGTTTATCCAGTGCTCTCATCCGCAAGCTCGCCGAAACGGTCGCATCTTTTCATGCGCACGCTAAGCCGACCGTGAACTTCGGTGGCGCCGCCGGCATCGCGGAAGTCGTGGAAGGAAATGCTCTGGTGCTGACGTCGTTTGAGAACAAGCCGTTATCCGGAGAGAGGATCGCGGTTTATGCATCGGCCGCGCGCAAAGCGGTGAAGGCAATGGCGACCTGCTTGGACTCGCGACGGGATGCAGGGTTCGTGCGTCACTGCCACGGTGATCTGCATCTCAATAACATCTGCGCGATAGGCGGAGAACCGGTTCTGTTCGATGCCATTGAATTCAGCGAGGCGTTTTCGCATATCGACGTGTTTTACGATCTCGCATTTCTCTTGATGGATTTGGAGCATCGCGGTGACCGTCGGCTCGCGAATCTTCTGTTGAATCGGTATCTCGAGTGCACGTGCGATTTCGGAGGACTGGCATTGTTGCCGCTCTTCCTGTCCTGCCGCGCGGCGGTGAGAGCGCATGTAAAGGCAGCGCAGGCGAACGGTGCAGCAAAGATCGAGAAGGAAGCCCAGGCCTATCTTGAGGATGCGATCCACTTTCTCCATCCGGCTCCTCCGCAATTGATCGTTCTCGGCGGCATTTCGGGCACAGGCAAGTCGACTTTGGGCCGCGCGTTGGCGCCGATGATCGGTGCGGCTCCCGGCGCCGTCATTCTGCGCAGTGACGTGTTGCGGAAGTCGCTTTGGGGCATTCCGGAAGAAATGCCGCTTCCGGAATCCGCTTACGAGGCTGGCCCCACAAGGGACGTGTACGAGGCGCTGCGACTGCGCGCGGAAGAAATCATGGCGGGAGGTCACGGCGTGATTGCCGACGCTGTCTATGGCACGGAAGATGAGCGAAACGGCATCGCCCGGCTGGCGCATCGCGCGCGCGTACCGTTTCATCCCATCTGGCTCGATGCGCCACTGGCGGTCCTGGAGCACCGAGTCGCAGCACGCAGGAACGATGCCTCTGACGCGACGGTGGCGGTTCTGCGTAAACAGATCGACGCAATCACGCCTCCGATGCGCTGGATCAATGTCGATGCAAGCGGGACGGCTGAGGATACCTTCCGGCGTAGTTGCGCCTCTCTTGGAATGAGTGAGAGCGATGCCATACCGGACCAATGAAGATCTGCCGGACGCGGTACGAATCCATTTGCCCAGCCACGCCCAGGACATTTATCGCGAGGCGTTCAACCACGCCCATGCCGCGCATCGGGGCGACCCGCGGCAGGAGGAAGCTTCTCATCGTATTGCCTGGGCCGCGGTCAAGCGCCGTTATGAGAAGATCGGCGATGACTGGGTTGCGCGATAGCGCGGCCATTTTTTTCCATCATGGACGAATGTCGCGCTCTGCAAGATTTACATGGGCCTGCAGGGGAAGAGATGCTGACGACGTTCCTGCCGATACCAGATAGTCACCGGCCGCAATACGCCACATGCGCGCCCGGGCATCGAACCCTGCAAGAAGACGCGGATCGGCGGCGATTGCAACGGTTTGTGCCTCACCAGGCTTGAGATCGACCTTGCTCCATCCGGCAAGTCTGGGCGGACCCTCCGGCGGGGTCACATAGATCTCCACGGTTTGTTTTCCGGCTACCGCTCCGTCGTTGCCGACGGTTACGTGCACCGTGATGGTGCTGCCACCTTCGGCCTGCAGGCCTGAGAGGGTGAAATGCGTATCGGAAAGTCCGAAGCCGAAGGGAAAGAGCGGCGCGAGGCCTTTTTCCGCGAACCATTTGTAGCCAACGTCTGCGCCTTCGAAATAGTCGACCTCACGACCGCGCTGCAGTTGTGGGCGCGGCAATTGCGCTTCGCTTGCGGGGAAGGCGATCGGCAATCTGCCGGAGGGATCTGCGTCGCCGAAAACCAGGCGCGTCACGGCTTCCGCGCCTCCGCCGCCGGCGTACCAGGCCTCCAGCACCGCCGGCACCCGGTCGAGCCACGGCATGACAACAGGCCCGCCGGTCTCCAGAACGACGATGGTCCGTGGGTTAGCGGCGGCAACCGCCGCGATCAACGCATCCTGATTGTCCGGCAATGAAAGAGAGCCGACATCCCATCCCTCGCTCATCCATTGATGGACGAAGACGATGGCGACATCGGAGGCGCGCGCCAGTGCGCAGGCAGCGGCAATATCGTCCCCGGGGTCATACCGCACGCGCGCATGTGGAAGTTCACTGGCGATCGCGGCAAGAGGCGAGGGCGGGTCGTAGATCTGGACGCCAAGAGAGACGATCCGACCGCTCCTGTCGCGCACAACGGCCCCGCCGACGGGCACGGCATTCGCCGGATCATAGCCAATCGGCAATACTTGCGACGAGCCAGCCCCCGAAAGCAGGCCGAGATTGGCATGCGAACCTATGATCGCAATGCGCCGGATGGTTTTCGCCAACGGCAGAATATTTTTCTGGTTTTTGAGAAGGACGATTCCCTCCTCGGCTTCTTGCTCGGCAACGGCGTGGTTTTTGTCCAGTTCCGGTGCGCGTCTGACCGGCGGATGGTCCATCAGCCCCTTGGCGAACATCTCGCGAAGGATGCGATGCACCATGTCGTGCAGACGCACCTGCGAGACCTTGCCTTCATCCAGCGCTTGTTCGAGCGGGGCTCCGAAGAAATCCACGCCATCGAATCGCGAGGCGGACTCTTGATCGAGGCCCGCGTTTGCCGCCTCGACCGTGCTGTGGACGCCGCCCCAGTCGGAAAGCACCCATCCCGGAAAAGCCCAATCGTCTTTCAGTACGTCGGTGAGGAGAAACCTGTTTTCGCACGCATAGGTGCCACCGTAGCGGTTGTAGGCGCACATGATGGCGCCCGGGTGTCCCTCTTCCATGGCGATTTCAAAAGCGAGCAAATCGGACTCACGCGCCGCGGCCTCATCGATCTTCACATTTATAAAGGAGCGACCTGTCTCCTGGTCGTTGAAGGCAAAGTGCTTGAGGGTAGAGATGACATGCTCGCTTTGGATTCCGCGCACCATGGCGCCCGCGATGGTTCCCGCCAGCAAAGGATCTTCGCCTGCATATTCGAACGTGCGCCCCCCGCGGGGCTCGCGCATCAGATTGAGACCGCCCGCGAGAACGACGTTGAAACCGCGATCGCGCGCTTCCGCGCCGATCACGGAACCGGCTTGCGCAACCAGTCCGGGATTCCATGTCGCCGCAGCCGCAATGCTCGATGGCAGCGCAGTGGCGCGGTCGTTTGGGCGCATCATAAGGTTGTTGGCGATACCGTCGCCGGCATCCGTCTCGATCAGGTTCGGGATGCCAAGGCGGGGGATGCCGGGAACAAATCCGGCGGTGCCGGGAAGCACGTCGCGATATTCCGGCGGCACGGACCGTGCGAAGAAAAACGATATGTTGGCGCCGAAATATCCGCGCACCAGCTGCAGCTCTTCGGCCTTTGTCATTTGTGCGAGAACAAGGTCCGCGCGCATATCGGGTGGCAGCGATGGATCCATCCACGGAGTGGGCGATTGCGCTGCTGCAGCGCCACCACCAGTCAAAGCCGCCAAGATGAAACAAGCCACCCGCCGCATATGCCGCCCCCTTCGCCCGAACAAATCACGATTTGGCGGGGGCCGCCAAGCGCCTCAGGCGCTCTTCGCGATGCGGGAAGTTACCGCGCGTTCGGCTTCCGAAACGACGCGGAACGTCTTGATGAGGCTGGCGGGATTTACACTTATGGAGTCGATGCCCCAGTGAGCCAATCGCTGGGTCACGTCGGGATAGTTCGCCGGCGCTTCGCCGCAGATTCCGACATGGCGGCGATTGCGGTGCGCGCCTTCGATCGCCAGGCGCAGCATTTCCATCATACCCGGGTCGCGTTCGTCGAAGTCGAATGCAACGATCTCCGAGTCGCGATCCACGCCAAGAGTAAGCTGCGTGAGGTCGTTTGAACCGATGGAAAAACCGTCGAACAACTCGGCGAACCCGTCGATGCGGATGACGTTGTTGGGAATCTCGCACATTACGAAGATTTCGAGACCGTTCTGCCCGCGCGCGAGGCCATTTGCCGTCATGGCCGCGAGAACGGCCTTCGCCTCTTCCTCGCGGCGGCAGAACGGAACCATGATCTTGAGATTGGAGAGGCCCATTTCATCGCGCACGCACTTCAGGGCGGCGCATTCGAGCGCGAACCCGTCGGCGTAGGCGGGATGGGCGTAGCGGGATGCGCCCCGGAAGCCAAGCATGGGATTTGATTCGATCGGCTCGAAAGCCTCGCCGCCCAGCAGTTTCGCGTATTCATTGGTCTTGAAGTCCGAGAGCCGCACGATCACGGGCTTGGGATAAAAAGCCGCGGCGATGGTGCCGATGCCTTCCGACAGGCGCTGAATGAAAAAATCCTGCGGGTGGGCATAGGCGTTCGTCAGCTTCTCGATCTGTTGTCGTTGCGTGGTGTCCTTCACCCGATCGAAATGGGCGAGCGCCATGGGATGGACGCCTATGAACTGATTGATGATGAACTCCATTCGCGCAAGACCGACGCCGTCATTGGGCAGCATGGCGGTCTTGAAGGCGAGATCTGGATCGCCGATGTTGACCATGATCTCGGTGCGTGGCCGCGGCAATGAAGCAATGTCGATGTCGGTTACAGCGAATGGCAATGCACCCTTGTACACCTTGCCAATGTCGCCTTCGGCGCAGGATGCGGTGATAACCAAGCCGTCCCTGAGCAGGGCAGTCGCGTTGCCAGTGCCTATGATTGCGGGAATGCCAAGCTCTCGCGCCACGATGGCTGCATGACAGGTCCGTCCACCGCGATCCGTGACGATTGCCGCGGCTTTCTTCATGACCGGTCCCCAGTCGGGCGTGGTGGTATCTGCGACCAAGACCTCTCCAGCCTTGAACGCAGCTAGATCCTGCCGGTCTTTGACGATGCGAACGGCCCCGGCCGCGATCTTCTCGCCGATGGCATGACCGGAAACGATGACTGCGCCCTTCTTTTGCAATGAATATGTTTGGATAGAGCCGGTCTTGCGCCGTGACGCGACGGTCTCCGGCCTCGCCTGGACAATATAGAGTTTGCCATCGATGCCGTCCTTGGCCCATTCGATGTCCATCGGCGTCGGACGCCCGTTGACCCTGGAATAGTGCTTCTCGATCGCGATTGCATGACCCGCAAGTGAGAGAACCTCCGCGTCGCTCAAACAGTACTTCTCGCGCTCGCTCTGGGCGACGCTTACGGTCTCGACAGCTCCCTCGTGCTCGCCCTGAGCGAGAACCATCTTCGTACCCTTTTCGCCCAGCGTGCGGCGCAGCACCGCGCGATGGCCGGCGATATAGGTCGGCTTGTGGATGTAGAATTCATCAGGATCGACGCGGCCCTGCACGATATTTTCGCCCAGCCCGTAAACGCCGGTTACGAAAACGACGTCGCGGAACCCGGATTCCGTGTCTAGCGTGAAGATGACGCCACTGGTTCCAACGTCGGACCGCACAAGCTTCATCACCGCCACCGACAGAGCCACCTTGAAGTGATCGAACCCGTTTTGATTGCGATAGACGATGGCGCGGTCGGTGAAGATCGATGCGAAACAGCGCCGACACGCCTCGAACACGGCGTCCACGCCGCGGATGTTGACGTAGCTTTCGTGCTGCCCGGCGAAACTTGCGTTGGGCAGATCTTCGGCGGTGGCAGAACTGCGCACGGCGACGGCGACGTCAGCGCCATACTGCCGTTCGAGCGTCGCATAAGCAGCAGTAATCTGCGCGCGCAAATCCGCAGTACCGGTTGCGCCATAAACGATATCGCGCGCGGCCGCCGCCGAGCGGGCCAGGCGCTCGACATCGCCGACATCTTTCAGCAAGCGACCGAGTTCGCCCCAGGCGCCGGCCGCCGTCAGCGCGGCCCTGTAGGCTTCGGCCGTAATGCCAAAACCGTTGGGCACGCGGATTCCTTCCGCCGAATGCGCGGTGTAGAGCTCGCCAAGCGAGGCCGTCTTCCCGCCGACCAGCGGCACGTCGTTCGCGCCGATGTCTTGAAACCAGCGTATGTGGTCGGTTGAGGACATGGCGTGCCTTCAAAAAATGTGCGAGCCGGCGGCTTTGGGGGCGGATGCTGTCGCCGGCTCGCGAATGGCGATCGATTTCGATCGCGACGGCACAAATAAAAATCAACCAGGACAATGGGGCTTTGATATCGGTCAAAGAAGACGTGCGCGCTCCAAAAGAGATTTATGATGCGAGTTTCAAGG
>JBQCFD010000188.1:0-12382 GCA_051959625.1 Rhizomicrobium sp.
CTCCTGGACTCAACCCAGGAGAACCTCATGCATCGCAATTCGCTTTTTGTTTTGGCCGCGCTTCTGATCGCGGGACCGGAAACGCCCGCATTTGCCCAAGACGTTGAGAATGTCGTCGTCACCGCGACGCGCACGGCCCAACCCGCCGCAATCACGGGCGAATCGATCTCCGTCTTCGATTCGCGAACGCTGAAGACGCTGCAGAGCACGGATCTCAGCGATGTCCTGACGCTGGCGCCCGGCCTGACCGTCGACCGCAATGGCGGTTTGGGGCAACCGACCTCGGCCAGCATCCGCGGCGCGGAAACCGGCCAGACTCTCGTCCTCATCGACGGCGTGCGCATCAACGATCCGAGCGGCACAGATGACGGCGCGATTCTCGGCGATGTGCTGCTCAACAACATCGACCGGATCGAGGTGCTGCGCGGTCCGCAATCCACGCTTTACGGCAGCAATGCCATTGGCGGCGTGATCGACATCCTGACCAGGCGGGGCGGCGACACGCCGTTCGCGCTGACGGCGAGCGCGGAGGGCGGCTCCTACGACACATATCATCTGAACGCGGCAGCCAGCGGCACCGCCGGGGATATCGACTATGGCGCGGCGGCGAATTTCCTTCACACCAACGGCATCTCGGCGGCGGACAAGCGCAACGGCAATCCGGAGACCGACGGCTACGGCAATTTCGGCGCAACGGCCAACACCCGCATCCATCTCGATGACAATGTCAGCATCGACCTGCGGGGCTACTACACCAATGCGCGCGTGGACTTCGACGACAATTCCGGTTTCACGCCGCCGTTCCTCGTTTCGGATTCATCGGCTTACAACACCAATCGCCTGCTCACCGGATATGCCGGCGTGAACTTCGATCTTTTCGGCGGGGCACTTCACAATCGCATAGCCGCAATCGCATCGCGCAGCGGTCGCGAATTCTTCGATTCCGCCTTCGACATCATCCACAAGAACGGGCAGGACCGCGGGCGGGGCTTGCGCTTCGAATATCAGGGCGTGGCCGACATCTCCGCGAGCGAACAATTGGTCTTCGGCGCGGAAGATGAACGCACATCCTTCGCCAATGACAGCTTCTCCAGTTTCTTCGGCAATACCCACGACAGGGGGCACGCCACGATCGCGAGCTTCTACGGGCAGTATCAGAAGACGCTTTTTGAGGCGGTGACGCTCACCGGCGGCGTGCGCTACGACCACAATTCGCAGTTCGGCTCCCACACATCGCTCAAGCTGGCCGGTGCGTGGCAAATCGGGGAAGGCACGACCTTGCATGCCAATTACGGTGACGGGTTCAAAGCGCCGAGCCTGTTCGAGCAGTTCTCCGAGTTCAGCAATCCCGACGGTCCGCTGCGTCCCGAAACCGCGCGCGGCTGGGAAGCCGGCGCCGATCAGGCGTTCCTGGACAATCGCCTGCACGCATCGCTGACCTATTTCGAGCGGCGCACGCGCAACCTGATCGATTTCCAGAGCTGTTTCGTCGCCGTTCCGCCGCAGCCCGAATGCAATCTGCGCGCGGTCGCAGGCGGCTACTACGTCAATATCGGCCGCACGCGCTCGACCGGCATGGAAGCTCAGCTCACCGGCTCCGTCACCGATACCGTCGACATTTCGCTCGCTTACACGAACCAGACCTCGAAAGACTCGCTGACCGGGCTGGCGTTGCCCCGGCGGCCGCGCAATACCGCCAGCGCGATCCTGAACTGGTCGCCGGAACCGAGCTGGGGGCTGAGCGGCAGCGTGAGCTATGTGGGCCGTGAAGTCGACCAGTACGACAGCTCGACCACGCCTCCGACCACGTTCTGGAACGGGAGCCATACGGTCGTGGACGTGTTCGGACACTATGACATCGGACAGTGGAGCCTGTATGGCCGCGTCGAGAATGTCTTCGATGAACATTACGAGCCACTGCTCGGATATGGCGCGGAAGGGCGCGCCTATTTCGCAGGGGTCCGGTTCAGCAATTGACGCGAAGCGGCCCTCTCCCTGTGGGAGGGCCCTTTCAGCTCGCCAGCGCGATCGGCCACGGGGCCGGACGAACCTTGCGGTAGACACCGCGCGCCGCGCCATCGTCGGGCGTGAAGGCCGTGCTGGTGCCTTCCATCGTTTCGGACGCGCCGAGCACCAGATACCCGTCGGCGGCCAGGGCATCCGCCAGCTTGGCGAGCGTCGCCCGCTTGGTGAGCGGGTCGAAGTAGAGCAACGCATTGCGGCAATAGATGATATCGACCTCGCCGAGCCAGCCATAGGAATCGAGAAGATTGAAGGGGCGCAGAGTCACCATTCGGCGGATGCGCTCGACAATGCGCCAATGCTCGCCGTCCTGCGTGAAGTAGCGCACGAGCGTTTGCGCGGGCAGACCGCGTTGCACCTCGTAGGGTAGATAAGAACCTTCCGCAGCGCGCGCGATCGCACTCGTGCTGATATCGCTCGCGATAAGCTCGATTCGCCAGTCCTTGGCGATCTTGGCTTCGTCCAGCGTGATCGCGAGCGAGTAGGCTTCCTGTCCATTTCCCGCAGCGGCGCACCAGATGCGAAGCCGCCGGGAGGCGGCCCGCGCGCTGAGAAGCGACGGCAGGATCACGCCGCGAAAATGATCGAAGCTCGCCTTGTCGCGGAAGAACGAGGACTCGCTGATCATCAGCGCCTCGGTCACGGCGCGTGCGAGCTCCTCCGGCGGATCGTGCAATTCGCGCAGCAGCTCGTCGGTCTTGCGGAAGCCATAGCGGCGCGCGACCGGAGCCAGCCTGCTCGTCGCGAGATGGGTCTTGCTCGGCGCCAGGTGAAAGACGGCGCGGCGTCGAAGAAGATCGGCAAGGCAGTCGAAATCGGCGGCGTTCATGCGCTCACAGAAGCCCGACTGCGGTGAATTTTTCCTTCAGATCGTCGCGATCGAAAGGCTTGAGGACATATTCGTTTGCGCCTGCGGCCAGCGCTTCGCTGATCTGGTCGAGGTCGTGCTCGATCATGCTCGCGATGATGACGGGCTGCTTGTCCGTTCGCTCGCGCCGGATCGCGCGCACGAATTCCACGCCGCCGGATTTGCCGAGATTGGCGATCACGACGTCGGGCATCTGGACAAGGCAGGTCTGAAGCGCGGTGGCGCTTTCGTCCGCTTCCTCGGCGTAGAACTTCATGTCTTCGAGCAGATGGCAGACGACTTGCCGGATGATCCGGCTCTCATCCACGACGAGGCAATGCTTCACGGCGTTCCCACGGAGCGAAATCCGCGGGGACTCTAAAAGACAACGGTAAATTGAAATTGAAAGGGCCGCGAACCTTAACTATCCGGCAACGAGTTCGACGACCCCATCGCGGGCCGAGAGCGTCAGTCCGGCATTGAGGCCGCGCGACAGCTTGTGGGTGAGGAAAGCCTGGATGGAGCGCCCATCCAGCGCGGCCGACGGTTCGCCCATCGCC
Organism: Rhizomicrobium sp.; assembly: GCA_051959625.1. GTDB lineage: Bacteria > Pseudomonadota > Alphaproteobacteria > Micropepsales > Micropepsaceae > Rhizomicrobium. The sequence continues at coordinate 3,430 of JBQCFD010000188.1, forward strand.
GCTTTCTCGACTTCCTCGAGCACGCGCGCATTGGTGCCGGTGGCGCGGACCGTGAAACCGGGCGTTGTCGGATTGGTCGTCGTTTCGACCTTTACGTGGCCCCCGCGCGGCAGGCTGTCCATGGCCAGAAGCGTCGCGTTCATCAGGAGCTTCGCCCAATCCTTGGGCCAGTTGAGGGCGGCGGCCTGCCAGTCGAGCTCGACCTTTCCGCCATTCATGAGGCCCTTCATGGTGCGGCCGACTTCCGTGAGATCGAGCTCGGCACCGGCAGAACCCGCCGCGCCGAACGCGACACGGGCGAATTGCAGCCGCGCTGCGGCCTGCTCGGCACTCGATGCAACGAGCTTGAGCGCATCCGCCCGCATGCCCGCATCGCGCTCGTCCTCCAGGACCTCCAGACCGTTGACCACCGCGCCCACCGGGCTCACAAGATCATGGCACACGCGGCTGACGAGCATCGCTGCGAATTCCAGATCGGTCATGGTTGCCAACTCCCGGCGGCTTGGACAGGTATGGTTTGTATTCGGTAACCTGCCCCGACCGCTATTAAGGAATGCTTAAGATGCCATCAACGGCCGCGCCGTCACCCGCACTCGCGGCGCTTGTGGAGATTGCCGCCCGCGCGGGCGAAATCGTCATGCGCCACTACAATTCCGGCAATGTCGAGCAATGGGACAAGGAAGACCGGTCGCCCTGCACCGCCGCGGACCGCGACGCGGAGGCTTTCATCCTGGCGCGGCTTGCGAAACTGGTGCCGCCGCTTCCCGTGATCGCGGAAGAAGAAGCCGCAGCCGGTCGCATCCAAGAGATCGGCGAGCGCTTCTATCTCGTGGATCCGCTTGACGGCACCAAGGAATTTCTCCGCCGCAACGGCGAGTTCACGGTCAACATCGCGGAGATCGAAAGCGGAATGCCGGTGCGCGGCGTCGTCTATGCGCCGGCGAAGGGCCGATTGTTTCTGGGCGAGATGGGAACGGGCGCTTTCGAACTGGCGCTGTCGCCCGATAGCACGCCCGATCTGGCGGCAGCCAAACCGATCCATGTGCGCAAGGCGCCGGCCGACGGCATGACCGCGGTCGCCAGCCGCAGCCACCGCGACTCCAAGACGGACGAATATCTGACGCATTACAAGATCAAGGATTTCATCAGCGCCGGTTCATCGCTGAAGTTCTGTCTGGTGGCGGCGGGCGAAGCCGACATCTATCCCCGCCATGGCACGACCATGGAATGGGACACGGCAGCGGGACACGCCGTGCTGGCGGCAGCTGGCGGCAGCGTCACGCGAGTCGACGGGTCGCCCTTTGCGTATGGCAAGGCGAAGGAGGCGTTCTCCAACCCGTTCTTCGTCGCCCGAGGCGCCTGATCATTGATCGTAGTGGTGGCGGCTGGAATAGAAGACCAGCGCCATCAACCCCCCGCCGACGAGCAGCGTGAAGAACACGCCCAGCGCCATGAAGAGCCAGCCGAGCGGCGAGATCGCCGTTCCGCTCATCGCATTCCACGCATGGACGGCATAGGCGATGGCGCCGGCCAGGAAGCCCAGCAACACCACGATCGCAAACCAGCCCGCAGGTCCGAGGCGGTTGGCGGCAGGCTTTTCGGGAGAGTCGGTCATGCATCACCAAAACGCGTGACGGCGGCAAATGTCACGCGGGTTCCGCCTTGGAATTGTCACGATGCCCGCTGACCATCCCCGCCTGATTTGCGCCGTTACCGGAGATCGCCATGACCTTGCAGCGCCTTATCCCTGCCCTCTTCGCGGCATTCGCCCTGCTCGCGCCGGTTGCCGTCTCGGCCCAGGACGACAGCCCTCCGCCGCGCCCCGCGGGACATGAGGGCGACAGCTTCACGCAGAACGAGATCGTCCAGGCGGGCGCGAACTTCTTCGGCGTCACCACCGAGGCGATGGCCAAAGGCGTGCAGAAGGTCTTCTCCGACTACGGGCTTCCCGACGCCTACGTCACCGGCGACGAGGGCTCCGGCGCGATTGTCGTCGGCCTGCGCTATGGACAGGGCTGGCTGATCCGAAAGGGCGCCGATCCCATGCGCGTCTACTGGCAGGGGCCGAGCGTCGGCTGGGACTTCGGCGCGAACGCCTCCAAGACCTTCATGCTGATCTACAATCTGCGCGAGCCGGACCGTTTGTTTCAGAAATTTCCGGGCGTGGATGGCAGCTTCTATCTCGTCGCCGGCCTCGGCATAAACTACATGCGCGCGAACAAGATCACGATCGCGCCGATGCGCACGGGCGTCGGCCTGCGCGCGGGTGTGAACGCGGGCTACATCACCTTCACCCGCGAGAAGACCTACAACCCGTTCTAGGCGGTCAGGCGGTCGCTTCTTCGGTGCGCGTGCCGGCCGGCGCGGGCAGATAGAGAAGAAGCTCGGCGGCGACATAGGTCGACGAGAACGTTCCGACCAGGATGCCGAACAGGATGGCGCCGGAGAAATCGCGCAGCGCCGGTCCGCCGAACAGCGCGAGCGGGATCATGGTGAGCGCGGTCGCGACCGACACCAATGTGGTGCGGGTGGCGATCTGGTTGGTCGAGAGATTGATGAGTTCCGGCAAGCCCATGCGCTTGTATTTGCGCCGGTTCTCGCGGATGCGGTCGAACACCACCACCGTGTCGTTGATCGAATAGCCTGCGAGCAGCAACAGCGCCGCCACCGAGTTCAACGTGAAGTCCAGATGCAGCACCGAGAAAAAGCCCGCGGTGACCAGCACGTCGTGACCCGTGGCGATCAAGGCGCCGATGCCGTATTGCCATTCGAACCGGAACGCGACGTAGACGGAGATCAGAAGGATCGCGAGCACCGTCGCGATCACGCCATCATGGAACAGCTCTTCTGAGACTTTCGGGCCGATGACCTGCGCGTTGCGGAACGTGAAGGACGAACCCAGCTTGTCCTTGATCGCGGTGGCCGCCGCTTCACCGGATTGCGACGCCTTCGGCTGCACGCGGATCAGCGCGCAGGAATTGGCCGGCGTGTCGCAGGCCCCGCCGCCGAAATACTGGATCTGGGAATCGCTGAAACCCAGGCTGTCCACATTGCTGCGCATGGTGCCGATGTCGATGACGTGAGGCGCCTTCACCTCCAGAAGCACGCCGCCGGTGAAATCGATGCCGAGATTGAACCCGTGCCAGAGAAGCGAAACGATGGTGACCAGCAGCAGCAGGCCGTCCACTGCGAAGGCGTAGTAGCGCCAGCCGACGAAATCGACATTGGTGGTTTCGGGAATGAAGCGCAGAAACGGCATGGTCCGGGGGCCCATCAAAAGCGGGCGCAGCAATAGCGGCAAGGCGCGCTGGCGGCAAGTTTCGGCCGGTTAAGACTTAACCAGACGGACCAGCACTGGCACCTGGCACACGTCCAGATTGGGAAGGGTCAGGCCGTGGTAGAATTCCGGCGCCGGATGGCGGCGCTTTTCCAAGCCTTGTTCGAACGCGGCGGTATTCGTCTCCAGGACCTGATAATGCGGGCGATCCTTTTGTGGCATATCGGCCGCAAGCGTCATGCTGATGATGGGATCCTGCCGGGACACGTCCTTGATCACGCCCGAGTCCACGTCCGCATCGCCGCGGTTCAGCTTCTGCAGATATTGCATTCCCGACAGCACGCGGCCGAATGCGGTCAACTGCCGGTCGAGCCGGCGCGTCTGACCGAGAACGATGTAGAATTCCGTGGTCGCGGTGTCCGGATCGTTGTCGCGCGCGAAGGCGAAGGCGCCGGAACAATGCAGGATCCAGGATTTGCCGTCCTTCGGATCGCGCCCGACCGGGAAGCCGTTCACAAATCCCACCTCGGGCGCGAACAGGTCGGGATTGCCGAGCGGGGTGAAGGTGTCGGACCTGGGTAGCGTGGCATCGAATTCCGCCTTGAGCGGAGGCCAGTCTTTCAGGATCTGCGGATTGACCGGCGCGTCGGACGTAGCGGAAGTGTCCTGGTCGGCGCCGCCCTGCGCCACGAAGCCGTCGATCACGCGATAGAATTTCCGGCCGTCGTAGAAATGTGCATGCAGCAGCTTGCGCATCCGCGCCACGTGATTGGGCGCGAAATCCGGCGCGAGTTCGACAGCGACGGGACCGTACTTCGTCTGGATCAGGACGAGATTATCTGGGGAGACATCGCGCCAGGCCTCCGGCGGCCCGGAGGGCGGCGCGTCCGCGGCATTCGCAATGCCGGCCAGCAACGCGACAACTAGCGCGCTCAGATATAACGGCTTCATGATTGTTCTCCCCCTGGCGATTCAGAATAAATCATCGCATGTCCGAGACGGTAGAAACGAAAGCGGTGCAGCAAGGCGCGGGTGTGGCGCTGACCACGCTTCTTTCCGTCATGTTCATCAACCTGCTCGGTTTCGGCATTGTCGTTCCGCTCCTGCCATTCTACGCCAAGTCGTTCGACGCGCCGCCATGGCAGATCGCGCTGATCTTCTCAGCCTACGCCATCGGCAGCTTCTTCGGCGAGCCGTTCTGGGGACGATTGTCAGACCGCATCGGCCGCAAACCCATCCTCATCAGCACCGTGACGGGCAATTGTTTGTGCTATCTGGCGCTGGCGTTCGCGCCGAATGTCACCATCGCTTTCATCGTGCGCTTGCTGGGCGGACTTGCGAGCGGCAACGGCTCGGTGGTGCAAGGCTACATCGCCGATGTGAGCCCGCCGGAGGATCGCTCGGGCAAGCTCTCGCTTCTGGGCGCCGCCTACAACATCGGCTTCATCGTGGGACCGGCACTCGGCGGATTGCTCGCCCATCCCGCCCTCGGACCGGCGGGCTTCCGGCTGCCGCTGATCGTATGCTCTTGCCTGTCGGCGTTGTGCGCGGTGAGCCTGTTCTTCTTCGTGACGGAAAGCCGCGTGCGCCACGAACGCTTCACCCATCAGCCCAGCCGCTGGGCGGTGATGGGCAATGCGGTGTCCAATCCGGTGATCAGCCGCCTGCTGCTCGTCACCTTCCTTGCGGGCTGCGCGTTCAACGGCACGGAATATGTCTTCGGTCTTTGGACACAGGCGCGTTTCGCGTGGGGACCGCAACAGGTAGGCAGTGCCTTCGCGGTGGTGGGCGTGGTTGCCGCGATCAACCAGATATTCCTTACCGGGCGGCTGTCGAAGAGATATGGCGAGGCACGCGTTTTGGCGTCGGGCATGGCGCTGACGATGGTGTTCACCGCGTTGCAGGCGCTCTCCATCGGCGGCATCACCACGGTGCCGTTTCTCGCCGCCGCTGCGTGGGGGCAATCGATTGCGTGGCCCAACGTGTCCGCGCTCATCTCGCGCAATGTCGATTGGGAGCATCAGGGGCAATATCTGGGACTGAACAACGCCGTCGGCGCTTCGGCGCGGCTCGTCGGACCTTCCATCGCTGCCTTCGCCTTCGCCGACCTCGGCGTGGACGCGCCGTTCTTCGCATCGGCGCTTCTGGTTTTGCCCGCGATCTTCTTCGCCTGGTCCACGCGGCGGCCGCAGGGAGCGGACGTGCTGCCCGCGGAGTGACGGACATGTGTTTCGCGCAAGCCCCGCGAACTAGCGCGCATTGCGATCGTTCGCCTGCGCCGGCGGACCACGCTAGACGAATCCGCCAAGGGTGAAAATTCCGACTAGTCTTGCCGTGTTTTTCACCGGTCCATAGATGGTTGCTGTCGCGGCAGATGGAGGACGGCATGGCCACGGGTTTTGCGGACGAAACACATGCATCGCTTCCAGCGCTAGGCATCTGGCGCTTCTGGCCGCTGCGGCTGGCGGTCTTCTTCATTGTTCTTGTCGGGACCTATGTCGGCTGCCAGCTCCTTCCGATATTGATCGCGCGCAAGCTGCCTTTCATTCCCGAAAGCCTGCTGACGGTCGTGCTGGTGCTGCTCGGCATTGCGGTTCTCATCACCGTTTATCGCCTGCTGGTCCGATTGACGGAGAAGCGCTCAGCCGCCGAGCTCTCCGCGGCGCGTTCCGTTCCGCTCCTCGCAGGCGGCGCGCTCCTGGGCGCTGTGTTGTTCTGCAGCGTGATCGCGATCCTGATCGCTGATCGCGTCGCGAGCATCCGCGGCGCTGCGGATTACGGCGCCGTCGTCACCATGGCCGCCGCGGCGCTGCTGGCGGGCGTAGGGGAAGAGATCGCTTTTCGCGGCGGCGTTTATCGGCTGCTGGAGGAAGGCTTTGGAACGACCATCGCGGTCATCCTGTCTGGGGCGCTGTTCGGGCTGCTGCATTGGGCCAATCCCGGCGCGACAGCGATGAGCGCATTGGCGATCGCGCTGACGGCGGGCGTTTTGCTGGCGGCAGCCTATCCGCTGACGCGGTCGCTGTGGCTGCCCATCGGAATCCATTTCGGCTGGAACTTCACCGAAGGCGGAATCTTTGGTGCATCGGTCTCGGGCGGAAAATCGCACGGCATACTGGCGACGGCGTTCTCAGGCCCCGATTTGCTGACAGGCGGCAAGTTTGGCCCTGAAGGCTCCATCGTCACCATTGGCGTGTGCCTTGCGGCCGCCATCGTCATGCTGGTGCTGGCGGCGCGGCACGGGCAATGGAAGCCGATGGGCATCCGCCTCGCGACCGCTTGATACAGACGCGCACTTTCACTCCGGCATCGAGCTCGCGTATCGTGGCGCCAGCATCGCCGGGACATGAGATATGCCGACACTGGACGCCGTTCGCCCCGTCACGCTCGACGAAATTCGCGCCGCGCAGAAGCGCATCGCCGGCACAATACAGCGTACGCCGCTGGTGAAGCTGCAACTGGGCAAGGATGGGCCGGATATCCGTCTCAAGCTCGAGAACCTGCAGCCGATCAACGCCTACAAGCTGCGCGGCGCGGCGAATGCGGTGGCGATGCTCTCCGATGCCGACCGCAAGAAAGGCGTGTGGACGATCAGCGCGGGCAATGCGGGGCAAGGCGTCGCCTATGCCGCGCGTGCGGCAGGAGTGCCCTGCACGGTGGTCGTCATCGACACCGCGCCGGAGTCGAAGAAGGAGCGCATGGCCGCATTGGGCGCGAAGCTGGTGCTCTCGCCCTTCGACCAATGCTGGCAGGCGATGGAAGACCGCGCCTATCCAGGCGTCGAAGGCACGTTCGTGCATCCCTTCGACGACCACGATTTCATCGCGGGCAATGCGACGCTGGGGTTGGAAATCCTGGAAGACGCGCCGGATGTGAAGACGGTGATCGGTGCCATCGGCGGCGGCGGATTGGTGACGGCGCTGGCGAGTTCGGTGAAAGCATTGAAGCCGGATGTGAAAGTGTTCGGCGCGGAGCCGGAAACGGCGGCGCCCGGCGCGTTGTCGTTCGCGAAAGGCGCACCGCAGGTGTTCGACAAATGGGAATACTCGTTCGTCGACGGCGCGGGCGGCAAAAGCATGTTCCCGCGCATGTGGGAGCGCATGAAGGATATCGTGGACGGCTCCATCGTGGTGTCGCTCGACGAAACCAAACGCGCAATGAAGTTGATGGCGGACAAGGCCCGCATCATTTCCGAAGGCGCGGGCGCCTTGCCGCTGGCTGCGGCGCTGTCCGGCAAAGCGGGAAGCGACGACCCCATCGTCGCCATCGTCTCCGGCGGCAATATCGATCTGAAGAAGTTCTGCGAGTTGATTGAGACCGCATGACAGCGGTCTGATCTGGCAACGCCTTCCGCGTTCCGGACGATATGTCGTTACGCTACTGCTTCGCGCCGTCTGCTGGACAGATCGGAGGGTCGGTTCCGGGCGTTGCGACTTCTGGCTTCTCGGACATGCAAAAAGGCGGATGCTTCAACATGTCAGGTTCTATGGCGATGGTGTCCACAGGCAGAACAGTCAAATCCAAAGACTTTAATTTTCTCGACGCAACAGCAATGTCTCGGCTGCTTTCATCGGTGACGGTCAGGTAGCCACTTTTTGAAATGGGTAATCCGAAAAGCCCTTTGCCTTGTTGTGCCACGAATTTGAAATCACCCGCGTAGGTCACGCGCCCCGAGCTGATCGCGAAGGGGATTCCGAGTCTCCACCAGAAAACGAAATTCCCGTCATTCTCCGCAATGCGATAGAAATAATACTTGCCCGGTGGAAGTGCTCTCACATAGACGACACCACGATCGCCGCTTTTTAGCTGATAGTCGTTTGGAATGGGTGAAAGGCTCATCCATTCCACTTCGTTCTCAACCTTCTTGTCATCGCTTGAGTATTCCAAAAACAGCGAAGCCGGATATCCCTCCAGAAAGGGTCCGAGCGAAATTACGAGGTAACCGGGAGGAGTTGACGGCGTTTCTTGGGCTTGCAAGCTCGTCGCAGAAGTCAGCACCGCGAAGAGAGCGCCGAGCAAGTATCCAAACCGAGAGTTTGTCATTTGGGAGATCATAAGGGGAAAAACCCCAAGTCACACAATTCAGTCGGCATTTTACAAATGGTTTCCCGTCGATTTTCCGGTCTTTGCGCCCTTGTGGGCCGGGTCTAGTCTCTCTCGGATAGTGGATGGAAGTTATGAGCGACGCTGTCGGCCCCGGCGATCTGGTTCTCTGCGTCAATGCCGCGCCAAACCATGTCACCGGGCAGCCGGTGCCGCTTGTCGCTGGCGAGACCTACCAGGTCATCGCGGTCATGGAATTTGCTTGCCCCTGTGGGCGTTCCGATGCGCTTCTGGACGTGGGTGTCGATTTCGCGTGGTGCCAGACGCGCTTCCGGCTTCTGCCCAAGCCCAAGGCCGAGAAGAAACCGCGACGCGTCTCCGCGCCCAAGGAAAAAGAGACTGCGCGATAGCTGCCTTCGCTGCGCTTCGGGAGGGCGCCAGCTTTTGTAAGCTCACTTCGTTCGCCAGCAAAAGCTCGGCGGCGCCGACAAAAGCTAAGCGTGGCGCTCCCACGGGGAATCGAACCCCGGTTTCAGCCTTGAGAGGGCCGCGTCCTAACCGCTAGACGATGGGAGCATCGCGGAGGTGCGGCTTATAGTTTGGCCGCCGCCTGCGATCAAGCAAAGCCGGTCA
>JBQCFD010000189.1:0-8368 GCA_051959625.1 Rhizomicrobium sp.
CTACTTCGACCGCATGCAGCGCGCGGCCTTCGAAAGCGTGTGCGATGCGGCGCGCATGAGCTATTTCGGCGGCGACTGCTACGGCTATGCGCTGCTCGCCATGGGATTCATCGATGTCGTCATCGAAGGCCGGCTGGCGCCATGGGATGTCGCAGCGCTTATTCCCATTATCGAGGGCGCGGGCGGCATCGTCACCGATTGGGATGGCAAGCCGTTCTCCAACGGTGCGAGCGTGCTGGCCGCCGGCGACCGCCGCACCCATGCCGAAGTCCTGAAATTGCTCAAAGGCAAAGGCTGACCATCAAGCGACTGTGATACCCGCCGCCGCCCATCCCGTGGCAGGCTGCCGCGTGCAAGCCAGACGGGGATGGCAATGCTCAACATGAAAACGGCAATTCAGGCCGCGATTGTCGGCGGTCTCATCGCGGGCGCGATCGATATCGGCGCGGCCTGCGTGATTTTCCATGCGATGCCGGCCGGCGTGCTCAAAGCGGTGGCCAGCGGATTGATCGGCCATACCGCGGCGCACCATGGCGGCATGGGCGTCGTATTGCTGGGTGCGTTCCTGCAGGAATTCATCTCTGTGGTGGCGGCCGGCGTCTACTGCTTCGCGTCGATGCGGCTGCCGGTTCTCATCCATCAGTGGCTGATCGGCGGAATCCTTTTCGGCGGCGCGGTGAACCTGTTCCTCACGCACATCGTGGGGCCTTTGAGTCAGGCATCGATGGCGCCGTTCGGGACATATTTCTGGTACGCCAACCTGATCGCGAACATGCTGACCTTCGGCCCGCCCATCGCTTTCGTGGCGAGCCGTTTCGCGAAGCAAGGGCGTCCCGCGCTGCGCATGGCATGAAACTACTGAAATCGGGCACGGGCGATGGCACACTCGCCCGACTCGGTTTTGGGGATCATGCGATGAGAGTTCTTCCCGCCGCGTTCGCGGTGTTCCTGCTCGGGACCGCCGCCGCGCATGCCGCCGGCGCGCGGGCCGATGCCTTCGCGACCATCGACGCCGCCATGCCCGACGCCGTGCAGAAGCAGGATTTCGGCGGATACATTCTCATCGAGGATCACGGCAAGCCGATCTTCAGCAAAGGCTATGGTTATGCCGACCGCGAGAAGAAGATCCCGTTTCGCATCGACACGATTGCGCAAATCGGCTCGATCACCAAATCCATGACGGCCTTTGCGATCCTCAATCTCGCGCATGAAGGAAGGATCGATATCGAGAAGCCGGTGAAGACCTATCTGCCCGACGCGGCGGAACCGGCGGCGTCAGCGACGATCCATCAACTCCTCACGCACCATGCGGGCCTCACCGATCATTGCGGCGAGGATTTCGATCCGCTGACGAAAGAGGCGGAGCTTCACAAATGCATGGCCCTGCCGCTGGAATTCAAGCCGGGCGAGGACCACTACTCCAACATGGGCTACAGCATCCTGGCGGCCGTGGTGGAGCAGGTGTCCGGGCAAAGCTGGGAAGACTATCTGCGCCAGCATCTGTGGGGCCCTCTCGGCATGGCGCATACGGGTCTGACCCAATTCGGCGACGCGAAACCCGATCAGTTCGCGTACGGCTATCCGCCGGGCAAGCCGCGCGACGATGTGATTTCGAATTCCATCGCCAAGCTCAAGGGCGCGGACTGGAATCTGAAGGGCAATGGCGGCACACAATCCACCGTCGTGGAAATGGAGCGCTATTACCCGGGCCTCACCGGAAAGATTCCGGGTATCCCGCGCGATCTGTCGGCCGCCATGATGTCGCCGCACGACCACAACGACGGCGAGGCGTGGGAAGGTTACGGGCTATCTGTCCGTCTCGACAACAACGACAAACCTTATCGCATCGGCTTCGCGGGATCGGACGAAGTGTTCATGGCCTATTGGGGCTGGCTGCCGCAGCAGGACATCTTCATCTACGTCGTCGGCAACAACGGCTGGGACAATGTGCGGCCCGTCATTCAGGCTGCCTTGCATTCCGCGATGAATGTGGCCGGCATCACGCCGGACATGCTGAAGAAGAACCGATAGTCAGATGAATTTCCCCACGAAGGCGTCGAACGCGCTCCAGAAGCGGGCGCGGATGGGGTCGCTCTCCATCAGGATCTCGTGTTCGGACTGCGGCATGTCGAACAGCTCGCCCTTGGGCAGCCATTTCACGAATTCATGTTCGGCGGTGACATCCACGATGCGGTCCTTGCCGGCGGCGCAGATGAGAACAGGCGTGGAGATCGCCGCGGCATAGGCCGGCGTCAGCACACGCGCCATGCTGCGATAGGCGGCTTCCAGCCAGCCCCAGCTCGGCCCTGCGAGCCGCAGGTCGGGATGGGCGCGCAGGAAATCCTGCGTGCGCTGGAAACGCGCGCGATCCGACGTCACCAGCTGCGTGTCGAACGTGACCTTGTGCGGATCGCGTTCATCCATGCCCCACACCCAATCGTTCCGGGCGCCGATCTGGTTTTCGATGAAGCATGCCGCGCGCGCGAGCCATCTGGGATAGCCGCGCGTCAGCGCGCGCAGCATCGGCGCCGACAGCACGGCGCATTTGAACGCGTTGGGCCTGTCGTGCAGCGCCCGCAGCAGGATATGTCCGCCCATGGAGTGCGCGAGCGCCACCGGCGGCTTGTCCGTCAGCGGCTTCACCACCTCTTCCATGAACAGCCACAGCGCGGCGTCGTATTCGGAGAAGCTGCCGATATGGGCTTTCAGCGGATCGGCAAGCATGCGGTAGCTGCCGCCTTGCCCCGGCCAGTCGAACGTCGCGACCGTGAATCCGCGCTCGCGCAATTCGCCGATCACCTCGACATATTTCTCGATGAACTCGGTCTGGCCGTGCAGCAGCACGCAAACGCCGCGCCCGGTTGTTCCGGACGCGGCGTCGAAGACTTCCGTGCGAAGGCGCTTGCCGTCGCGCGTCGCGATGAAGCGCGGTTGCGTCATCCCTGTCGGGGAGGCGTTATCCGCGCGCCTTGGCCAGGATCGGGCCGAGCTTCATGGCCAGGCCCATGTCGCCCGCCACGCGGAGCTTGCCCTGCATGAAGGCGGAGGTGCCGTCGAGTTCGCCCTTCACCATCTTCTCGAAATCGGAGAGCGCGACGGAGATCGTGCAGTCGGCCGACTTACCTTCGCCGTCCGTCACCGTGTTCGGGGTGGACTTGCCGTCGATCAGCACGCTGCCCGGCTCGCCGAAATCGAATTTGAGCGTGCCGCCCAGTCCCGAATTCGCGCCGATGGCGGTGCTCATCTGCGAGATGATCTGCTTGACCTGTTCCGATGCCATGAAATTCGTCCTTCCCTTGAATACCAGCTCCCACCGCCAGCGAAGTGGTCCCGGATTTCGGGCATCCAGCCGAGGCGCGAGGCCGAATATGAGCATTTGTCATTAACCGGCACAACACCCGAAAACCGGGATTTCGCGCCATGGCGCTGGCGGCCGATAGGACCTAATCTTTGCGAGTCACTGTCGGCATTGGGGGCCGCATGGGCAGAGCCGATCGCGCAGGCGTCATCGCCTTTCTCAAGGCGAACGCCGGGGATGAAAATCTCGACATCGCCACGCAGCGCGCCAACATGGACAGGCTCGCGGAGTTCTTCCCCGTTCCGGATGGCACGGAGGTCGAACAGGGCTGGGCCGGCGAGATATCCGGCGAGTGGGTGCGCGCGAGACGCGCGCGGCGCGACGCGGTGCTTCTGTATCTTCACGGCGGCGGTTATGTTCTCGGCTCCTCGAAATCCCATCGCCACCTCGTCGCGGCGTTGAGCGAAGCGAGCGACATGTCCGTCTTCGCCGCGGACTATCGTCTGGCGCCTGAAAATCGGTTTCCCGCGGCGGTGGAAGATGCCGTCGCCGCATACAAGGGCCTGCTCGATCCGGGCATCGACCCGAACAAGATCGCCATCGCGGGCGACAGCGCCGGCGGCGGGCTCACGCTCGCGACATTGCTCGCCGCGCGCGACAAGGGCTTGCCGATGCCCGCTTGCGCGGTCGCCATCTCGCCCTGGGCGGATTTGAGTCAGGGCGGAGAGGCTTATCGCACGCGCATCCAGCGCGATCCGATGATCACAAGGGACGGCCTTGACGAGATGGCCGGCGCATATCGGGACGGCCTCGATCCGAAGACCGCACTGGCATCGCCCGCCTTTGCGGATTTCGCGGGATTGCCGCCGCTGCTGATTCAGGTCGGCACCGAAGAGGCGCTCCACAGCGATGCCGAAGCGGTAACGGCGCGCGCGGAGTCCGCCGGAGTCGAGGTATCGTTCGAAAGCTGGGCGGGGATGGTGCATGTGTGGCATGCCTTCCATCCCATCTTGTCGGAAGGGCGCGACGCCATTGCGCGCATCGGCTCCTATTTGAAGGCGCACGTCGCATGAGCCTCATGGACGAAAACGAGGATATCCTCGACTCCGCGATCCCGGAGCATCCGCAGAAGCGCGACGCGATGGGGCAGGCGTTCTTCTACCATCATTTCGTGATGATGATTTACATCGTCGCGGGCTGGGTGGTGCCGTTCCGCCCGGCCTTGTGGTTCTACGTCTTCTTCATCCCGACAGTGGTTCTTCAATGGCGGATGAACAGGAACACCTGCATCCTGAACAACATCGAGACGATGATCCGCACCGGCAAGTGGCGCACCATCGACGGCAGCAACTCCGAAGAGGGCGGTTGGCTGTGGACGCTGGCGCGCAAGCTGACCGGCTGGGATATTTCCCACTTCGCCATGGACGTATTCATCTATTGCCTCATGGGCACGTTCCTGCTGCTGGGCGTGAGCCACCTGAACAGCTGGTTGTTCTGGGGGTAGGTATTCAGGCCCGTTGCGTGAGCTTTTCAGCCAAAACGGCTGGCACTCGGGCTCTTGAAGCGCCAAAGGCGCTGCTTATCTGAAAGGAGTCCGGGCGGCCTTCGGGCGTCCGGGCGCTGAAACCGGCCTTTGCCCCAGTCGGGGAAGGGCCAAAACCCAAACGCTTTCAGGAGGTTTGACCATGAGATTCGATTTTTCCCCCTTGTTCCGTTCGACCGTCGGCGTTGACCGTCTGTTCGACACCCTGGACCAGGTCGCTCAGTTCGATGCCGGCCAGTCCTACCCGCCCTACAATATCGAGCGCACCGACGAGAACCGCTATCGCGTGACCGTCGCCGTCGCGGGATTCGGCGAGAAGGACTTGTCCGTCGAAGTGAAGGACAACGTCCTCACCGTCGCGGGCAAGCATGACGCCGGCCAGAAGAGCGAAGGCAAGAACGTGCTCTATCAGGGCATTGCCGGCCGCGCTTTCGAGCGCAAGTTCCAGCTCGCCGACCACGTCGAAGTGCGCGGCGCCAAGCTCGAGAACGGCCTGTTGCATGTCGATCTGGAGCAGATCGTGCCGGAGGAGAAGAAGCCCCGCCGCATCCAGATCAACGCTCCGGAGCTGAAGACCATCGAAGGCAGCGCGCAAGCGGCCTAAGCCTTCAGGGCCATCGCCGGTGACGGCGTGTTAAGCATGAGAAGCCGGGCGCTTAACTGCGCCCGGCTTTTTCGTTTGGGCGCGGGGCGCGCTTTCTCTATTCTCCGCGAACTTCAACTCTCGCGGTCTTTCGGATGCCGAGCTGGCAAAGCGCCCTGTTTTCACAAATGAACCGCCTGTCGCGGCCGCGCGCCACCGCGACCGATATCGAGGAACTGCGCCGCCAATTCAATTATCTGACGGCCCGCTTCGCGGCGGTTCCCAAGGATGCGGTTTTCGAAGCCGGTCAGCTTGGCCCGGTGAAGGGCGAATGGGTGCGCGTGATCGGATCGGCGCCCCACCGCGTCATCCTCTACTTCCACGGCGGCGGCTATGTGTCGGGTTCGCCGGAAACCCATCGCGCGCTGGTTGCCCGGCTCGCGAGCGCTGCCGGTGCGACCGCCTTCTCGGTCGATTATCGCCTCGCGCCCGATTTCGCCTTTCCCGCCGGATTGCGCGACGGCATCGACGCTTATCGTCACCTGCTGGCGCATGGCGTTTCGGCGAACCAGATCGTGCTCGCAGGCGATGGCTCAGGCGGCGGCCTGGTGTTCGCGTGCCTTCTCGCCATCCGCAATGCCGGGCTCGCCATGCCGGCCGGGGTGGTGGCGATGAGTCCCTGGGCGGACCTTTCGCTGTCCGGCTGGTCGATGCTGCAGAACGCGAAGAAAGATGCCGCGCTCTCCTGGGACCTGCTGTTCACCAGCGCGCGCCACTATCTCAAGAAGCAAAGTCCCGCCGATCCTTATGCTTCTCCCATCTATGCGCCGTTCCGCGATTTTCCGCCGATCATGGTCCATGCCGGAAGCGACGAGATATTGCGCGACGACGCCAGCCGCATCGGCGACCGCGCCGCCGAAGCGGGCGTCCCGGTGAGCGTGGAAATCTATGACGGCATGCAGCATTTGTTTCAGGCGAGCGCCTATGTTCCGGAAGCGCGCGTCTCGCTGCAGCGGCTGGGAAATTTCATCCGGCAGCGCGTGCCCGAAGGCATGGTGAAAGCGGTGGCCGGCTAAACCGGATCGTCGCCCGCGGCGCGCGAGGCGACGGTTTCGGCCATCATCGGCGGCAGCTTCGCGCCGCTCAGGATCGCGCCGGTGAATTCGCTGTCGCGCAGATCCGCGCCCATCAGATTGGCATAGGAGAGATCGCTGTCGGTAAGGCGCGCGCGGCACAGATCGGCGCCGCGGAAATCGGCATAACGCGCATTGGCGCTGTCGAGACGGGCAGGCAACAGGCGCTGGTCGGAAATCAGAAGCGGTCCCAGCCGCGCATCGTGCAGGTTGGCGTTGCTCAGTTTTGCGCCTGACAGATTGACGCCGCGCAGATCCGCACCCGAAAGGCGCGCGCTCCTGAGATCGGCGCCGGAAAGGTTGCTGCCCTGGAGCGAAGCGCCTTCGAGATCCAGCCCGTAGAGCATCGCGCCGGGCGCGATAAGCGCCGTGAGCTGGCGATGGGCCAGCGATTTCAGCTCGCGCAGGTCCGCGCCCGTCAGGTCGGCGGGCATGCCTTCGCGTCCGTCGGTTTCGGCCCAGCGCGAATGGGCATGCAGGATGTCGGCAAGCGACGTGCTCGGCGTCGGTGACGAATGATGCATGAGCGCGCCCGTCAGATTTGCGCCGTCGAGCACCGTGGCCTGCATCTTGGCGCCGACGAGGATGGCACCCGAAAGATCGGCGCCCGCCAGCACGCAGCCCGAGAGATCGGCGTTCTCCAGATTGGCGCCCGACAGTTTCGCGAGCCTGAGATTGGCGCGCGTGAGCTTGCAGCTGCGCATGATGGCGTCGGTGAAATCGGCCTGCACCGCGAGCACCCCGGTTAGCTTCGCGCGCTCGAGATTGGCGGAGTTCATCAAGGCGTCGGGCAACTCGCTCGGTCCGATGTCGTGCTGCATCACGCGCAGATTTCCGAAACGGTCCTTCTCCGCGATCGTGCCCTCGCGCAGATCGGCCTCGTACATGTCCGCGCCGATCAGATTGGCGCCGAGCAAGGAAGAGCCGCGCATGTCCGCGCGCTTCAGGCTTGCGCCGGCGAGATTGGCCCGTCTCAGATCGGCGCCGAAGAAGCTCGCGGAATCCAGCCGCGCGCCCGCAAGGTTGGTTTCCTCGAGCAGCGCGCCGGTAAAATCGGCGTCAGAGAGATTGCGCCCGGAGAGGTCCAGGCCCGAAAGGTCGCAGAACGCGAAAACGGCCCGGGCGCCGCCGATCCGGCCGGCGAACAGCATCTCGTGGCGGGCGATCGCGCCGGCGACGTCCTTTTGGGAAAGTTTCGAAAAGGCGATGCGGCGAACGGCACTCATCCCGGTAACCAAGACCCGCGTGTTAAGGTGTCATGTTGTGGTCGCGGCATTCTGGCCGGAAGCCGCTAATGCCTGATTAAAAAAGCAAAAATCGAACGGGACGGGCCGTTTGCGGGCTTTCCTTGCCGGTAAAAATCTGGCTAAGGTCCGGCCCTGCGACGCGCTTTCAGGGGCGGCGGCGCTGTTTTCGGCAGGGTCCTGGGGCGCCGGCCCGGCCAATCCGGCTCAAATGCTATGAGGTTCCACGTGTACAAGCGCGCGCTGATGCTGACTGCGGCCACTGTAGCCCTGCTTTCGGGGCCGGCCGGCGCGGCAACAACGACAGGCTGCGACAGCACCAATACGACCGATTACACGAATATCGATTCGGCAGTTTCGGTTCCCCTCTGCACCGCGACCGCGAAGTCGGGCAGCGCGGGCAACATCACGCTCACGAACAAGGGAGCGCTCACGCTCTCCTCTTCGTCTTCGTCCAACGGCACGATCCCCGCGATCGAGATCAATTCCAACAATTCGGTGTTACTGCAGACCAGCTCCACGCTGACCTTTAGCGGCGTCACCTCTGCGGTCGGCATTCGGGCCGAT
>JBQCFD010000190.1:0-37848 GCA_051959625.1 Rhizomicrobium sp.
CTCATGGAATTCGCGAACAGCCTGGTCGATTGGGCTCGCAAGTCGGGCGAGGACATGCCGAACGAACTGGCCGCGCTGGCGCACGACGCGCAGGATATCCTGACCAACGTCAATCAGGACGAATAATCAGAAAAGGGTCCCCTGGGTTTCCCGCTCCTGCCCGCCCTTCGGCTTTGGCGGCGGAGTGCCGGGGGATTGCTCGCGCATCACGAGCGAACCTTCGTAGGGCCTTAGCATCGCCTTCAACTCTTCGTCCGTGGCACCGGTTTCGCCCAGCCACGTCGCGATCTCGTCATCGTCGCGCAGCAGTGCGGGCATTCGATTGTCCCTCATGCTGAGCGGCGGACAGGATTCTGTGGTGACCATCACGAAGGCACGCAGCGGCCCCTGCACCAGCTCCCACGCAGAATAGATTACGGCGATTGCGACCGGCTCACCGTCGGCGCGGCTGCAAAGCCATTGCTTGATCTTGCCATCAGGAAGCTCCTCGCCGATGTTGAACTGCTTCGTGAACACCACGCCGCGGTGCAGGCGAAACGGCTCCATCCATGTGGGCGTGCGGTCTATGTCCTCGGAGCGCGCGTGCAGATGGCTGAATGTGCGCAACGGATTGCCGGCCTTGTGCTTGTACCAGCCCCAGCGCATGGGTGTGATGCGCCGCTGCCGGACGGGACCGAGATGCAGCACCGGCACGTTGCTCATAGGCGTGAAAGTGCCCAGCACCTTGCCGGGATCCATCGCATCGCCGCCAGCGGCTCCGCCGTCAGTGCCCACGCCGGCGCGGGTGCAATATTCGCCCCAGGTCATTTGCGCCGTGAATTTACCGCACATGAATCGCGCTTCTCCGTGCTTACATATTGGGGTACGCGACGCGAAACGAAACCGCGCGGGCGCAGAAAGTGCTCTGCGGGCGCCACGATATGGTAGTTATCCTATGCCCAGAGGGAAATAGGATAACTACCTCGGAACCGCGGCCGCTTCCGCGCCCCCTGCGCCGCTGGTTCCACCAGAACCCAAAAATTTGAAATCCGAAATGGCGCCGCGAGGCGCTATACCGGCATCCGCTTCTGTCCAGGACAAATCATGCGCACCGACGAACCGCACGCCATTCACCTCAAAGACTACCACCCGAACGACTACCGCATCGACGATATCGAGCTCACCTTCGAGCTCGACATGGACAGGACGCGCGTCACCGCAATCAGCGAAGTGATGCGCCAGGGCGCTGAAGGCGCACCCTTGGTCCTGAACGGGGAGCACCTCGCGCTGGTGTCGGTGGCGATCAACGGCACCACGCTGAAGGAGCATGACTACAAGAAGACAGACACCACGCTCACCATCCCGAACGTGCCCGAGCGGTTCACGCTCCACATCGTGACGGAGTTCTCGCCCGCGGAAAACACTGCGCTCTCCGGGCTCTACAAAGCCGGTGACATCTTCTGCACGCAGTGCGAAGCGGAGGGCTTCCGCCGCATCACCTATTTCCTCGACCGGCCGGACAATCTGGCGATCTACACCACGCGAATTGAAGCCGATAAGACGAAATATCCCGTGTTGCTGTCCAACGGCAATCTAGTGGAAAGCGGCGAACTGCCCGGAGACCGCCATTTCGCCGTGTGGAACGATCCCTTCAAGAAGCCCTGTTATCTCTTCGCGCTGGTCGCTGGCGATCTGGGCGTGTTGCGCGACGAATTCATCACCATGTCGGGCCGCAAGGTGAAGCTCGCCATCTACGTCGAGCACGGCAACGAGCAGCAGGTCACCTATGCAATAGATTCGCTCAAGCGCGCGATGCGCTGGGATGAAGAGGCCTATGGCCGCGAATACGATCTCGACATCTTCATGATCGTGGCCGTCTCGACGTTCAACATGGGCGCGATGGAGAACAAGGGCCTCAACATCTTCAATGACAAGCTGTTGCTCGCCTCTCCTGAGACTGCAACGGACGACGATTACGGCCGCATCGAAAGCGTCGTGGCGCACGAGTATTTCCACAACTGGACAGGCAACCGCATCACCTGCCGCGACTGGTTCCAGCTTTCGTTGAAGGAAGGTCTTACCGTCTTCCGCGACCAGAACTTTTCTGCCGACATGCGGTCCCGCCCCGTGAAGCGCATCGAGGATGTGAAGATGCTGCGCATGCGCCAGTTCGTGGAAGATGCAGGTCCGCTTGCTCATCCCGTACAGCCGCAGAGCTACATCGAGATCGACAATTTTTACACTGCGACGATCTATGAGAAGGGCTCCGAAGTCATCGGCATGCTGAGGACTCTGGTGGGCGACGAAGGCTATCGCAAGGCGACCGATCTCTATTTCGAGCGGCACGATGGCGAAGCCGCTACGGTCGAAGACTGGGTGAAATGCTTCGAGGATTCGTCCGGCCGCGATCTAACCCAGTTCCGTCTCTGGTATCGGCAAGCCGGCACGCCGACGATCGAGGCGGAAGGCCACTACGATGCCGCCAAGAAGACTTATGCGCTGAAGCTCAAGCAGTCGCTTTATCCCACGCCCGGCCAGCCGGAGAAGAAGCCAATGCAGATTCCGGTACGCCTGGGCCTCGTTGGCGCGAGCGGACGCCCGCTGCCGTTGACACTCGAAGGCGAAAACGCCACGGGCCCGGAAGAGCGCGTGCTTGAACTCACCAAGGCGGAACAAACCTTCACCTTTGTCGACGTGCCTGAAGCGCCGCTGTTGTCGATGGGGCGCCGCTTTTCCGCGCCCGCGCATTTCAAGTCGCCGATGAACCGCAAGTCGCGCGCGGAACTGATGGGGCATGACGCCGACGCCTTCAACCGCTGGGAAGCAAGCCAGGCGCTGGCCACCGAACTGCTTCTGGAGATGGCGGGCGATGCCAAGGCGGGCAGCGCGCCTAAGGCCGATGCCATATATCTCGACGCCCTCGGCGAAACGCTCATGCGCGCCGACGAGGACCATGCTTTTGCGGCACAGATGTTGATGCCGCCGCTGGAGAGCGAGATCGCGCTTGCGATGGTGCCGGCCGATCCCGATGCGATTCATGCTGCGCGCACCGCACTTATCCGCGCCGTCCACGGAGCACACGGCGACACCATAGAACGGCTCTATCGGTCGCTGGACAGCGACAGCGCATTCTCGCCGGATGCGGCATCCGCGGGGCGCCGTGCGTTGCGCAATGTCCTGCTCCGCTATCTCACTTCCGCAGATGACGAGGCTGCGGCGACCTTGGCATATGCGCATTTCGGGAAGGCGACGAACATGACGGACATGATCGCCGGCCTGGCGGCGCTTGGCCGGATGCAGTCGCCCCAACGTCAGGCGGCCTTCGAGCGTTTCCACGAAAAGTTCCGTGCCAATCCACTGGTTCTAGACAAGTGGATGGCGCTGCAGGCGAGCTCGCCACTGCCGGATACCACCGATCGTGTCCGGGCCCTGATGCGACATCCGCATTTCGATATGAAGAACCCCAACCGCGTGCGGGCCCTGATTGGGGCCTTCGGCGGCAACCATTTGCGTTTCCATGCAAAAGACGGTTCCGGCTACCGCCTCTACGGCGAAACCGTTCGCGCTTTGGACTCGATCAATCCGCAGGTCGCCGCGCGCATGGCCGGCGCCTTTGAGAACTGGCGGCGCTACGACGAACAGCGCCAGAAGCTGATGCGGGCGGAGCTCGAATCGGCGCTCAAGCTGCCCAAAGTGTCGGCCAACATGTTCGAGGTCGCCTCGAAAATGTTGGGATAAAATTCGACACGGACTCCTTGATTCGTATCATCGGGATGAAACGAATCAGTCGGGGGTGCGCGGAGCGCGTATCATGGCGCAAGCGCAGGCAGCCCACGGATCAGTCAGAACCTCGGCGCGGGGAACGCCGGGCGTTCTGGGCAAGCTGGCGCGCAATGTGCGCGTTATCGTCGTTCTATCCGTCATTCTCATCGCGGGAAGTTTCGCAGCAGCGGCTGCAATACAGATGCGGCTCGATCGGGCGCGCGCGCTCGACCAGGCGGCTTATCTTGAATCACGCCGCGCCACCGAAATCGCGACGGACTTTTCCGCAACGCTCGATCGCTTCGCCGCGTTGGGCGCCGCATTCGCAAATTCCACTGGAACGGCGGAGACATCTGCCGCGCTGTCCGAAGCAGGCGGCAAAGGACTGCGGAACATCGCGGTCCTCTCGCCCGACGGCGAGTTGCTCTACGAGATGAAGGGAGATCCCAGCAGCTTCCTGCCGATACCGCAGCCCCAATGGGCGCAAGCGCAAACCCAACGCGCCATCATGCCCAGCCGCGACGGCCGCACCACGATCATCGCATTCGTTGCCGGCGAAAAAATCGTCGCAATGCAGCTCGACCTTCAGTCCATGGTCCGGCCCGCAAGCATGGAAG
The DNA here is from genome assembly GCA_051959625.1 of Rhizomicrobium sp. Classification (GTDB taxonomy): domain Bacteria; phylum Pseudomonadota; class Alphaproteobacteria; order Micropepsales; family Micropepsaceae; genus Rhizomicrobium. Next base: position 4,359 of record JBQCFD010000190.1, read on the forward strand.
AGACGGCTATCGCCACGCGAGACGGCGAGTTGCTCGCGCTCGGCGGAGGCTGGAAAGATGTGCCGCCATTGGCAGCGCTCGCGACCGCGAGCCCGCAGGCACGCATCATCAATCTGCCGAAAGAACATCGTCTCGTGGCGCTTTCGCCTGTGCCGGGCTGGCCTGCCAGCGTGGGCGCATCGGTGGAGACGGGTGAAGCGCTCGGTGCCTGGTATGGCGCGTTGCCGCTTTATTTTTTTCTGATCTTCGGGCCGTCGCTCGCCGGCGCCGGTCTGGCGGTCGTCTTCGTGCGCGAGTTCGAAAAGCGGGCTCGGACCGCCGACGCGGTGAAGAACCTGCGCGCTGTCAGGCCGGACGAGGCGAAGCTTCGAATCCGTCTGGCCGAAGCGGAGCGCCGCACCATCGAGGCAGAGCGCGCGAAGACGGAATTCATCGGCCATATGAGCCATGAATTGCGCACGCCGTTGAACGCCATTATCGGCTTTTCGGAAGTCATCGAGCGCGAGCTTTATGGCGCCGCGGGACATCCCAAATATGTCGAGTATGCGCGCGACATCAATGCGTCGGGGCGCGCCCTGCACGACAAGATCGGCGACATACTGGACTTCGCGGATATGGAGGCCGGACGCCACCCGCTCGATATCGATGTCGTAGATGTCGCCGCCGTCGCCCGCGACGTCATTGCCGATGCCGCCGGTCGAGCGTTTCTGCGCCGGATCAAGCTGACCGTCGCGCTTCCAGACAGCGTGCTCGCTTTGGCGGACGCACGCGCGGTCAAACGGATTCTCGCGAACCTTCTGACCAACGCCTTGCAGTATACCCAAGACAATGGCGCGGTTCGGGTTCAGCTGCGCACGGAGCACGAGATGGTGATCCTGACCTTGCGCGACAACGGTTTGGGTTTTTCGCCGACGGAAATCGACCGGGCGGGCGGCTCCTTTGTGCGCTTCGACCGGCCGGGCGCCGTGACCGGCAATGGGCTGGGGCTGGCCATCTGCAATGCCCTAGCGCAGCGGATGCACGGCTCTGTCCACATCCAAAGCGGCCAGGGCGAGGGTACCATCGCGCAACTGCGTTTGCCGCGCGCCTGAACCGGATTAACCTCCGATTAACCGCGGCTGCCGACAGTGCCGGGGCATATCTTGCGAGCCGCCATGCGCCAGCGCTCCCTTCTTCTCGCCATGGCATTCGGAGCAACCGCTCTTCTGGGCGGCTGTGACAGTCTCAGCCTGCCCGAGATCGACCTGTCCGGCTTCTTCGGCGGAAATCATCCGGCGGCAAGACCCATGGCGTCTCTGGACGTCGTGCAGCAACAGCCGGATCTGACCTTGCGCTTCCACGGCATGGAGCTTGCGGATTCCACCGTCGACCCGCAGGCCAATGAGATTTCCCTGCATTTCGCCGCCGAGGCCGACGCCCATGTGATCGCCGACGTTCAGCGCAGCGCGCCTGATTGGATCGTAGGCGCTCAGGCCAAAGGCGACACCGCGACGATCATCGCCAGCAAGGATGTGGATTTCACGACTGTCCGCGGAGCGGACGGCTTCGAACTGACCTTGAAGCCGCGGCAGACAGCGGCGACGCCGGAGGCCGCGCCCGTAGAGCCCGTGCAGACCGACACATTGCGCGGAGATGCTTCCGATCCGGGCACGGACGGAGAGATCGACGGCTTGCAGCGCGAAGGCCTTCGCGGCGCCTTCGGGGTTGACGACAAGACCGACGCGTCGTCCGGCAGCGGCCTATAGGTACCAATCGTATTCCGGCGTGGTGATGATCCGGCGCAAACGCTGGGTCTCGATCCGCTTGGTCTCGCGATAGAGCGCGAGCGTTTCCTGGCCGAGATAAGACGTCAGCGCGGGTGCGTTTTCGAGACGATTGAGCGCATCGTCGATGGAGAACGGCAGAGCCATATCCGGCTCACGCGAGACATTGCCGGTAGCAGGCGGCCCCGGATCGCGCTTGGCCGTGAGGCCATGATGGACGCCCGCCAGCACCGCCGCGAGCGCGAAATAGGGGTTCGCATCGGCTCCCGCCACACGATGCTCGATCCGCCGGGCGTCGCCAGGCCCGACCGGCACGCGCAGCCCCGCCGAACGATTGTTCACGCCCCAGCGGCGGTTCACGGGAGCGAACATGTCCGGCTGAAACCGGCGATAGGAGTTCACATTGGGCGCGAACAACGCCATGGATTCCGGCATAAGTGTCTGCAGCCCGGCAATGGCGTGGCGCAGGCTTTCCGAGCCCTCGGGCGTGCCGTTGTCGAAGACATTGCGGCCCTTATCGTCGATGAGGCTCAGGTGGATATGCAGTCCCGTACCCGAGCGATCGATATAGGGCTTGGCCATGAAGCTGGCTTCGAAGCCCGACTGGCGGGCAGCGGCCTTTACGATCTGTTTCAGGAAGACGGCATGATCGGCCGCCACCCGCGCATCGACCTGATGGCGAAGATTGGCCTCGAACTGCCCTGGCGCATACTCCTTGCTGGTGGCGCTGACCGGAACGTTCTGGACTCTGGCCGCTTCGGTCAAAGCCGCCAGAAAGGCTTCGTAGCGGTCCAGATCGTCGATGCCGTAAACCGACGCCGTGGTTTCGCGAAGGCCCGACCGCGGATCAAGCGGCGGCTGCGGCCCGCCGGTCCGGTCACGCTCGCGGTCGATCAGATAGAACTCCAGTTCGAGAGCGCAGACAGGCGTCAGCTTTACCGATGCGAAGCGCTCCAGAACGCGTTCCAGTGCGGCGCGCGGCTCGGCGGGATCGGCATTTCCCACCCCGTCGCGCAGCGTCATCAGGATCTGGGCGCGCGGTGCGCCCTCGCCCCAGACGCGCGACAATGTCCTTGGGATCGGCCACGCCGTCCCGTCAGGATCTCCATCGCCGTAGCCACGGCCCAGCGGATTGGTCATCTCGCCATGGGCGTCCATCAAATAGATGGAGTGGGGAATCTGCATGCCGATGTCGAACAGCTTCGCTGCTTCGCCGACAGGCATCCGCTTGCCGCGCAGGACACCAATCACGTCCGCCAGCACCGCATCGACATAGTGGATGTCCGGATTGGCTTTGCAAAAAGCTTCAAACTCCGCGCGCGCGTCCTCCACGAATGCGGGACGGGCGAAACTCGGAACGGTGACGGATTTGTTCATGATGTCCTTGCGCGGAGGATAGGACGCCAATCATAAATGACCGCCTAAGAAAGCGCAAAACCGCGCGATTTCAATTGCTTGCTCAGGTATCGAGCGAAGCTTTCAGCATCTTGAAGAGCAGGCTCCGATCTGCGGCGCGGGTCGCCGCAAGCCGCTCGAGATCCGCGCCGAGCCGGATATCGGCCCAGAGCAACTCTCCGTCCTCATGGAAGTGAAGAAACGCCCGGCTGCCACGATAGAACACGCCGCGTGATTTCTCCCGCAGCTGTGGAATGGCGCGAAGCCTTTTCAGGAGCGGTTCGAGCCTGTCGAGAGCCTCGGGCGTTGCGTGTTTCACGGCACGATCCAGCGGCCAGCGATGACACAATACAGCGCGCGGCTCTGCCCGGAAGGAAAACGGGAGCGGCGTTGAAGCCGCTCCCGCCTGAATCGCTACATTCGACTGCGCTTAGAGAACGCCGCGTTTGTGCTCGCCGACGACGATACGGCCCGGATTGAAGGCCGCCTTGAACACGTCCATCGCCTTGCGAGGCTCGGCGTCGCCGCACATGAACACGTCGAACGCCGCATAGCCCTTTTCCGGCCAGGTGTGGACGCTGATGTGGCTTTCCGCCAACACCGCCACGCCCGACACGCCACCGCCATCCGAGAATGTATGGAGGTGGATATGCAGCAGGGTCGCGCCCGCCGCCTTCACAGCGTCGATCAGCGCCTGCTCGATCCGGTCACGGTCGCCGAGGCCCTCGGCTTCCCACAGGTCGATAATAAGGTGGCTGCCGGCGAAGGTGACACCGTTGCGGGTGATGAAATGATCTTTGGGTTCGTTGTCGTTCTGGACAACCACAGGCACCGGTTTCACCGAGGTGCGGACGCGAGGGGCCCTCGCCACTTTGTTTGCCGTCACAAGCTGCAGTCTAGCCATTTCGGGCACCTACCCTTTCACTCAGAGTTGACACCTGCGCCTTGGCCTTGTGGGTTTCCGGACGCGTCTCCCAAGAAGAAAGCGGCGGACGGAAGGCCGCCTCGCCGCTCTGTCCCGTCGCCGGAACGAGTCGGAATATAGGCACGTCGTTCGCTCATGCAAGAAATTTTGTCATCCAACCGTAAATTTTCTCCAAGCGGCGTGGCGAGAGAGACGCTCTCGCGCTGTCACAATCCGTAACGTCGACGCCTCGGCGAGCGATCGGACGCCATGCTTGCCAGCGTGGCTGCACAGCCCTAAAACGCCGCGCTTTCCAATTTGGTTCACCGCCAGGCAAAGGAGCCGACGATGTCCGCGAGCAGCTTCAAAGAGCGTCTCCACAAGGGTTACGCGCAGGTCATGGAACTCTCCGGCAAGCCGTTGGCGGAGGAAAAGAGCCGCTACCAGCGCATCAAGATCTTCGACACGCCGAACAACGGGCGCGTCATGACGCTCGACGACATCGTCCAGATCACCACCCGCGACGAGAGCGCCTACGCCGAAATGCTGACACATTTGCCGATGCTGGAGCACGGCAAGGCCGAGCGGGTGATGATCGTGGGCGGCGGCGACCTCTCCATCGCCGACGAGGCCCTCAAGCACAAAGGCGTGAAAGAGGTTGTCCTGGTGGACATCGACGGCCGGGTCATCGAGCTCTGCAGGAAGCATTTCGGCGAGATCAACGCCAAGGCGTTCAAGGACAAGCGGCTCAAGATCGAAGTGGCGGATGCCTTCGAATATCTGGGCCGCAAGGCGAGCAAGAACCGCTTCGATCTCATCGTTGCCGACCGCCCCGACCCCGTCGGCCCCGGCAAGGCGCTTTTCGGAGAGACCTTCTACGATCGCGTCAGGAACGCGCTGAAGCCCGGCGGCTTCGCCACCTTCCAGACCGGCGTCCCGTTCTACCAGCCGTGGGAGATCACCGAGGCGCTCAACGAGCTGGCCGAGTTCTTTCCCTCTTCAGGCCTCTATCTGACTGTGGTGCCGACTTACATCGGCGGGTTCATGGCGCTTTCCTGGGCCGGCAAGGGCAAAAGCGCAAAGCTGGGCACGCCTAAAGGGATCACGAAGGCCGCGGCGGCGTTCAAGAAAGCCAAGCTCAAGACCGACTACTACAATCCGGCCGTCCATGCGGCTGCTTTTGCACTTCCGGAATGGATCGGACGGCTCGTGCCCTAACGGGCGGCAATCGTCTTTTCGTAGATCGCGACGACCTGCGCCTGAAGGGCCACGAGCTTGGCCTCGAGCATCTCGAAGCTCGACTCATTGCCGGCGCGCGCGAGAAGAGTGCGCAGTCCCAATGTCGCCGCGGCAGCGTCGAACTCGCCTTCGACCGTGATGCGCAGGACCTGGGTCAGTGCGGACTCGAGCTCGGCCGCCGCCAGCAGCGTCGCGGCGTCTTCCGCGCCGATCGCGCCCACCCGGGCTAGCACGTCGAGCGCCGCTGCCGTTCCATTCTGAAGCACGGACGGGTGCGCATTCGCTTCCAGTAGCTGGAGCGTCTGGGCGATGAACTCGATGACCACCAGCCCGACGCGCGCAAACTTCAGATCCCATGGCGCCTTGCCCGGAAACTGGGTGAACAGCTTGGTCCGCATATCGGCGGCATCAGCGAGGATCTTCGCCCGGTCAGGTGTGGAGGCGAGCGTGGCGCGGATGGCGTGCATCACCTTTCCCGCCAGTGCCGGCGGCCCGGCGATAACCCGCGCGCGCGTCAGAGCCAGCCGCTCCCATGTCCAGGACTCGCCGGCGTGGTAGCGCATGAACGATTCCAGGCTGACGGCCACGGGGCCCTTGTTGCCGGTGGGCCTGAGCCGCATGTCGACTTCGTAAAGCGTGCCTTCTGCTGTGGGCACCGTAAGGGCGGCTATCAGCCGCTGGGCAAGGCGGGCGTAGAACACGCTGGCGGGAAGCGCCTTGTCACCATCCGATGTAGCGCCCTCCGGTGCGTCGTAGACGAAGATCAGATCGAGGTCGGAGGCCGCCGTCATCTCGCGGCCGCCGAGCTTGCCCATCGCCACCACCGCGAAGCCGCCCTTGGGGATCCGGCCGAACGACGATGCCAGCTCCGCCTCAGTGGCTTCCAGCAGCTCCGCGATCGCGCATTCCGCAATAGCTGTGAGGGCGGGGCCGGCGGCGCTGGGGGCCAGACAGTTTTCTATGATCTGCACGCCGACGCGGAAGATCTGCTCTTTGGCGAAACGCCGACTGGCCTCGAGCTTTGCTTCAAAGTCCCCGGCTGCGGACAACTGCGCCTTCAACCCCATGTCCAGCTGCTCGCGGGATGGCAGACTGTTCAGGAAGCCGCGATCCATCAGCGCATCGAGCACTCCCGGAGACCGCGCCAAATGATCGGCGAGCCTGGGCGCCGAACCGCAGATGTTGGACACCAGCTTCAGCAGATGCGTGTTGGCGAGAAAGAGCGAAAAGAGCTGCACGCCGCCAGGCAGGCGTGACACGAAACGATCGAACTGCGCGAACGCGGCGTCGGGGTCCGCCGTGGCGGCCAGCGCGTCCAGCAGCGCCGGCATCAGCTTGGTGAGGATCTCACGGGCGCGGGCGCTGCGTGTGGCGCGGATACGCCCGTGATGCCAGCCCCGGATCGCATGCGCCACATGATGCGGATCGCGGAAGCCCATGCCGGTAAGAGTCTCGATGGTCTCCGGGTCGTCCTCGACGCCGGTGAAGACGAGGCTGCCCTCGCGCGTCGCCAAAGGCGCCTCGGTCTCGAACAGTTTGAGGTAATGCGCCTGCACCGTGCGCAGGTGGTGCAGAAGCGTGGCGCTGAAGGCCGCCCGATCCGCGAAGCCCATGAAGCAGGCGATATGATCGAGCTCTTCCTCCGATCTCGGAAGACTGTGCGTCTGCTCGTCCTCGATCATCTGGAGGCGATGTTCGAGCTTGCGGAGAAAGTCATATGCCGCCGCAAGGTCCTCGGCCGTCGGGTCGGATACCAGCCCTGCCGCTCGCAGCGCTTCAATAGCCTTCAGCGTCTCCGGCGAGCGCAGCACGGGGTTGCGCCCCCCGAGAATGAGCTGCTGTGTCTGGGCGAAGAACTCGATCTCCCTGATGCCGCCGCGCCCCAGCTTGATGTTGTGACCGGCAACCGCGACGGCACCGTGCTTGCCGTGGGCGTGGATCTGCCGCTTGATCGAGTGGATGTCTTCGATGGCGGCATAGTCGAGGCTGCGCCGCCACACGAATGGCTTGATCGCGTCCAGGAATGCCCTGCCCGCTTCGGGATCCCCCGCGCAAGCGCGCGCTTTGATCATGGCAGCGCGCTCCCAGTTCTGCCCCATGCCTTCGTAATAGGCTTCGGCCGCATCCGTTGAGATCGCGACCTGCGTGGCGCCGGCATCCGGGCGCAGCCGCAAATCGACGCGGAAGACGTAACCGTCCGCCGTCACCTCGCTGAGAAGCCGGACAAGGCCCTTCACGATATCGACCGCGGCACCGCGCGCATCATCCCGCTTGCGGAAAGGGAAACGGCGCGGGTCGTAAAAGACAACCAGATCGACATCGCTCGAATAGTTGAGTTCGAACGCGCCATATTTGCCCATGGCCAGAACCACAAGACCGGTTTCGGCTTCCAGCCGTTCCGGATCCGAGGCATCCATGCCCGCCTGCTGCGCGGCATGGCGCAGGAGAAACCGCAACGAGGCGTGGATGCAGGCGTCCGCGAATTCGCTGAGCGCGTGGGTGACCGCGGCCAGACTCCATACGCCACCGATGTCCGCCAGAGCGATGGTCAGCGCCGCTTCCCGTTTCGCACGGCGCAGTGCGGACATGGCGGCGTTGATGTCGTCCATAGCCGCTACGGCGCGGATATCGCGCTCGATGGCCTTCAGGACATCGTCGGGCGGGGCATCCAACGTATTCCGCACGAATTCCCGTTCGCGCAATGCGAGCCGCGCGAGATAGGGGCTGTTGCCGAAGGCAGCGTTCAGGACGGCGCTGCGGTCCGCTGACGGCGCAAAGCCATCTTCGCTCTCCGACAGCGCTGCCAGAACCCTTTCGGCCCGGCTGCGATCGAAAGGCGCGGGTACTTTGCGCTGCGCAGAATTCTCTATCGGCATGAGCCGGTTTATGCGCCGAAATCGCGGCCAAAACGAGCGGCTTATTTCGCCGCGATCTGTGCCGGCGGGCTGGCAGCAAGGCGTGGCGCGATCCGGCGCGCGTCATGCGGAAAGCGAATCGTGGCCTTGAGGCCCGGATGGTTGTCCGCGAGATCGAAACGCGCATCGTGCAGCTTGGCGACTGCAACGACGAGGCTGAGGCCCAATCCCGTCCCCGGCGAATTGCGGCTGGCTTCGAGCCGGACAAAACGATCGAGCGCCCGCGCGCGATCTTCCTCGGGGATACCTATGCCGCTGTCGGACACGGTGAGGGCAATGCCCGACGGCGAGTTCTCGATGCCGACGTGGATGGTGCCGCCCCTCGGCGTATATTTGATCGCATTGTCGACCAGGTTCGCGAGCGCCTGAGAAATCAGGCTGCGATTTCCGGCGATCAATGCCTCGCCGCTGGGAGCCGCTTCGAAACTCAGGCCCTTTTCCTCCGCGAGCGGACTGTACAGCTCGGCGATGCCTTCCACGACGCCGCGCAGATCGACCTGGGCCATCGCCTCGCGCGCCATGCCGGCTTCCGCTTCCGCGATCAGCAGCAAGGCGTTGAATGTCGCAATCAACTGATCGATCTCCGCCGAAGCCGATTCGATTTCGGAATATTCGGCGCTGTCCCCAGGGAGCCGGCGCAGCGCGGCCTCGATGCGGTTGCGCAGGCGATTGAGCGGCGTGCGCAAGTCGTGCGCCACCGAATCCGTCACATCCCGCATGCCGTGCATGAGGCGCTCGATGCGATCGAGCATCCGGTTCAGATTGGTGGCCAGCACGTCGAACTCGTCGCCCGTGCCGCGGACCGGAACGCGGCGCGACAGATCACCGGCCATGATTTCGCGGCTGACAGCGTTGATCGAGTCCAGCCGCGCGAGCACGTTGCGGCTCATCAAGGCGCCGCCGATGACGCCCAGAACCAGCATCAGCAACACGCTCCACGGCAGCGTCGTGTTGAACAGGCGCACCGTTTCGTGGCGCTCATGCACGTCGCGGGCGACGAGAAGCTGGAAGCCGCCCGCCAGAGCGAACACCCGGCCACGCGCGCGCCGCAACGCGGAGACGCCGCCGACGCGCCGTTCATAGTTGAACTCGATGAAGCTGTTGGGCCGATAGATGATCTGCGGCCAGCCGTCGAGATTTCCCGCGATCGGCCGGTGCAGCATATCGGTGAGAAGATACAGGCTCTGCGTGCCGCGCACCGAGCGGTTCATGATCACGTCGGCCAGCCCGCCTATGCCGAGCCGCTGATACTGCTCGGACAGGCCGACGATTTCCGCGTCGATCGTCTGGTCCGTCTTGGTGTCGAGCTCGCGCTTGGTATTCCAGTAGGTGAATGCGACCAGTCCCGCGGCCGAAACCGCGAAAATGGCGATGTAAACGAAGACAATCCGGAACGCGAAAGTGCGGAAAAGCCTAGGCGCGCGCACGGATCATGTAGCCCGCACCGCGCACGGTATGCAGCAACGGCGTCTCGAACCCTTTGTCGATCTTGGCGCGCAATCGCGAGATATGCACGTCGATCACGTTGGTCTGCGGATCGAAGTGATATTCCCATACGCTTTCCAGCAGCATGGTGCGCGTCACCACCTGGCTGGCATGGCGCATGAGATATTCGAGCAGGCGGAACTCGCGCGGCTGCAGATCTATGGAAGCATCGCCGCGCTTCGCCGTGCGGGTCAGAAGGTCGAGCTCCAGATCTCCCACCTGCAGCCGCGTCTTCACCGCCGCGGGATGGCGGCGGCGCATGAGCGCATCCAGACGCGCGAGAAGCTCGACGAAGGCATAGGGCTTGGTGAGGTAGTCGTCGCCTCCGGCCTTCAGTCCCTTGACCCGATCGTCCACCTCGGACAACGCGCTGAGGAACAGAACCGGCGTGACGTTGCCGTGCTGCCGGATCTCCTCCACCAGCTTCAGGCCATCGAGCTTGGGAAGCATGCGGTCGACGATGGCGATGTCGTATGGCCGCGAAAGCGCGAGAGACAAGCCCACCTCGCCATCGCCGGCGTCATCGACCACGTGACCGGCTTCCTTCAGCCCGTTCACAAGATAACGCTGTGCCTCAAGATCGTCTTCAACCACGAGGATGCGCATAGGGTTCTCCTGATCCGCAAGATTGTCGAAGGGGTCCGCGCCGGTAACAGCAACGGGGGGATGGGGCCGCCATCACCGGCGCGGGGGCCGGAGCGCGCGGCTTTCGCCCCGCGATCCGGTACGCTGTCTTCATGCCCCCAGTTTGATCGCCACGAAGCGCTGGCCGGCCTGACCGGTCACCAGCACAAGAACCGTGTCGCGGTGCGCGGCCTGCGCGGCGGCGATGCTCGCCTTCACGTCCTGCGGCGAATGCACCTGATGGTTAGCGACCGAAACAAGCACGTCGCCGGGCTCCAGCCCCTTGTCGGCCGCATCGCTGTTCGGATCGACCTTGGTGACCACGACGCCATTGACCTTGTCGTTGAGGCCGAATGCGCGGCGGGTTTCCGGCGTTATCGCCGCCAGGCCGAGGCCCATCGCTTCCGCCGTGCTCGGCGTGAAGCTGCTGTTCTTTTGCCTGTCGTTGGAAGCGACCTGCTCGCCTTTCCGCGCGCCGATTTTCGCCGTCAGGGTCTTGGGCGAACCGTTGCGCACGACGCTGAACGTCGCGCTCGCGCCGGCCGGGAGCGCCGCCACGCGCCGCGTCAGATCGCGGTTGTCTTCAACCGCCTTTCCGTTCACCGCCACCACGATGTCGCCTGCGACGAAGCCCGCCTGCGAAGCCGGGCTGTTGGGCGTGACGCTGGCGACGATGGCGCCTTTCATCGTCTTGTTGCCGAGGCTTGCCGCGATCTCCGGGGTCACATTCTGGATCTCGACGCCGAGATAACCGCGCGCGACGCGGCCATGCGCTTTGAGCTGCGCCACCACGTCGTGAATGGTGGACGCCGGGATCGCGAAGCCGATGCCGACGCTGCCGCCGGACGGCGAGAAGATCATGGTGTTCATGCCGATGACCTTGCCCCGGATGTCGAAGGTCGGACCGCCCGAGTTGCCGCGATTGATCGGCGCGTCGATCTGAATGAAGTCCGTGTACGGACCGTTTCCGACGTCGCGTCCGATGGATGAGACGATGCCGGCGGTGACCGTGTTGCTGAGACCGAAGGGATTGCCGACCGCGACGACCCAGTCACCGACGCGGACCTGGCGGTCGTCGCCGAACTCCACGGTCGGCAGCGGCTTGTCGCTCTTCACCTTCAACAGCGCCACGTCGGTCGCCGGATCGGTGCCGATAAGCTTGGCGGTGAATTCACGCCCGTCGGGAAACTTGACGGTGATCTTCTTTCCGTTCTCGACGACGTGGTTGTTCGTCACGATGTAGCCCGACTTGTCGATGACGAAGCCCGAACCCATCGCGATCGCCTTGCGAGGCGCACTGAACTGGCGGCCCTGTCCGAACTGGCCGAAGAAGTCACGGAACGGCTCTGGAATCTGATCGGGGTCGAACCCTTGCGGCGCCTTCACCTGCTCTTCGACGGTGATGGTGACCACTGCGGGGCTGACGCGCTCGACAAGATCGGCAAAGGAGAACGGCGCGCCGTTTTCGATCAGGCGCGGCGTAGCGGGATGCGGTGCGGCCGCGAGGGGGGCCGAGGGCTTGGCAGGCGCGTGCTGCGGATGCTGGCCGGGCTGGGTCATCGCGAAGGCGCCCAGTCCGCCGACCACGAGAATTCCAGCAGCGGCGGCGGCGACGAAGCGGCCGCGAAAGCCTTGAAAGAGTTCCGTCTTTTTCTTGTTCATTTATCTCTCCATGCGATTTCAAGGACCGGCGGGGGACCAACGCCCGAAGGCAACAGCCAGATCACCCCTAATGTAGGGAGCTTTCCTGTTCCTGTCACAAACATTAACACAACGTAATATCGTTCAATCCTGTCCCGATCGCCGCAATTTCAGCGGCCGCCGGACTCGAGCCGCTTGCGGGCGCGGAAAATCACCAGCGCCACCGCCACTCCCCCCATCAGCAGGATCCCGAGAGGGCCAAACCAGAGCAGATAGGTCTGCGGCTCCAGCGGCGGCTTCATCAGGATGAAATCTCCGTACCGCGCGACGAGATAATGTTCAACCTGTTCGTCGCTATCGCCCTGCGCGATGCGCGCCCGAATCAATCGCCGCAGATCTGCGGCGAGCGGCGCATCGGATTCATCCAGCGATTGCCCCTGGCAAACCACGCAACGCAGCTGCTTCTGCAGCGCCACCGCGCGCGCCTCGAGTGCCGGATTGGAAAGCTTGTCGGGACCTGTGACGGCAAACACGGGACCAGCGCAAGTCACAGCGAATAAAAATGCGAGAACGAGACGCCTCATTCTGCCGCCGCCAATTGTGCCGCGGGGACCTGCCGCTTGCGCAATCGCGACCACAGGCCGGCAAGACCGCCGAGCGCCATGAACGCGCCGCCGAACCAGATGAAAGGCGCGAGCGGGCTCACATAAGCGCGGATGATCCAGCCGCCGTCACGCTGATCGCCGAGCGCCAGATAGAGATCGGAAATCCCGGTCGTGCGGATCGCGGTAACCGCGGTCGCCTGCCCTTCCACGGGATAGGCGCGTTTCTCCGGCGACATCGTCGCGATCACGTGGCCCCCGGAGATGACATCGACCGTCGCCCGCTCGGCTTCATAGTTCGGACCCATCAGCATCTGCACGCCTTCGAGCCGCAGCGTGTAACCCGCGATGGGCATGGTCTGGCCGGGCTTGAGCAGTTCCAGCGCCTCGCTGCGCCAGACCGTCGTCGCCGTGATGCCCAGAAGCGTGATGCCCAGCCCTGCATGCGCCAGCGCCGATGCGAAAGCGCCGATGGGGAGCGCGCGGATATCGCCCCGCTTCGCCACATCGATCACCGCGGCGGCGGTCGTCCAGGCGCCAAGGCCGAATGCCAGCGCAGCGACGAGCGAGCGCGGCGTCACGAATGCGAACACGACGGCAATGCAGACCACAGCGATACCGGCCGCCGGCGCGAGCGTCCCCAGCGCGGCGCGCAGATCGCCATTGCGCCAGCCCAGCCGCGGGCCAAACGGAACGAGCAGGATCAGCACCACGAAAAGCGGCGCAAAGGTGACGGCGAAATAAGGCGGCCCAACCGAGATCTTCGTGCCGGTCAGCGCATCGAGCAGCAGCGGATAGAGCGTACCGATGAACACCGTCGCCGCGGCAGCGGACAGCAGCACATTGTTGAGCAAAAGCGTGCTTTCCTTGCTCACCGCGCCGAAAGCCGCGCCGCTCTGAAGCTGGGGCGCGCGCCAGGCAAAGAGCGCCAGCGCGCCACCAATCGCCGCGACCAGCATCATCAGGATGTAAATGCCGCGCGTCGGATCGCTGGCGAACGCATGCACCGATGACAACACGCCGGATCGCACCAGGAACGTGCCGATCAGGCTCAGCGAGAACGCCAGTATCGCCAGCAGCAACGTCCAGCTCCGGAACGCGCCCGTCCGTTCGGTCGCAAGTGCGGAATGCAGAAGCGCAGTGGCGACGAGCCATGGCATGAGCGCCGCGTTCTCGACCGGATCCCAGAACCAGAAACCGCCCCAGCCCAGCACGTAGTAGGCCCACCAGCTGCCCAGCGTGATCCCGAGCGTCAGCGCGATCCAGGCGATGAGCATGAAGGGCCGCGCGGCGCGCGCCCATCCGGCATCGGCTTCGCCGGTGATGAGCGCCGCGGCGGCATAGGAAAACGCGGCCGACAGCCCGACATAGCCGATGTAGAGCATGGGCGGATGCATCGCGAGGCCCGGATCCTGCAGCAGCGGATTGAGTCCCGCGCCCTCGAAGGGCGGCGGGTCGAGCCGCAGGAACGGGTTGGACGTGAACAGGATGAACAGCAGGAACGCGCAAGCGAGCAAACACTGTACACCCAGCGCCGCGGAGGTGAGCCGCGCGCTGCCCCGCTGCGCGAACACGATGATCGCAGAATAGATGGCCAGAACCAGAACCCACAAAAGCATGGAGCCTTCATGGTTTCCCCAGACGCCGGTGATCTTGTAGATCATCGGCTTTGCCGTGTGCGAATTCTGCGCGACATCGAGCACGCTGAAATCCGACGTGACGAAGGCATAGGTCAGCGCGCCGAACGCAAGTGCGATGAACACCGACATGCCGAGCGCCGCGCTCGATGCGATGGCGCGCGATCGTTCCGCCGCCTGCCGCGCGCCCGCAAGTCCCGCAATCGCCATCACCGCTGCGAGCGCGAAAGCCAGCGCCAGTGCGAATTGCCCGATCTCGCCGGTCACGCGGCTCTCCTCATGTGCCGCCTTCCTTCCAGCGGCCAGAGCGCTTCAGCGCGTCGACGACTTCCGGCGGCATGTATTTCTCATCGTGCTTGGCGAGGACTTCGGTGGCATTGAAGCGGCCGGCATCGTCCATCGAACCCATGGCGACGATGCCCTGGCCTTCGCGGAAGAGATCCGGCAGCACGCCGTGGAAATCGACCGGCACGCTCGCGCGCCCATCCGTCACCACGAAGCGCACGTCCGCATGCGGGCCATGGCTGACGCTGCCCTTCTCCACCAGTCCGCCGACGCGAAACGCGACCCCGGGCCTGACGTGCTTCGCCGCGATGTCGGACGGGCTGTAGAAGTAAAGAACATTGTCTCGCAGCGCGCCCAGCACCAGCGCAGCCCCGCCCGCGCCGGCCACGATCAGAGCGGCGGCGAAATAAAGTCGGCGGCGTTTGCGCGGATTCATCAGCAAAGTCAGGTCGTTGGCCGCGGGACTATAGGAAGGCGCGGGAGCCGGGTCCACGCGGCGGCGCGCCGCCCCGTTTCCGCCCGCATTCCATGGGAATCTGGTAGAGTCCCTGCCGGGGGTTTCCATGCGCATCGTGCCGTTCCTTGCGGCCGCCGCCGCCATTCTTCTCGCGGCTTGCTATCCGCCGACCACGACCCATCCCGTGGGCACGACGACGGGAATCGCCAGCGACCCGGCACTGGCCGGCCTGTGGCGCGGCAAGACCGACAACTCCAGCGATGCGCGCGATATCTATTTCCATTTCCTTCCCCAGGGCGACAACACGATGACCGTCGTGATGGTGCAGGCGGGAACCGAGCCGGACGCCGACTGGTCGGTGGCATCGGTCACCACCGCCACGCTCGGCAACAACCGCATCATGAACGCGCAATTGCAGTTCAGCGACGGCAAGCCGGACGACAGCGATCCTCCCAGAGGCACGGTTCCGGTCCTCTATCGCTTCGAAGGCCCCAATCGCGTCGTGCTTTATCTCATGGATGAAGACGCCACGAAGGCGGCGATCCGCGCGCATCAGATCGCCGGCACCGTGGAGGAAGGACAGTTCGGCGACGCCAGCATCACCGCGACGCCAAAGGAACTCGATGCCTTCATGGCGAGCCGCCGCGGCGCGGCGCTCTTCCGCGAACATTTCGCGACGCTGACGCGGACCGACGGCGGTCAGTGACCGGAGCGGTGCAGGATCTCGTTCGCGAGTCCGGTGTCGTAGGTCAGCCCGGCCGGCGTAAGCGTGATGCGGTGCGGCCAATCCCCGCGCGCCACGCCTTTGCGCGTGAGCGCATTCCAGACCTTCTCGTTGTAGAGGCCCGTCGCGTCGCTGCCGCGCACCACCGCATCGCCCAGATGGAAATGATCGCCATGGGCCGGCGGAAAATGCTCGATGGTCGCCTCGCCCGGATTGGGACCGGCGGATGCCGCACCGGGCACGCGCGCGATCGCCTGCAGCAAGGTCAGCGTGCGCAGCTGCAGCGGATTGAGGTTCAACGGATTCTGCTTCGCGACCATTCCATTCCCCGATTATGTCCAGCGCGGCCGGTCCGCGCCCAACTCCGGCGGCGGCAGGCGCCAAGCCGGTTGTGTCTTCGACATCCGCACCACGGGCCCCAGATGATCCAGCCGCCCGCGCGTCGTTTCGCATGACTGGAAATATCCGTCGAGTCCTTCCAGGGGATTCCAGCTTTCAGGCACTTCCGATGGTTTTGTCTGTCCCAGCGATTGCAGCCACATCGCGGTGGCGCAGAGCGAGACCTCGACATGCCAGCTTCCGCCCTCGCGTGCCCGCCGCAACAACGCGGCGGCGGCGCCTGCTGCGGCGAGATAGCCGGTGATGAAATCGCACGCTGCTGCGGGGATGAGCCGCGGCACGCTCTCGCGCCGGCTGCCGTTGCGCGCCGCCATGAAAGCCCCCTGCTCCACGGCGATCCCGGTTGCGCTCTGCGCGAGCTGTTCCCATCCCGCGCGGGAAGCCCAGGGCCCTTCGCTGCCGTAGCAGGAAATCCCGACATGGATGATGCCGGGCGACAGATGCGCCAGCGCCTCGGGCGAAAATCCGAGTTTCGACAGCGCGCCCGGCCGGTAGGAGTCGACGAAGACATGCGCATCGCGCACCAGCGCCCGCATCGTCTCCGCATCGCCCGGCTTGGCGAGATCCAGAAAGCAGGAGCGTTTGCCCAGTCCGGTATCGAGATCGAAGAGATCGATGGTCGGCAGCTCCGGCGACCGCACGCCCAGCACGTCGGCGCCGTAAGAAGCGAGCGTACGCGCCGAAGATGGACCGGCAAGAACGCGCGTGAGATCCAGGACCCGAATGCCTGCAAGCGGCAGATCGGCATTTGCGAGTTCGAGCCGCGGCGCATCGCCGATACGTCTGATCGCCACCGGCGGCACATGCGACAGCGCCAGGCCCTGCGGGCTCGCAAGCCATTCCTCCTGCGTGCGGATGACGGCGCCGCATTGCTTCATGTGCGCGAGCGCATCCTCCAGCGCGAACGCGTTCCATTTCGCCACCGCACCGCCGATCGCGTCCGCGGTATTCTGCGCATTGAGCAGATCGAGCGTGCGCCGCGCCAGATGCGGGAAGCCGCCATGCAGATGAATGTAGCGCCCATCCATGCCGCGATAGATCGCGACGGTCGGATTGGTTTCCGCGGGCCGCGGCACCGGCTGGCCGTTCAGGCGCAACAGCGAGAACGATACCAGCGAAGCCGCCGCCGCCTTGAGGTCGATCGCGATGTCCTGACGGCTTCCGCCGCGTAATCGCCATATCTCCTCGGCGACGGATGCGCCCAGGCCGAGCGCCGCGGCGGCAGCCTCCGCCACGCGAAAGGGTGTCGGCAGAAGCGGATCATGCCCGGAGAAGTCCGGCGCGGATTGCGGCGCAAAGCCCGCGATCCGGCTCAGGGACTCGAAAACATCAGCCGCAGCCATGATTTTCTCCGTGCGACCGGTATATTCCGGAGAAAGGCCGCGCGGCAATCGCGCGCGAGGAGCACGTCATGGCAGGTCCGCTTTCCGGAATCCGCGTCGTCGATTTCGGCCGCTATATCGCCGGGCCTTTCTGCGCGGCGCTCCTGGGGGATCTCGGCGCCGACGTGATCCGCGTGGAGAAACGCGAAGGCCGCGAAGACCGCACGCTCGTATCGCTGGGCGAGCGCGACGACGGCAGCCCGCGCGAAGGGGCGATGTTCCTGCAGATGAACCGCAACAAGCGCGGCCTCACGCTCGATCCTGCCCACGCGCAGGGCCGCGATGTCGTCAAGCGGCTGATCGCGAAAAGCGATGTCGTGATCGCCAATCTTCCCGGCGAAACGCTCAAGAGTCTCGGCCTCGACTACGATAGCGTGTCGGCGATCAATCCGCGCGCGGTCCTGGGCGTGGCGACCGCGTTCGGTCTCGACGGTCCCTATTCCAACCGCGTGGGCTTCGATGGAGTCGCTCAAGCGATGTCCGGCGCCGTCTATTTCGCCGGCACCGAGGAACAGCCGGTCCGCGCCGCGGCGCCCTGGGTCGATTTCGGCACCGCATCGCTTCTGGCGCTCGGCATCGTGTCGGCGCTGCGCGTCCGCGAGCAGACCGGCAAAGGCCAACTCGTGGAAGGCGCGCTGCTGCGGACCGCCCTCACCTTCTTCAGCCCCACGCTGATCGAGGAAGACGTGCTCAAACTCGACCGCCGTCCCACCCTCAACCGCAGCCAGACCGCGGCGCCATCGGACATCTACAAGACGAAAGACCGCTGGATCACGGTCGCAGTGAACGGCGACCCGCTGTTCCGGCGCGTGGCGAAATTGATCGGCGCGCCGGAATGGCTCGAGGACAAGCGCTTCGCCAGCGACAAGTCGCGAGGCGATCACGGTGACATCATCAGCGCGCGGATCGCGGATTGGTGCGCGGAGCGCGGCAGCGAGGAAGCCATCGCGGCGTTCGAAGCAGCGCGCATTCCGGCTGGCCCGGTTTACACCATGCCCGAAACCCTCGCCGATCCGCATGTGAAGGCGAGCGACATTCTCACGCGCATCGATTTTCCCGGCATCGGCCCGGCGCCGATCGCCGCGACGCCCGTGAAGCTGCACGGCACGCCCGGAACGGTGCGCCGGCGCGCGCCGCTGCTGGGCGAGCACTCCGAGGAAATCCTTCGCGAGCTCGGATACACGGCTTCGGAGATTTAAGGCTTGCGGAATTCGGGCGCGGTGTGATCTAGGCCGCGACTTCGGCGGGCATCGCCGCGCGGCCGCGCCGGCGCAGCAGCTCCGCTTCCTCGCGGCTGAACAGCAACGCGGTCATCTCGACCACAAGATTGAAGAACTGCTCGGCATGGGCCCGCCGGTCGCCGGTCGCCGTGCGCAGTTCCTTCAAGATGTCCTCGACATAGCTCTTCAGCGTCATGGCGATCGCATCGATCGCGTCCTTGTTGCTGGTCCCGAACGAAGCGGCCGGGGCGAAGCTGCGGCAGCCCCCGACCAGACGGACATAGGCCAGCGCGCGGTCAGACTTTTCCGGATCGGCCGCGTGGTTGAGATCCGGCACGCGCGGGCCGCCGGCATAGCTGCCCGACTTCACGGTCGGCAATGCAGCGACGACTTCCTTCGGCGCGCGCGCCATGAAAACGTCCATGACTTCGCCGATCGCGGCGCGATCCGACAGGATGCGCTGCCCCCATTTGCCGTCGCGGCGGATGTCGATGGCCTTCACCATGCCGGACGACAGCGTCGTGAACCCCATCAGGTGGCCCACGAGCTGGTCCGCATCGAACTGGATGGGGCGCGCCGCGCGGATCGCCGACAGATAGAACTCGATATCGCCGAACAGGATTTCACCGACGAGGCCCATATCCGTCGAGCTGATCAGCGTATCCTGGGTCTGTCGCGTGACATTCATCGGGAGCTTCAAGGCTTCCCACGGCCGTTCCAGCCGCTGCATCGCCACCACGGCGACATAGGGCGCCGCTTCCGGCGCGGATGCAGCGAGGCGGTCATAGGTTTCGCGCAGAAGCCAGACGTGGTCCTCGTTCAACGACGGGAAAGGCCGCGGCAGTTTTGCCTGCAGCTGTGCGATCTCGCCGCCGACCGATTGAAGAAGCGCCATTTCGCGCGCATCGGCGGCGACGATGTCGCCATCGAGCGCCGCACGCACCGCCTTGCGGCCGCGCTCGGAATCCAGCGCCGAGAGAACGGCCTGCGCCGCGACGCTCCAGAACTGGGTGGCGTGATTTTTCGCGTCGTCGATCTTGCCGGCGAGAATGGAGGTCTTGACGCCGATCGAATAGGCATTCGCCGCCTCGGGCACCAGTTTCTGCGCGACCCAATTCCATACCGGCATGATCGAAGAGCGCGCGATGCGGCCCTTCTGTTTTTCCTTGCGCGGCAGCATGGTCAGCAAATCTTCGAACGGCTGGCAGAACAGCCGCAGGGGCGTCAGCGCGCGATCGGCGGATTGGCCGCGCAGGACCGGACGCAAACCTTCGAGGATGGTCTCGTGCGGAAGCATCCGCCCGTCATTCAGGCGATCGATCTCGACGGCTTTCGCAAGCCGCGACGCGATCTGCGGCGGCAGCGTCCCCAACAAGCCCCGAAGCTCTTGAGCCTTGCTCGAATCCATATCCCGGCGTCCCAACGGGTAGGCGGCAACGCCCGCACTCCCCGGCTTTAAGACGTTACGGGCTTATCGTTAACAGGGCATTGCGACCCGCAAGAATCAGACAATTGCGGGGAGTACCAATTTGGCCTCAAGCCCGCCCAGAGGGCTCCGCGCCAGGTCCAAAGAACCGCCGTAAAGCTTGGCGATGTCCCGCGCGATGGCCAGCCCCAGGCCGGTTCCCGGGACGGTCGTATCGAGGCGTTCGCCGCGTTCTCCCACTCTTGCCCGGTCTTCGTCGCTGAGGCCGGCGCCATCGTCGCCGATGACGATTTCGAGACGGCCGCGCTCCAGCGCGCGCGCGGTGACCTGCACCTGGGAGTGCGCCCATTTGCAGGCGTTGTCCATCAGGTTTCCGGCCATCTCTTCGAGGTCCTGCCGCTCGCCGCGAAAGCAGAGCCTCGGTTCGCACACCGCGGTGATCGAGATGGCGCGTTCGCCGTGAATGCGGCGAAGCACGCGCGCGAGATCGTCCAGCACGGGCGCCACTTCGGTGCGCGTGCCGAGCGCATTCACCGCGCCGGCGGCGCGGGCACGCGCCAGGTAGTGATCGACCTGGCGGCGCATGGTGGTCACCTGCCTGGTCACCGTGTCGGCAAGTGCGCCGGGATGCGCGGAGGCTTCGCTCGAAATCACGGTGAGGGGCGTCTTCAGGAAATGCGCCAGGTTGGACACATGGGTGCGGGCGCGCGCGACGACCTCCGCATTGTGCTCGATCAATCCGTTCAGCTCCTTCGCCAGCGGCGCGAGCTCTGCGGGAAACTCTCCGTCCAGCTTGCGGGCGCGGCCGTCGCGGATGCGCGCCAGCGCGATGCGCAAACGCCGCAACGGCACGAGGCCGATGCGCACCTGGATGAGGATTGCGAGGATCAACCCCGCGCCCAGAATGGCGAACGACCACAAAAGCGTGCCGTTGAACCGCGCGACCTCGGTTTCGATCTGCGCGGAATTACCGGCGACGAGAAAGCGATAGCTGCGCGTGTCCTTCGGCGAGGGCGTGCTCAGCACGGGAAACTCCACGTGCTGCGACACGACGCGCAGATGCTGGTTCTCCGGCCCGAAGGCATGACCCCATTGCACGCCGCCGCGCGTGACCGCATCGGTCACCCGGATGGTGTGATCCCATAGCGAGCGCGAGATCTGCGGCGCTCCCGCGTTCTTCGCCTCGGGCGCGATCTGCCAGTACCAGCCGGAATAGACGCGCTCGAAACGCGGATCGGTGAAACGGCCG
This sequence comes from Rhizomicrobium sp., assembly GCA_051959625.1. Lineage (GTDB taxonomy): Bacteria > Pseudomonadota > Alphaproteobacteria > Micropepsales > Micropepsaceae > Rhizomicrobium. Next base: position 25,706 of record JBQCFD010000190.1, read on the forward strand.
CGCAACGACACCTGCCCCGCGGGGCCGGGCTCGGCGGCGGCGATCATGCCGTCCAGATCGAATTTCAGGCGCGCGTCGAAATCGCTTTCGACCGACATGCGGAACGCGTTGGACAGGACGAAGGCGCCCGCCACCAGACCCAGGATGGTCCACACAGCCGCGGCCGCGATGAGCCGCGCCTGAAGGGAATCAAGCCTTCGCGCGATCTTCGTTCTGAGCGTTCGGATCGTCGAGGCAATAGCCAAGGCCGCGCACCGTCTGGATCACGTTGATGCCGAGCTTCTTGCGAAGGCGGCCGACAAACACTTCGATGGTATTCGAGTCGCGATCGAAATCCTGATCGTAAAGATGCTCCACCAGTTCGGTGCGCGAGACAACCTTGCCCTTGTGATGGGCGAGATAGGCGAGCAGGCGGTATTCCAGGCTCGTCAGCTTGACCGGATTGCCGTCCACCATCACCCGCGACGCGCGGGTATCGATCTTGAGCGGGCCGATATCGATCTCGGACGTGGCAAGGCCCGCGGCGCGGCGCAGAAGCGCGCGCACCCGCGCCAGCAGCTCCTCGGTGTGGAAAGGCTTGGCGAGATAGTCGTCGGCGCCGGCATCGAAGCCCGCCACCTTGTCGCTCCAGCGGTCGCGCGCGGTGAGGATGAGCACCGGCATGCTGCGCCCGTCATGCCGCCATTTCTCCAGCACCCGCACGCCATCCATCTTGGGCAGGCCGAGATCGAGGATCACGGCGTCATAGGGCTCGGTGTCGCCGAGGAAGTGGCCTTCCTCGCCGTCGCTGGCCGCGTCCACGACATAGCCCGCGTCGGCGAGCGCGCGTTTCAGCACGCGCTGCAGATCGGAATCGTCTTCGACAAGAAGTATGCGCATGGTTCACCCGCCGTGATGCCCGCGGCCGCCACCGTGACCACCATGGTCGCCGTGACCGCCACCCCAGCCGCCGCCTCGTCCACCCCAATCGCCGCGTCCGCCGCCCCAGCCACCATGATCGCGACTGCCGGGACCGTGTTCCCAATAACCGCGTCCGCGAAATTCATCGCCGCGTTCGAAATTCCCGCGCGGCGGTCCCTGATCCGGCGGCGGCATCGCGTAATTGCCGCGTTCGCGCTTGTGCTCGACACCCAGGACGCGCCCGGTGCGCGCATCCGTATCGAGCCAGATGATGCGCCCTTCGGGCGTCATCCATTTCAGGCGGTAATGCGGACTGCCCCGTTCATCCATGAAAGGACCGTCGGCGTCGTAGAAGGTTCCCGGATAGTGGTTGCGCACTTGCGGCAGAACGCGATCCAGCGGCTGCACGCCCGGCGGCGGCGCGTAGCGGCCTTGCGCAAGTGCAGGCGCGGAGCCCAGCACCAGCGCCGCCAGCAACACCGGAAACGCAAGCCGAAACATAGGTTTTTCTACCTTTTCCGCGATGAACCGCGCATGAACGCAGCATCCAGAGTCCGTTCAGCCCGCGCGGCGCATTCTCCACGCCAGATGAATCGCTCCGCCCGGTTTGCGGCTTTTACCATACCGGAAAGAGCAACGGCCTTGAGGCCGCATTTTACGGCAAGCCCCTCCCCGTAAGATGTGTCGCCGTCAAGCGAGAGCCCGCGATGGAGCAATCCATCGCGGGTTTCTCATTTTCGTATTGCCGCGATTTCACGAAATTCCGCCGTCGCTGCATCTGGTGGCATGTGCGCGAACAAGGCGGCACCGCTGGTATTTGATTTGCAAATCATGGGGGGTACCGCCCCCACCCTCACGCCCTTTCGCGGACGGTCGCGTATTCGGCGAGCGGGGCGCGCTCGCTGGCGAGACTGTTCACCGGCGCCGCCTCGTCGGCATAACCGAGGCCCATGCCGCAGAAGATCATCTCGTTCTCCGGCACGTTCAGATATTCGCGGATCTGCGGGTGGAACATCGCCCAGGCTTCCTGCGGACAGGTGTGAAGCCCGTGCTCGCGCGCGAGCAGCATGATGCTTTGCAGGAACATGCCGAGGTCGGCCCACTGGCCCTGCTGCATCTGCCGGTCGATGGTGAAGATGAGACCAACCGGCGCGCCGAAGAATTCCCAGTTCTTCGAAAAGAATTTCAGGCGCGCGGGCTTGTCCTCGCGCGGGATTCCCATCGTCGCATACATCTGCTCGCCGACGCGAAAACGCCGCGTGCGGTAGGGCTCGGTGAGTTCGGGCGGATAGATGTGATATTCCGGCGGCGATCCCATGGGATGTTGTTTGCGCGTTTCGGCGACGCGGCGCACCAGTTCATCGCGCGCGGGCCCGATCAGCGCATAGACTTTCCAGGGCTGCACATTGCCGCCCGACGGCGCGCGCGCAGCCAGCGTGAGGATCTTCTCGATCGTCTCGCGCGAAACCGGATCGGATTTGAAGGCGCGGATCGTCTTGCGCGTGGCGATGGCTTCGCTGACTTTCATGGCGGCCTCGATAAGATCGCGGTCAGCATGGCAAAAAGCCTCCCCGCGTCAATCCAATCGAATTGACGCGGGGGAACGCGGCCGGTCAGGACGCGCTTGCAGCCGTCGAGATGCCGTGGCGAACGGTCATCGCGAGGATCGCGGGCACGACGAGGTTGATCGCCTGGTCCATCGCGAGATTGCCGGTGAGATAACCGCCGAGCGCTCCCAGGATGGTGAGCGCGCCGGCGATGTAGGTCTTGTATCCGGAAAGCATGTCGAGTTCCTTTCTTTGTTCGATGCTGTGCGGGATCGCGCCGCGGCCGCATCGAACACAGCCGCGCGCGTTTGGGTGTCAGCGCCGCCGGCGCCAGCCGATCCGCCCGAACGCCTGGCAGGTGGAAACCGAGAAGTTTCCGATGGCGACGAGATAGACGCGCGTGGTGGCGCTGAAATTCATGCGCAGCGTGGCGACGCTGAAATCGAACTCGGAGCCGTCTGAGAAGACGGTCTGGTTGCCGATCCACATGGCGGCGCGGTGGCCGGGATCGCTGTCGAGCGTATTGTCGGCAAGCGAAATGCTGCCGATGAAGGATTTCACCGAGGTGGTGGTGGCGCCGAAGAATCCGATCCAGGCGGTGACGTCGTGGTCGCCCGCCGGGATATCGACATAAGCGATGGTTTTGGCGGTGCCGGTGGTCAGTGAAACGCGCGCGGCCGACGGCACGACAGCCTCGCCATATTCGCCGACAATGCCCGCGCCCGCGTCGTCATTCGTGGCGGTGCCGCGGATGGCGGCGGCGCCGGTGGCACTGTCTATGACGATGGCATCGGTCCAGGACGATCCGTCCGGCGACACCTTGAAATGGAAATCGTCGTCGCCCGCGAGCCCGATTTCCGCGCGGCCGGAAAACGCATCCTGGTAGAGAAGCGAAGCCGTGTTGCCCGCGGCATCCTTGGAGAGCGTGATGCGCATGTCGCCGGTGCCGCCGCCGGCCACGCTTTCGCCGGCGAACAGCGCGGCGTTGGACGTGACGGACAGCTTGTTCGTGGAATCCGCCGTCGCGTTGATGCCCAGCATCGGCGTGGCCGTGGTGCTTCCGCCCCCGCCCGATCCGCATGCCGCCCAGGATGCGCCGTCATAGACGATGTTCGCCGCTTCGTCGGAGACATAGGCGACGAGACCGGCGAACGGCGCGTAGAAGCGCCACCCGCCGTCGGCGCAATAGGCGATCTTGCCGTCCTGCCCCGCCCATGCGCCGGTGCCCGTGGCTTTGACGAGATAGGCGTCGCCGTCGGAGGGCGATGGCGGCGGCGCGGAAAGATCGCGATCCAGGAAGCGCGCCCCGATGAGCGCATCGAACTGGTAGAGCGCTTCGTTGTGCGTGACGTGTTTCTGCGCCTGCGCGGCCGCGAGCAGCGGCGCACCGGCGCGCGGTGTGGTGTCGGTCATGCTGTTTCCTTGCAAAAGCCCTCTGCCCCACATGCGTGGCGGCGAGGGTGATCAGATGAAAAACGAACTCGCCTTGCCCGGGCCACGGCCCACGACGGCGGAGAGCTGGTAGACGATGAAGCGGAACGGCGCCGGCAGGCCGGACGGAAAGTCGGACGCGATCTGCGATGCGGTGTAGAGCAAAGACGGCGCGCCGACGGCGTTGAAGGTGCGTTTGACGAGGCCCGCGCCATCGAGGATTTCCGCGTCGTAGCTCTCGGTGGCTTCGCTCATCGGGATTTCGGTCTGGTCCCAACTGTCGCTCAAAGGCGAACGGTCGCGTCGAGTCCACGACAAGGCGAGATTGCCGCTCGCGTCATAGGTTGCGCCAAGCGCGCAGGGCGCAAGCGGACGCAGGCCGACGCCCTCGAATTCGAGCTGTGCACCCTGATAAGAGGAATCCGAAAGCGGCTTGCCCTTCGGACCCCAAAGATACCGAAAAGGCAATGCATATTGGCTTTGCGCGAGGGCTAGCTGCTGCAGCGGTTCGTTCAGCACCACGACGCGCGCGCCGGCCAGAACCGGATCGCGCATGGCCCCTTCCGTTCCCGCCTGGCCGCGCAGCAGGCGCGACAGCATCCAGGTGTCTGGCGCAGCAAGCGTGGCGTTCGCGAATTGCAGGACCTCCCATTGGCCGTCTTCGTTCTCGACGGCCAGCGCGTTTGCGCCCGCCAGCACCGCGAGATCATCGAGCGCTGCGAGCGCGCCGTTGAACAGCTTCACGCCGACGCTGTTCACCCCGTCCCAACGCCACGCGGGGCCGGAGAAGAGATCCGTCGTGGTGACGCCGATATCCGCCGCCACGCCCAGCGCCGTGTCGAGCTGATAGTTTGAATCCGTGACGCTTCGCAGAATGTTCACCGCGCCGGGCCACGGCTCGGCGCAGGCCGCCGCGAAGGGTGCCCATGCTTTCTGATCGCCGGTGAGCAGCGGCAGATCGAGGAAGGCGACCAGCGGGCGGCCCGCTGACGATGGCGCAACGGCAATGGGCATGCGGTTCGATCCCGCGAACAACGCGTAGATCGACGGATCGGTGGCGGTTGCCTGAACGGCGCGCGATCCGGCATCGTCGATCTCGGTGAGACGCAGGCGGTGCGTGCGGCCGCCGGCGCTCAATGTCACCTCGTCCGCCGGTTCGAGCGCGAGCCGCGAGGGCGCCAGCGCGAATTGCGCCGTCTCCCGCATCACCCAGGCGTCCTGCAACAGGCGCGCGCCGATGCCTTCGGCCTGCGACTGGTCCATCACGATGGGCAGCGTCGACTGTGCCACGCGGTCGGTAAGCGCCACCAGCTTGCGCGCTTCGGTAACGGCCTGCCGGTAGTCGCCCGCGGCGATATAGGAGATGCGCGAGGCGAGCGGCAGATCGGTTTCCTGCGCGCGGTTGAACGCGAAGCCGAACGACGGATCGCCCTCGGGCATCGCCAGATCGCTTTCGCCGAGCGGCGTCGCGCCGGGTTGGCCGCGCATGCGGAATTTCACCGTGCCTTCGCTTTCCACCGCGTCGAAATGATAGGCGACCGACAGCGGCGCGATGGCATCGCGCGGGCTCATCGTGTCCGTCACGGCGAAACCGGTGACGATGCCGGCGAGATCGGAAACGTCGCAGGCGGAAAAATTCGCATCCGCGCACAAAGCGGCGACGAGATCGGCAAGCTGGACTGTGCCCAGGCGGCCGTTCAGCCAGTGGCCCAGCGTGTAATTGCCCGCATCGCCCCAAACGTTCGACAGCGCGGGAAACGCGGGATAGGGCCGTGCGTCCCAGCACCATGCGCGCGTGTTCGCGGTGTCGACCATGCGCCCGGAATAGACGGTCGAGGAAGGATTGTTGGCGTCGTCTTTCCAGAAGTTCAGATGCGCTTCCAGGAAGCGGCGCTGGATGAGGTCGTCGCGCGTGCCGGCGGAGAAATAGGGAAGAACGCTCTCGCTCGACTTGGAGTCGACGAAGACATTCGGCTGGTTGGAGCCCTTGTCCACGGCGGGACAGCCCAGCTCGGCGAACCAGATCGGCTTGGACCGCGGCACCCACGCCGTCGTGCTTGCGTTTTCGCTGCCGTCGGCGCGGTCGTGGTGCGGATTGCTCCACCAGTTCCAGAAATCCTTCGCGCGGAACACCCAGGGCTTTCCCAAGCCATCGGCGATCGGCGTGCGCGTTTGCGCGGCGCGGTCGGTGTCGCTCGCGTAATACCAGTCGTAGTCCTCGCCGCCCCGGATGTTGCGTGCGAGATAGGCCGGATCGTGAATGTCGGTCGGGCCGTTGGCGGCGTCGTAGTCGAGATGATCGGAGCCGTCGCGCCAGTCCGACAGCGGCAGATAATTGTCGATGCCGACGAAATCGATGTTCGCGTCGCTCCACAACGGATCGAGGTTGAACAGCACCGCGCCGGGCGCATCGCCGGTCTGATGGTTGTTGTATTCGCTCCAGTCGGCCGCATAGCCGATCTTCACGCCCGCGCCGAGGATGGCGCGCACATCGGCGGCGAGGGTCTTCAGCGCGGCGACCGCGGGATAGCTCGTGGCGCCGTCGCGCACGCGCGTCAGCCCGCGAAGCTCGCTGCCGATGAGGAACGCCTCGACGCCGCCCGCCGCCGCGCAAAGATGCGCGTAGTGCAGCACCATGCGCCGATAGCTCCATTCGCTTGCGCCGGTCCACGTGACGACCGTTCCGTTCACCGCGAAATCGGATGCAGCCGCGCTGCCGAAGAAGGCGTTGACCTGCGTCGCGGCGGCGCTCGTCTTGTCGGGCGAGCCGGTCATGGCCGGCGCCGGCGAACAGGTGATGCGGCCGCGCCAGGGATAGGCGGGCTGGCCGCTCTCGCCCGTATAGGGATCGGTGAGCGCGTTGCCCTGCGCAATGTCCATGAACAGGAACGGCCGGAACAGCACGCGCAGGCCGCGCGCGTTCAGCGCCGCGATCGCCTGCACCACGCTTTCATCCGAGGGCGTGCCGCCATAGGCCGGCTTGCCGTCCACGGTGCTCACGACATGGGCATCGGCGCGGGAGACGCCGTCGACGCTCCAGCTTTCGGGATAGGTCGATTTCGCGGCGGTTTCTACGCCGGGTTTCACCATGCACGCGCCGCAGGCGAGATCGCTGCCGAACCAGCCCGCGACCAGCGATACCGCCTGCACGTTCGGCGCCAGCGCCTGGAGCTGGCTGAGCGATGCGTCGATATCGGCGATGCCCGCCGCGCTGTGCGCATTTTCGGGCGCAGTGCCGCCCTCTCCGTCATCGTCGCTGACGATATCCGTCGCATAGACGAATTCGCCCGCGCCGGGGATGAGCGTGATGCCGGGCAGGACGTTCTCCAGCGCGGCCGGATTGGTTTGTGAGATCGGGCGGATGATCTCGAACTGCAGCTGCGGGATGCGGTTGCCGAATTGCGCCAGCGGCAGATCCTCGAACACAATATAAGAGAGGCCGCGATAGGCGGGCGTATTACCCTCCCCTTCGATCTCCTGGATCAGCGGATCTTCGGCTTGAACCTCGTCGCCTGGATAAAATCGCGTGGTGAAGGGCGACAGATCGAGCAGCGATCCATCCGCCCAGACGCGGCCGATGCTCGCGGCCTTGCCCGCGCAGAGTCCGACCGCGAAGGAAATCGAATAGCTATAGTCCGTCTCCGTGACGGAACTGCCGCCGCCCTTGCCGCCGCTTCCGGCTTTCGCGGTGCTGGAAGTTTCCTTGAAGTTCGTCGCCCAGATGAGTTGCCCCGCCACGCGCACGCGGCCATAGACACGCGGGATCGGCGCGCCTTCGGTGGAAGACTGGATGTTGATGTCGCTGAGGCGTGGGCCCTGGCGTTTGGTGCGCATGCCGGGCGACAGCGCCGCGTCGATCTCACTGCCCACGAACGCGCCGACCGCGCCGCCGATGGCGGCACCCGACAGCGTAGCGCCGAAGATCGTGATGCCGCTGCCCAGCACCGCATTGCCCGCGGCTTCGCCCGCGATGCCCAGAACAAGAGATGCCATTTTGATTTTCTTCTTTCACAAACAAAAACGGCGGCCCGATGGACCGCCGTTTGGTCGAATTCAACGCAATATCGCGCTACTTCTGCACGCCGCAGCCCGCGTAGCCAGGGACAGTGGCGAAGCCGGCATCAGCCGCTCTGGCCCGCTTTCCGGCTCAATGATTCGGGCCGAACACGCTGAGCGTGGCGGCCAAAGAAGGATCCAGCACTTCGGCTCTCGCCATATCCGTTTTGCCCTGGTCCGACACGCCGGCCTTCACTTCTGCCAAGCCGCGAATATACAAGGCCATTCCCCAATTCGGCCCGGCAGCCAAACAGGCATTCTCATCCGCGATGGCTGCCGGATAGTTGCCCATGCGCAAATACACCAACCCGCGCTTGGCCAAGACATCGAGCTCGCCTGGAGAGATGCGCAGGGCATGCGAGCAATCGGCCAGCGCGATATCGAGTTCCTGCCCCCAGTAGGCGCGGGCCATGCAGCGATTGAGCAAAGCCGACACCGAATCCGGATCATGCTCGATGATTTTTGAGTAGTCCGTTATCGCCTGCTGATAGTTTCCCAGATTGCGATAAGCCGCGCCACGACCATTAAGAAAATCGATCGCTTTCGGATCGAGCGACAGCGCCCGATTGTAGTCGTCGATGGCCCGTGCATATTGCCCCAGCGCGAGGTAGACGGCCGCACGGTCGCCGTAGGTATCCGCATTATCAGGCTGCAATTCGAGGGCTTGATTGTAGTTATCGATCGCCGGTTCGTAGTTGCCCATCGAATAGTAGGCGATGCCCCGCCACGTAAGCGCGTTGCCGTCCTTCGGATTGAGATTGATCGCCGTGTCCAGGTCCTGAATGGCAAGATCAAATCTTTTTATCGACACATATTCTATGGCACGATTCTGGTAAGCCCAGGAAAGATCCTTCCCCTGCCATAGGCCGGATTGCATCGCCCAAGTGCATGCATCGATTGCGACTTCCGCGCTCTCGCCATGACTCTGTACGCAGACGTTGGCCCGGTCGATTGCGCCACTATCGAGTTGCGAATAATGCGGTATCCCGGCGAACGCTGCAAAGCTGCACGAGAACAAGCAGATGGCGGTCATCATCCACAAACGCATGCCGTGGTTTTTTTTCGAACAAATCATGGTGTCATGCCATAGCCGGCATAGGTGTCGGCGATTTTCGGATCGATGGCCTTGGCCGCCCCGCGATGCCGCGATCCATATAGCGCGAGAAAAAATTTTACAGTCATGAAAGCCCCCTCTCTGCTGTTCTACCGCCCGAGATGCTGCGTTTGAAGGGCGGTTTTTTACAACCGGAAGACGCCGGCCAAGCGGCGATGCCATGCCGGCGACAACGCTTCCTCACTCACACGCTTGTTCTGGCGGGCGTGAATAAATGTGAGGCCGTTGCTGGCGACAATCCCGCAATGCTTCGCGGGGCCGCGCGGTGCCATGCGGAAGAGCGTCACGTCGCCGGGGGCGATGTCGCGCTTGCCGATCTCGCGCAGATGGCGGGATAGCGCCTTATATAATGTCTCCTCGCCCGTCGCGTCCGACCAGTCCGGCGAATAGGGCGGCGCTTCTTCCGGTTCTTCGCCGTAGAGCTCGCGCCAGACACCGCGCAACAAGCCCAGACAATCGCAGCCTGCGCCCTTCACGCTTGCCTGGTGGACATAGGGCGTGCCGATCCAGCTTCGCGCGATGCGAATGATCTGCGTGCGTTCAATTGCCATAGCGGCTGCCTCCGTCCATCGGCTGCGTTGAAGTGGGATAGGCGAGCACCGCGTCGTTGCCGGGCATGTAGGGGAAGCCGCGGAAGTTGATGGCGTTGTCGAACTTGGCTTTGCAGGTCGCGAATTGCTTGTCGCATCCGGCGGTGACGGCGAAGGCGTCGCCAGCGCCGACCGCTTCGCTCATGGATTGCCAGAGTTCGATGGTGACGCCGGTGGCGGTGACGGCGTGGCGCTTCACCTCCATCGCGCGGCCTTCATTCGCACCGCTCGTCCAGGCGAGCTTGCCGCCGGTGAACCAGCCGTCGGCGAAGCTGCCGAGGCCCGACACCGCAAAGCGCCGCGCATCGGTGGCCGCGACCACCGCACCATCCGCGCGATAGGCGGCGCGCGTGAGATCGATCGTGCAGCGCGTATCGCCGAGATCGGCATCGCAGGCATAGCCGAAGCAGCGCCCGACCGGCTGATTCAATAAATGGGCGAGCCCGCGCACCTCCGCCGTGAAGTGGCATACCCCACGTTTCACCTCGCCAAGATTTCCCTTGCACATGAGAACGCGCTGCGATGCGTCGCTCCAGTTCACGCGCCAGATTTCGATGGACGCGTTGTCGTAAAGCCCGGCGGCAAGATCGGCTTCGTTCAAAGTCGCCGATGACAGCGCGCCGCTGACGGAGAGATTGTCGATCGCCAGGTTCAGCAGCGATTGGACTTCGGTGGCGGTGAAGCCGGATGCGGCTTCATAGGTGACATCGTCAAACGTCAGATCGACGTCGTGATCGGTGAAGCCCTGCGTGGCGCCATCGTTGCGCGCGATTTTCCAGCACCAGCACAGAGTCGTGGCGCCGCTATCGAGATGCGCCTGCATCCCGGTGGGGAGAGTTTTCATGGTGTTCCTTAATTCTCACGCGGGAGACGTGGAGGCGCGGAAATCAAGCGCAACTATCCCAACATCGTCATGGCCGCCTTTATGGCGGCCATCCATTTTCCAGAGGCGGAGCAAGCCCTGTGCGGCTTCTGGAAAATGGATGGCCGGGACAAGCCCGGCCATGACGGTTGAAAGAGTGGCAGGTGACTCCGCGTCTCCGCGTGATTTAGATCGCGATCTCGACCAGCGGGATGCTCGGTATCTCGCCTGCGGAGAAATTCGCGAGGTTGATCGAGAGTTGATCGGTGTCGAAGCGCACCGGTGTGTCGAAGGCAAAACCCGCCGTGATCGCTGCACCGTTGGCGGGTGCGGTGGTGAAGGTCACCAGCCCGGTCGTGGAATCCACGCCGATGCCGGTTGTCTGCACCGCGCCATCAACCGCCACGATCACCGAACCGGCGACGGGCTTCTTGATGAGGCGCGTCCAGCCTGCAGGGCCGGAGGAGTACACCTTCTTCAATGGGAAGCTCGTCGTGCTGCCGTCGCCGGTGCCGAGCGGCTGATCGGTGGCGGCGATGGCGCCGCCCGGCGCGCAGGATTGGTTGTCGGTGAAGTCCTGTAGGCGGAAGCCATAGAGCCGGCCCATGCGCGCTTCGAAGAAGGCGATGACGGCGTGCAGGTCGTCCAGCGTCTTCACGCCATAACCGACATCGTAAGCGCGGCGCGAATTGGCCCACACCGCGTTGCGCTCCTCGAAGCCGGAGCCGAGCGTGACGATCTCCGTCTTGCGCACCGGTCCCGCCGTGGAATGCATGGCGATGGAAGTGGGGAACTGAATTTCGTGAAAATTGGTCATCTGTTTTCCGTTCAAACACCACTGTCATCCCCGGCCGAGTGACCGAAGGGAACGAGGGGGAAGGGGACCCAGGTATCGACACCGTGACGGTGTTTCCGACCTGGGTCCCCTTCCCTCGCATCGCTCGCGCGATGCTCGCCGGGGATGACAGCGGTGTTCACATATTCCTCTGCCCTCTCGCCAATGCGCGCGACATCATCGCGGCGATCTGGCTTTCGCTTTTCAGGAAGCTTTGCGCGTCGCGGGCGTTCACGTTCAGGACGATGGACGCGCGAGACGGCGCGGCGAGATTGGCATTGGAGGTGATCGCGCCGTTCTCGCCGGGTGTGAACAGTTCCGGGCCCCGCTCGCCGACGAGATAGGTCGCGCCCGGCGTCACCGGGCCGCCGACCGCGCGGCCGCCGGCGACGTCGAACAGCGACGACGCGATATCGGAGATCAAACCCTCCACCGGCTTGGCAATGAAGTCCTTGATCGCGACGCGGTCGAAATCCGCCAGGATCGCGTCCACCATCTGGTCCATCGCGGTTTTGCCGCTGACGGCGGCGCGCGCGATGGTGTCGGCGACGGAATTGAAGCTGGCATTCACCGCGCGCTCGATGGTGGCGCTGGTGGAGGCCACCGGACCGTTCGCAAAATCGGCGAAGGCCTGCGCGGCATCGTTCAGAACGCTGTCGATTGCGTCATTTCTCATCGGGATAAGCTTTCATCATCTGCTCGAGATCGGCGCGGGCGAGCGGGGCGCGCGCGGGTGTGGCCCCCCCCCCCCCCCGGCACAACAACCCACCCCCAGTGCACAAAAAAAATGGGGGCCCACACAGGGCCC
>JBQCFD010000191.1:0-3523 GCA_051959625.1 Rhizomicrobium sp.
TCCATCTGCGCGCGCAACTGATCGGGCGCGAATTCCTCCACCGCGCCCAGCGAGCCGCGGCCCGCGATGTTCGCCAGCACATCGATGCGGCCGAATTTTTCCAGCGCCGCCGCCACGGCGCTCTTGCGCGCTTCGGCCTGCGTCACGTCCAGCGGCATCGCCAGCACACGGGATTCGTCGCGCGCGGCCAATTCCGCCAGCGCCTCGCGCCGCCGCGCGGCCACCACCGCTTTCTCGCCGCGCGCGATCGCCGCTTCCGCCAGCGACTTTCCAAACCCGGACGACGCCCCGGTGATGAACCAAACCCGATCTGTCTTCTGCATGATGATGATGATGTCCTGTTGTCCGGAGACGTTCCGGATTTTCTATCCCGGCCGATCCGGGTCTTCTTCGTTTTCGTGCACCTGCGTGTCGAGCGCGCGCTTGACGACATAGACGGAGTCGATCGCGGCCTCGAGGCGGGCGCGAAACTGGTCGATCGCGTCCTGCATCGGCGGCGGCAGCTCCGCCCAGCAGTCGAGCACATGCCGCATCGCGTTCTCGACGGTTCCCATCATGCCGTCGACGGCGATCTCCCGATAGATCTTCGCCATGGTCTCTCCTTCGCGGAATGCGGTGCGCCGCGTGTCAGCGCCGCGCCGCCCGGCGCACCCAATCCTCGAATCCGATCTTGCCCAGGCGCGCGTCGCCCAGCGGCACCAGTGAGCGCTCCTCGACCACGCCGCCGAAATAGCGCGCCTGCGGATCGCGCACGACTTCGCGCGGATCGTCCACCGCCTTCAGGTAGCGCGCCACGAATGCGTCGAAGGGCGCGCGTTCCGGTCCTGCGATCTCGATGATGCCGTTGCGCGGCAGTGCGAGCGCCGCTTCGGCGACAAAGGCGGCGACGTCGTCTGCCGCGATGGGCTGGAACAGGCCGTGCGCGATCCGCACCTTGTTGCCGTCCGCGGCGGAATCGGCGATGGCGCGGAAGAATTCCATAAACTGCGTCGAGCGGACGATGGTGTAGGGGACGCCGGAATCCTCGATCAATTTCTCCTGCGCGAGCTTGGCGCGGAAATAGCCGTTGTCCGACCGGTCGATGCCCACAATGGAAAGCGCCACATGATGCTTCACGCCCGTTGTCTTTTCCGCGGGAAGAAGATGGCGCTCGGAAGTCTCGAAGAATTCCAGCACCGCCTTGTCCTCGAAGGAGGGCGAGTTGGCGAGATCGATCACCACCTCGGCGCCGGCCAGCGCTTCCTTGAGGCCTTCGCCCGTGATGGTGTTGACGCCGGTGTTGGGCGATGCGGCGACCACGCGGTGATCGCGCTGGCGCAACAGGGCGACGGTCTTGGAGCCGATCAGGCCCGTGCCGCCGATGACGACGATGTTCATGGTTGTCCTCCCTTGGCAGTCCATGGAAGAGCCAGCGAGCTTAGCGGCGCAGGCGCCAAAGTTCGACTCTGTCCGCCGACGATGGAACTATCGCAAATATGTGACTTGCACCGCCCAACGGGCGCCCGACAGTGGCACATTCGTTCCATGGGCGATCGCGATGAATCCGGCAATCGCAAGATGGTTCGGAACATTTCTCGCCCGGTCGGAAAGTGGTCCGATGGAACGCCGGCGATGGAGATGCCCTAAGCCTTCAGAACCTTGCGCAGCGATTTCTCGATCTGGCCGCCGCAATAAGCCTCGCCATAGTCCTCGCGCGCTTTCGCGGCGAGTTTCTTGAGCGGCGGCAGGGCGGCGACACGCTTGGTGAGCGCCGCGGTCATCGGCGCGGATTTGTTGAAGATGGTTTCGATTTTCGGGAAGCGGTCGGTCATCGTGCCCCAGAGCGTGGCGGTGATCACGTCGGCGATGCCGGGTTCGTCGCCGCCGAGGAGGAAGCCGGTGTCGTTCTTCAAGCCGTGGCGGCGGCCGGTTTCTTCCCAGAAGGACATCCATTTCTTCAGGCGCGGGACGAATTTCTTCCAGCGCTTATCCGTCCACATCTGCATACCGCCCTGGATGGTGATCTCGTCGATCACGTCATTGGCATCGCACACGACCTTCAGTGTCATCGCGCGCAGGGCAGGGCTAGCGGGAAGAAGCTCCAGCGTCTCGCCCAGATAAAGAACGATCGCGGGCATCTCCGCGATGGCGACATCGTTCTTCTTGTCGATCAGCATCGGCGGGCCCATGAATGGCACCGGCATCTTCTTCACCGGGCCTTCCATCAGCTTGCCGATGGCGCTGTCGCCGGCCTCGGTCCAACTCTTTCCCGCGAACGCCAGAACCGCGCGCACGAACTGTCCGCGGAACGGCACGGACCAGTAATAGAGCGTGTAATCGGACATGGGGTCACCGGCTTGGCGTCGATGGGTAAACGCTACCAAGCCGGGGCGGTTTCCGCCTACGGCTTTCGCGCCAGCAGGGAGCGGGAAGGCAGAAGCCATAACATTTCGCGGGAGAGGACTTCGACGTTGAGCCCGGCATCCTCCAGCACCTGCGCATAGCGCGCGGTGTGCAACAGATCGAAGACCGCCATCCGCCCGCCCGGCTTCAGCACGCGCGCTAGCTCGCGCAATGCCTGATCACGACCGTCGCGCGCGCGGATGTTGTGCAGCACGATCATGGAAACGATCGCGTCGAACGAGGCGTCGGCGAATGGCAGCCGGGTGATATCGCCGGTTTCGACCGCGACCCGATCCGCAACGCCCTCCGCTGCCGCGTTGGCCATCGTCGCATCCGGGCTATTGTTGGACTGATCCTTCGCCGCCCACAGGTCGATCCCGACCGCTTTTCCGGTGGTGAGCTTCTTCGCGCAGGCGATGAGCGCCAACCCGCGCCCGCATCCGGCATCGAGCACGCGTTCGTCGCCGCGAAGCGCGAGCGCAGCGACAAGCCTGTCGCACAACCGTTTCTTGCTGACGAGACTCGAGCGCAACATCACCGCGGCATAGAAAAGAAGCAGCGCCGCGAGCGCGGCCGCGCCCACCGTCCCCCAGGCAAGGATCGGGCTGGATGGCGGCCGCACAAAGCCGATCACGGCTGCGACAGCCAGGATGCCGCCGGACACGACATGCGCGCGGACGACACCGGGTGCATCGATGCCATAGCTTGCGCGGGTCACGCCGCACGCCGCCGTGTGGACGCTTCGGCTTCGTGCAGATAGGAGGCGAAGCCGTCTTTTGCTGGCGTCATGCCGTTCAGGAGCATCAGCGCGCTGATCTGCCCCCGATGGCCCGCGCCATGGGTGATGACGTGCAGCAGCATTTCCTCGCGCGTCATGCACCCGGGCGCGCCATCGGTGAAGGTGAAGCGGATCGGTTCGGCCAAACGCCGCAAGTCCAGCGCCGACACATAGTCGATATAGTCTAGGTCGCTTGTGTGGATGTCCGAAGACAGAGCGTTTAGTGTCGGCATCTCCGTCAGGTTCGCCGACGCATAGCCGTGCCGCTCCTGCTTCATGTGCGCCGCGAAGATGCGGTCGACCACATAGCTGTGGCTCAGCGCCTTGATCGCCAGTCCGGCGATCGGAGACTCGCTGCCCAGT
>JBQCFD010000192.1:0-9152 GCA_051959625.1 Rhizomicrobium sp.
TGGATGAAAACCGCATCGGCCCGAAGCATCGCGGCGTGTTCGGCCGCAAAGCCGGCAGCGTTGCGGATTTCAACTACACCGCCGCATTGAAGAAGTCCGGCATCGTCTGGAACGAGAAGACCCTCGACCAATGGCTGCAAGGGCCAACCAAAATGGTGCCCGGCACCGCCATGGGCTTTCAGCTTCGCGACCCGCAGGAACGCGCGGACGTCATTGCCTATCTGAAGCAGCAGTCTCCGAAGCGTTGATGCCGTCATGGCCGTGATTCGTTCGCGGCCTTTCCGACAGTTAATCAATCGCGGGGCCAAAGCGCCGTCATTGCGGGAAATTTAGATTCCTTTGCACAGCGGGCTTGCGGGGTGGGCCGGCTGTCGCCTGGCTGCCGCATGTTCAAGGGCGCGCGGACATTTGGAGTGGCGCTCGAATGTGCGGCATCGCGGTTGCGATCGACTGGGAAGGGGCGGAGCAGATCGTGCCGCGCCTGCTCGCAGCCATTTCCCATCGCGGCGACGTCACCGATCCGATCGTTTCTCCGCGCGCGAAAACCGCCATGGGCACGCGGCGCCTGCGCATCGTGGACATGGATCGCGCGGTACAGCCACAAGCCTCGTTCGACGGGCGGCTGCTGCTGTCCTTCAACGGCGAGATCTACAACCACGCAGAATTGCGCGAACAGTTGAAGGCGAAAGGCGTTCCCTTCCACACCGAGTCCGACACCGAAGTGTTGGCCAACGCGCTGCAGGTATGGGGCGTCAAGGCGCTCGCGATGCTCAACGGCATGTATGCCTTCGTCGCTTTCGACGTATCAACCGGAGAATTCCTCGCAGCGCGCGACCCTTTCGGCGTGAAGCCTCTTTATGTGATGCAGTCGGGTGAAGGATTTCTCTTCTGCTCCGAAATGCGCCCGTTGCTTTCGAATACAGAGACCGGCGACGTCCTCCTGCTTCCGCCCGGTTATGTCCTGACAAGAAAAATCTGTGCAGGCTACAAAACCGCTGTGGGTAACGCTTCCGACGCAACTGGCCACGGCGATATCGCCAAGCTCGATGCGTTGCTCGCCGATGCCGTGCACATCCGTCTGCCGCAAGAACTGCCCGTCGCCATCAAGCTCAGCGGCGGCATCGACAGCACGCTTGTCGCCCATTATGCGCGCAGCCACCGCCCCGACGCCCCCGGCTATTTTCTGGGAGCCGAGGACGCGCCGGATTTCCGCTATGTCAGCGAATATGCGCGCGTTTCCGGCATCGACTTGCGCCTTGTTCCCTTCGCGCCCGAAAGTTCAGCGACGCTGGCGCGCATCGGCGAGGTTGTCGCCGTTTCGGAATCCTTTGAGCCAGCGGTGATCCGCGGTGCGGTCTGCTCTCATATCCTTTCAGAGGCGATCCATCGCGACGGCTTCCGCGTTTCACTGTGCGGCGAAGGCGCGGACGAGCTTTTCGCGGGTTACGTTCCCATCGAGTGGGCCTTCGCTTGCGGGCAGGAGCAGGGACGGATCGTGCGCGACCAGTGTCTCGAACAGATGCACGCCATCGTGCTTCAGCGCGTGGACCGTTGCTCCATGCGGTTCACGCTCGAGACACGCGAGCCATTTCTCGATCCGCGGGTGGCGCGGTACGCGCTCGACTTGCGGGGGGACGTACTGGTGGATGTGACGGGCGCCGTGCCGCGCGGGAAACAACCCCTCCGCGCGCTCTATGATCTCTATCCGGGCCAGCTTCCCGCATCCATTCGGGACCGCACCAAGGTACTGTTTGATGAGGGGGCAGGACTGGACCTCGACCGGCCGCATTGGGCAAACCTCTTCGAAGAGATGGTTTCTGACCGGGAATTTCGCGATGGCCGCCGCCAATACGAAGCCTATGGCATCCAGACGAAGGAAGAGCTGATCTATCTGCGCGCACTCGCCGGGAGCATGGATATCGGCCGCGTGCCGCACCTGCGCGGACGCCTCTATCTCGATCTGCCGCCAGGCGTGGAGGCGGCGATGCGGAATGCGGGCGTGATCTGATTTTGCCTGACGCGTGCGCTGCCGATACAGCGGCAGCTTGCCGCGGCGCTCTTCGGCGATTTGCGGTTCACCCCATGTTGAGCGATGCCTGCTCGGAATCGCGATAGGATCGCGGAACCGCAGGAGGGCCGCATGAACGGAGTCTGGGATACATTCGAAGCGCGTCTCGGGCGCCTGATGTTCGCGATCGCCTGGGTGGCGCTGGGCATTGAGAGCCTCGTGCGCGGCATTCCCGTGATGCGGCTCGAAGCCTGGGACAAGTCATGGCCCGGCTACATGGCGGTGGGTTACATCAGCGGCGCGGTCGTCCTGCTCGCCGGCATCGGGCTAATGTGGGCGGAGCGCGCGAAGCTATCGGCCAGCGTGCTCGCCATTCTCACTTTTCTCTGGACCGTGGGTCTGCACCTCACCAGGCTTGTGCCGACGATCTTTCATTCCGGCTATTGGGAAGGTTTTGCGGAATGCTTCGCGGTATTCGGTGCGGCCTGGGTGCTTGTGTCGATCATGCCGCCGCGGCTGATCACCAACACCTGGGACCGCATCCTCGATAACGGCATTCCCATCGGCCGTATCTGCTTCGGGCTGGCGCTGCTCGTCTTCGGCGCCATGCATTTCATCTATCTCGATTTCACGGCCGGTTTCATTCCGGCGTGGTTCCCCCATCGCGAGTTGCTGGCGGAGTTCACCGGCGCCGCGCATATAGCGGCAGGGCTTGCGATCCTGTCCGGCGTGTTGGCGCGGCTAGGCGCCACGCTCGCCGGCATCATGTATCTGTCATGGGTGCTGGTGCTTCACATCCCGCGCGTGGTGACGATGCCGAAGGATCCTTTCGAATGGAACGGCGCCTTTGTCGCCACGATGCTCAGCGGCGCGGCGTTCATCGTCGCTGCGACCTTCATCAAAAGCGCGGAGGGGGAGCCCAAGTAGCTTCCGCGATGCGCCGCGCATAGCGCGCCTGCCGCGCATCATGAATCGAGAACACCGCATGCAGGAAGGCGAGCAGCCATACGAGGAAACCTGCATGGTGGAAAATGATCGTCGCCCATAGCGCAATGGAGACGACGTAGAGAATAAGATTGAACAGCGCGGAGACCGGCTTGCCCGCGAAGAGCAGGGCGAGCGGCGAGCAAAATATCGCGATGAAATAGAGCATGTCCTCAATATGGGGCCCTCGCGGTCCAATGAAAGGGTCGCGCTCCGAAACATGTTTTCCCGATAAAGATGTCCTGTGACTGGCTGTCCGGCGCGCCGCGATTTCTATTTTAAGTTGCGAATCGCTCTATTGCACACGTCGATAATATATACGCAATCTTAACTATACGAAGACTGGCCGATAAGGCCGCGAGTATTTGCGTTCGCAAGCATTGTTGTCGTTTTCGTGGACATCCGCCTCGTTTGAACGGTGTTTGATTGTCCATTTGACTACAATTGGGGGGTGGGCGTGCGGGGAGAACTGGAAACCCTTTCGCGGGGGGTGGGCGATGTTTGGCGCTTCGAGACACCGGCCCCTTATGTCAGCCATCTCCATGCCCCGCTGCCCCTTCCCGATGGTGGCTTCGTCATCCTCGCCGGCGACGCATCCGCCGAAACCTGCGCCCGGCTGAAAGACTGGTATGGCCCGCAGGTGCGGATCGTGGGGTGCCCGCCGCGGCAGGTGCTGGCTTTGATCGAGAGGCACTTTCGCAGCGCGCTAGAGCATTTGGCAGTTTGCGATTTGCTGGAACATGAGCCGCAGTTCTCAGCGTCAAAGGTCGTCACCCCTGATCAGTGCGTGACACTGTGTATGACGGCCGTGACCATCGCACTGCTCGTCGCGTGGCAACCTCACATCATGGCCACGGTTCTTACGGTGGTGTTGGGGCTTTTGTTCGTGGCCAATGCCGCGTTCCGTGGGGTGCTTCTTTGCGCAAGCTCGCCCCAAGTGCCGGATACGGACTCCATGCAGGCGACCGATGCCGGCTTACCTGTCTATTCGATCCTCGTTCCGCTTTATCGCGAGGCCGCAATCGTACCCGCGCTGGTTAAATCACTGCGTGCTCTCGATTATCCGCAAGAACGTCTCGACATAAAACTTATCGTCGAGGCGGATGATGATGACACGGCGCGCGTCGCGGATGCGGCGGCCATCGATCCCTGCTTCACCGTCGTTCGTGTTCCTCCGGGCCAGCCGCGCACCAAGCCGCGGGCCTGCAATTATGCGTTGCCGCTCGCATTGGGCGAATTCACGGTGATTTTCGATGCCGAAGACCGGCCGGAACCCGACCAGTTGCGCAAGGCTGTCGCCGCATTCCGCCGCGCGCCTGCGCATGTTGCCTGCCTGCAGGCGCGGCTGAATTTCTATAATGCCAACGAGAACTGGCTGACGCGCCTGTTTGCGCTCGATTACGCGCTCTGGTTCGACTATCTGCTGCCGGGGCTCGACAGGCTCGGGATTCCGATGCCTCTCGGCGGCACCTCCAATCATTTCCGCACGGCGGCGCTTCGCGCGATCCATGGCTGGGATCCCTACAATGTCACCGAGGATGCCGATCTCGGCATTCGTTTCGCCCGCCTTGGCCAGCGCGTGCGTGTGCTGGACTCCACGACCTATGAAGAAGCGACCAGCCGGCTCGATCCGTGGCTGCGGCAGCGGTCGCGCTGGCTGAAGGGCTATATGCAGACATGGCTCGTGCATATGCGCTCGTCGCGGGCGCTCTTGCGCCATGCGGGCGTCGGCGGATTCATCGGCTTCCAGCTTTTTGTCGCCGGGACATTTCTTTCGGCGCTGCTCAATCCCCTGCTTTGGGCGGCTTTTCTCTTTTCCCAATTCCACGGATCTTCGGCTCCCGGCACGGAGCAGGGCATCTCGCACGCGACGCTGCTCAGCCTCACCTTGGGCAACACCCTGTTTGCCTGCTTCGCCGTGCTTAGTCCGTTGCGGCGCGGCTGGCTCGAGCTCGCGCCTTATGGATTGACCGCTCCGTTCTACTGGCTGCTGATTTCGTGCGCGGGTCTTCGCGCGTTGGTCCAGCTCTGCTTGCGGCCATGGTATTGGGACAAGACGCCTCATGGTCTGAGCCGCACGCCCTCCGGCGCCGCCACGTGAAGGTCGCAGCCATACTTGCGATCGCCTGCTTCATCCCGGGCGTCGCACACGCCGGCGCATGGACTCTTCCGGAAAACGTGGCGCAGGTGATCTCGACGTCCACCGTCAGCAGTGCGGACAAGAGTTACGATGCGCACGGCCATGCGACGGAGCCGGTGCGGTTTCGAAAAAGTTTCATGTCGATCTACACCGAGTATGGCTGGAACGACTGGCTGACGCTGATCGCGATCCCCGAATATGCCGATGCGGTGTCTGCATTCCCGGGACTGAAGGTCCAGAAGGCGAGGGATTTTGCCATCAGCGGCGGCGCGCGGGTCCGGCTGTTTGACGGTGCGGGCGTGTTTTCCCTGCAGGCGATGGCGCGCAGCGCCGGCGCTTTCGAGCTCGATACGTCCTTCCGGCAAAAGCCCGGCGAAGATTTTGAACTCCGTGCGCTCTATGGAACGCATTTCGCGCTGTTCGGCCGCGATGGCTGTCTCGATGTTCAGATCGCCCAGCGCTGGGCCACCGGCGGCAGGCCCGATGAAGTGCCGGTCGATGTGACGTTGCTTTACGACGTCGGCTGGCAGACCCAGGTCCTGCTGCAGAATTTCAACGTCATCAGCGAAGGCCACGGCCGGCCGCCCTTTGATGCCTACCGCTACCACAAGCTGGCGCTCTCGGCGGTCCGCCACCTCTGGGGGCGCACCTCCCTGCAGGCCGGCGGTTTCATCTCACCCGCCGGGCGCAATGCACTGGAGGAGAGAGGGGTGTTTTTGTCCATGTGGACAAGGTTTTAGCCCCGCGACGGCCGGTCTCACTTGTTAATGAGAATGAGTTGCGATAAACCGGTGGCCTGCTGTTTTGTGAGTGCAAACCATGCCTCGTATTGCGTCCGTCATCCTCGCGCTCGGCCTTCTGGCCGCGGCCCCTGCGTTCGCCGATGCGCCGATCCCGGTGACGCTGCAGAACCATCGGTTCACGCCCAACGTGATCCATGTGAAGGCCGGCCAGCCCTTCGCCATCCATCTCTTCAACAAGGATGCCACCGCCGACGAATTCGACTCCTCGTCGCTCAAGGTGGAGAAGGTCGTTTCCGGCAACAGCGACGGCATCGTGCGGATCCGTCCGCTCGCGCCTGGCAAGTATCCGTTCATGGGCGAGTATCATTCGGCGACGGCGCAAGGCGTCGTGATCGCGCAATAACATGCTCGCGACGCTCGTCATCGTTTTCCGGGAAGTCATCGAGGCGGGGCTGATCGTCGGCATCGTTCTGGCGGCCACGGTGGGCGTGGCGCGCCGCGGATTGTGGGTGAGCTATGGAATCGTGGCGGGCGTCGTCGGTGCCTGCCTCGTCGCCGCGTTTGCCGGCGAGATCGCTTCGCTGTTCCAGGGATCGGGGCAGGAGATCTTCAACGCCACCATCCTGCTGCTCGCCGTGTGCATGCTCACCTGGCACAACGTCTGGATGGCAGGGCATGGCCGCGAGATGGCGCGCGAGATGAAGACAGTGGGCGCGGAGGTCACATCCGGACAGCGCTCGCTTGCCGCGCTCGCGCTTGTCGTCGGCATCGCGGTGCTGCGCGAAGGCTCGGAGGTCGTGCTCTTCCTCTATGGCATCGCGAGCCAGGGCGGCACATCGCAGGGCGCGATGCTGCTCGGCGGTACGCTGGGCGTCATCGCGGGTGCCGGGGTTTCCGCGCTGATGTTCTTCGGCCTTCTGCAAATCCCCGCGAGCAAGCTGTTCAATGTGACGGCGTGGCTGATCACGTTGCTGGCTGCCGGCATGGCGGCACAGGCGGTGCTCTTCCTGCAGCAGGGCGGTTATCTCGAAGTGCTGCAGAGCACGGTGTGGGATACGTCCTGGCTGCTGTCGCAGGATTCTATCGCCGGACGCCTGCTGCATACGCTGATCGGCTATAGCGACGCGCCCAATGGCGCGCAGCTTATCGCCTATGTCGCGACCATCGCGGTCATCATGGGGCTGACGCGGTGGGAACATGCGCGCCATCCGCGCGGCGCATCCATCCCCAAGCCAGCCTGACAAAAGCAAACGCCGCGGCCCCGAAGGGCACGCGGCGTTCATCTTCCCGCATCAGCGCTGCGAAGGACCGTTGTCGTCGTCCGGTCCGTCGCCGTTGTCGGAACCGGAGGGCGGCCCGCGATCATCGTTCTGATAACCGGGCGGCGGCCCCTGATCGTCATTGTTGTCGTCGTATTGGCCGCGCGGAGCGCCGTTGTTGTAGGCCTGCGGCGGAGAACTCTGATCGTCGTCGCCGTCATATCCCGGCGGTGGGCCCTGATCGTCGTCGTTCTGGTCGTAGCCCTGCTGTTGCGGATCGGGCGTCGGCGTGACCGCGCGCCACGGACCGCGGCACGATTTTACATACGGGTAATAGCCCGACGGGTTGTCGCAATAGTACCAGTAGTACCCGCCATCGCCGGGATTGGGCGCATAGTCCGGCGTGCCGTCATAGCCATCGTCGTCATATCCGTCGTCATAGTCATTCGAATAGTAGTCGGACACATAGCCGGGATAGGGATAGACGGGTTGGTTGTAGAAGAACCAGTCGCCATTCGTGTACCACCACCAGCCGTCACGGCCGCGGTGATTGCCGTGCCACCAGTGACCATGCTTCCACTTGTCGCGATCCGGCGCGTTCCAATGCGCGACGTCGTGATCGCCGTTCCAGTGATGGTGTGAGCCGCCGTGGTCGTGGCCGCCCTGATTGTTGTTCTGATGCGCGAACTGGGCCCACGCGTTGTTGTTCGTGTTGTTCTTCGTCGTCTGCGGCGGCGCATTGGACGTAGAGTTGTTGTTGTTGGGATGCTGGTGGGCGAATTGCGCCCAGGCGTTGTTGCTGCCGCTGCCTCTGGTGCCGGGCGGCGGCGTATTGGGCGGCGGGGTGGCGGGTTTCTGATGGGCGAACTGGGCCCAGGCGTTTCCGCCGTTCCCGTTCGAGGAACTCTGGCCGTTCCCATGCGCGCTGAAATGCGGATGCGAAGGGGGCGGATTGTTGCTGTCGTTGTTGCTGTTCTGGGCCATCGCCGCGCCGGCAGCCAGCGTGGTGCCGAGAAGGGTCACAGCAAGCCCATGGACGAATTTCATGCGAGCCTCGAACTCAAAGGTCTTTTGCAGGATCGACTATCGTGAACAGCGGCTGAACCCAGCATGAACGGGCGGGCGCGCACAACTGCTTGAACCGCCTCAATTCTCCCGGTTGCAAACACTCCTAAAGGCTTTGCCGACACTTCGTTAATAGCCGCTGACCTATAAAAGCCGGACTATGCGCACGAATGCCGAGGGGGCTTCCGGGGCCGGCAATACGGCCCGCATCTGGCAGCGCGGGGCGACACGCCGCGCGATCCTCGACGCTGCGCGCCTGGTCGCCGACCGCACGGGCTC
The DNA here is from genome assembly GCA_051959625.1 of Rhizomicrobium sp. GTDB lineage: Bacteria > Pseudomonadota > Alphaproteobacteria > Micropepsales > Micropepsaceae > Rhizomicrobium. The sequence continues at coordinate 8,479 of JBQCFD010000192.1, forward strand.
CATCGAATTCTCGCTCAACACCGTGGCCAAGGAAGCGGGCTATTCGCCCACCACGATCTTCGCCTATTTCGCGACCAAGCACGATCTGCTGAATGCGATCGTGGCCGATGATCTGGCCACGCTCGCCCGAACCATGCAGGACAGCTATCCCTTCCCGATCGTCGAACACCCTGAAGAAGCGGAAGGGACGGAAGACACTGCCGGTGCGGTTGCAGATCCGGCTCCGGATTCGGAGCCCGAGACCGGGGTCGCGCCGAGCGAACCGGAAACGATGCCGGTGGAATCCATTGTCGGGGCGAATGCCGATGCGACACCGGAAGAACCGTCAACGGTCGTGGTGCACGCGGAAGCCCACGCGGCGAAAGAGCCGCCGCGCGTCGATGCCTGGCTCGAACGCCGCCTGCGGGTCTTCGAGAAAACGCTTGCCGACGTGGAGTCCCGTCTCTCCGCCATCCAGAAAGAAAGCAGCGGCGCGTCCGCGCTTGTCGAGGAAAACGCGAAGATCTTCGGCGCGCGGCTCGATGCTTCCGAGAAACGCCTGGGCGAGCTGGCCAATGATCTGTCGGTGCGCATGTCCGCCGCCGAGAAGCGCGTGCGCGATGCGCAGAACGAATTGCGCAACAACCTGCTCAACGTCTCCATGCGGCTGGACCAGCTCGAAGCCGCGGCCAAGC
>JBQCFD010000193.1:0-7108 GCA_051959625.1 Rhizomicrobium sp.
CTGCGCAAAGGCTATGGCCTCGGCGCGCAAGGCATGGCGGGCGCATCGTTCGTTGCGCCGTTCTTCACGATCTCATGGCCCACCGGCGAGTTCGGCGGCATGGGATTGGAAGGCGCGGTGAAGCTCGGCTATCGCAACGAGCTTGCCGCCATCGCCGATCCGGTCGCGCGCAAGAAGAAATATGACGAGATGGTCGCGCAGATGTATGAGCGCGGCAAAGCCATCTCGGCGGCGACGCTGTTCGAGTTCGACGAGGTGATCGATCCCGCCGAAACCCGCAAATGGATCACCGCCGGCCTGCGCAGCGTTCCACCGCCGCCCAAGCGCGAGGGCAAAAAGCTCAAATGGATCGATGCGTGGTGATCAAAGCTCGAACGGCAGCGCGGAATATGGCGTGCCGGACAATCCGCCATCCACCGGCAGCACCGTCGCCGTCACGTAGGACGACGCCCGCGAGCAGTAGAAGATGGCCGCGCCCACCATGTCGTCGCCCTGCCCGATGCGGCCGACGGGCACGCTCGCCTCGATGGCTTTGCGCGACACCGCCAGAACCGGCGCCAGCATCTTCGTCTCGAACGGGCCGGGCGCGATGGCGTTCACGTTGATGTGGTCCTTCGCCAGATGCTTGGCCATGTTGCGCGTGAGGTGATGCACTGCCGCCTTGCTGGCGGAATAGGCATAGGTCTCGAGCGACGGTGCGAGAATGCCGTCGATGGAGCCGATGTTCACGATGCGCGCCGGATCGGCTTTCGTGCCGGCTGCGCGCAACAGCGGCAGCAACGCTTGGCTCAACAGAAACACCGCCTTGAGGTTCACGTTCATCAACTTGTCCCATCCGGCTTCCGAATAGGTCTCGAACGGCTCGGCCCAGGCCGCGCCGGCGTTGTTGATGAGGAAATCGAGTTTCTTCTCGCGACTCTTCACCTCTTCGGCGAGCTTTTTCACTTCCGCCGTCGTGCCCAGATCGTGCGGCAGCGCGATGCAAGTTCCGATCTTGTTCAACTCTTCCGCCGCTTCCGCGCAGGCCTTGGCGTTGCGCGAGGAGATGTAGACCTTCACGCCCGCCTCCACGAAGCCGCGCGCGATCATCAATCCGATGCCGCGCGATCCGCCGGTGACCAGCGCGGTCTTGCCGGAAATGTCGAAGAGTTTAGAAATGGGCATGGGTTTCTCCTAATGCGTCTGGCCGGGTGCGTAATCGGCTTCGATATGGCCTTTGAGTTCATCGCGCGTGAAGAGCACGGGCTTGGTCTTCATCGCCACGAACATCTTCACCTGATCGTCATAGTGCTTCGAGGTCTTGTCCAGCGTCGCGGAGCCGAACTGGTGGATGCTCTGCGACGACAGCTGACCATTTTTGTCCCACGTCACGAACATGATGAAGGTGTCGCCATCCACCGCTGTCAGCGTGCCATCGTCCTGGGGCACGCCATAGACCGCGCGATAGACGTCCGGGCCGCCATCGACGGGCAGGTCGTAATGCCCGCGGCGGAATCGGTTCACCTGTCCCCATTCCGGATCGAGCCGGCCGAAATGCTCCTTCAGCAGCGCCATCGCTTCGCGCAGCGCCGGCAGCGGCTGCATCTTCCGGGGACCGCCCTCGTCTTCCGGCGCCACGCGCACGCCCATCAGCACGGCCAGCGCCGTGCCGCGGTTATGGATGTCGGTGCGGCCGTTCCAGTTGCGCAGGATTTTCTGCGCCGCTTTCAGATCCGCGTCCTTGCCTGGGTTGACGGAGAGAATCTCGCGGATCTCCTCCGCCAGATCGGAGTGCACGCTGTAGAAAAGGTCATATTTGTAGTGGCGGAAATTCGCCGCCGTGATGTGCGGATCTTCGCCGAACGTCTCCAGCGCGCGATAGGCGCGGTTGGTCATGTTGGTCTGGATGCCCATCCATTGCGGAAACTGCGATGGCTTCAGATCGTCATCCGGCCCCGTCGCCTGGAACGGCGTGTTGTTGGAGTTGAACACGAAGCCCGATTTCGGATTCCACAGCTGCGGAATTTTGTCGAACGGCACATAGGCATGCCAGATGAGATCGGACCGGTCGCCCGGCAGGATGCCTTTCCAGTCGAAGCCGGGCTTCCTCACGGGGAATTGGCCATTGTAGACGTATCCGATATTCCCCTTCTCATCCGCGTAGATGTAGTTGATCGACGGCAGCGCCTGCAGCTTCATCGCCGCCAGCCATTCCTCGCGATCGCGCGCCTTGTCGAGACGGTAATATTGCTCCACTTGCCGGTACTCGCCCATGCCCGCATAGCGGATAGCGAACACGCCGTGATCGGTCTTCAGGACCGGCCCATGCATGGAAAACAGCGCGTCCCGATGGACCGTCCAGATCAACGGTCCCCAAATCTTCACGCGCAGCGCCACGTCTTCGCGTTCGAAGTCGCGCCATTTGCCGTCGAGCAGATACTGGTTGTCGTTCTTGGGGTTGATCGTGAGACGATACACGTCGACCAGGTCGGGATCATTGACGGTGTTGGCCCAGCCCAGATGCTCGTTGTGTCCGTGCAGCATGAAGGGCGAGCCGGGAAAGAAGCCGCCGGCCACATGCCAGCCCTGGTCGCTCTGAAGCACCGCTTCATACCATGACACGGGCCCCACATAAGGCTGGTGTGAATTGACGAGCAGCCGCGTCGCGCCGTCGGCCGAACGCGAAGGTCCCACCGCCATCCCGTTCGAACCTTGCGGCAGTTTCTTGGAACCCTTTGCCGGCGCCAGCAGCTTCTTGATCGTACTGTCGAGCCCATAGAAGAACGGCGTCTTGAACACAAAACCGGCGACGACATCCTTGCCGGTCACCGGCAGAATTCCCGGCTTGCGCAATTCCGGATGCAATGCCGCGTAATAATTGATGCCTGCGGCGTATGCCTCCACCACGGCGCGCACTGCGGCCGGAAGTTTCATGTAGTTCGCGTTGACCGTCGGCCACACGCGCATCAGATGAACAAGATAGTCGGTTTTCGCCGCGTCGATGCCGTTCGTCGCTCCCAGCGTTCCGCGCACGGCCAGCGTGACGTCCTGGATCGTCGCGAAATCGTCTTCGGAATGGGCGAAGCCGAAACCGAACGCGACATCGGCGTCCCGGTGGCCGAACACGTGCGGCACGCCGTAATCGTCGCGCAAGATGCGCACATGATATTGCGCGGCGGCCGTGATGAATTGTTGCGGATCGGCTTCGGGAGGCTGGTTCAGCCGGTCGAGGGCGATCACGCCGCCAAGCCCGATCAGAACCAGCGCGACAAGCGCCAGCACGCCATATTTCACGAACCGCATGAAACGCCCCTCTCAACCGGGGCGAAAGCTAGTCCCGCGGGCCGCAAAAAGAAACGGCGGCCCCTGGTTGGGGGGCCGCCGTGCAGTTGCCGCCGGAATTGCCGATCAGAACTTGATCGTCGCGCCCGCGAAGTAGGTGCGGCCCACCGGGTCGTAGGTGCCCGGGAAGGTGTTGCCGCTGTCCACGCTCGCCGCGCCGAGTTCGAAGTCGACGAGCGGCGGGTCCTTGTCGAACAGGTTGGTGATGCCCGCGCGCAGAGACACGCGATCGTTCACCGCCCATGTGCCCGACAGGTCGAACCAGTCGAAGGCCGGGATGTGCGCGTCCACCGGATCGACCAGGCCGTTGATCTTCACCTCGTCGAAGGTCGTCTCCGAGATATGACGCCACAACAGCGAGATCGAGACATCGTTCGAGGCATCGAACCATGTCAGGCGCAGCTGATGACGCCACTTCGGCGTCGGCGCGCTGTCCGGGCAGAGATCGCCGTAGAGCCCCGCACACTTCAGCACTTCGCTGGTGGGATCGGGCTGGAAGTCGCTCGTTCCCGTGTAGGTGCCCTTGAAGTTGATGGCGAAGCCGCCCCAGCTGGAATCCATGCCCCAGTCCGCGAACTCGGCGTTGTAGTTCGACTCGAAGTCCCAGCCCTTCACGCGGAAGACGCCGATGTTCGAGTTGAGCGTCAACACGTCGCCGCCCGGAGGCACCGGCAGACCGAAGAGTTCGCCGCCGGAGTTGCGCTCGACCAGCTGGCAGAAGTGGTTGTTCGGGTCCTGGGTCGGGTTGAGCGTGGTGCTGTAGCACTCCTGCAGCACGGTCGCGAGCGGCACCGGTGCGATGAAGCCATCCACCTTGATGTCGTAATAGTCGACCGTGGCGTTGAACCCGTCGATGAAGGTCGGCGTGAACACGAAGCCGATGGACTTCGTGTCGGCCACTTCAGGCTTCAGGTTCGGATTGCCGCCGACGCGCGCGTTGCACTGACCGGACGGGCAGTTCAAGCCGCCGGTGAACACGCGGCTGGCGGGAACGCCCGTGGCCTCGCAGAGCGCCGCCGTCGTGACGACCGCACCGCCTGCGGCGCTGCACGGATCCTTGCCGGAGTTCGCGGAGTCGCTCTGCGCTCCGAAAAGCTCGGCGATGTTGGGCGCACGCACAGCACGCTCGACCGATCCGCGGAAGCGGATGTCGTCGATCGGCTGCCACTCCGCGCTGTACTTGTATGTCGAGTTGGGACCCGCGGTGTTGTAGGACGAGTAGCGATAGGCGCCGTCGACCTGCAGCAACTCGGCGAAGGGCATGTTCTCGATGAGCGGAACGCGCAACTCGGTGAAGGCTTCCTTGACGTTGTAGCCGCCATGGACCGGCGCGGACTGGCCGAAGCCCAGGTCGTTGCCGGTGCCCAGATTGTCGTCCGGCTCGAAACCGCCATGCTCCTGGCGGTATTCGCCGCCCACGGAGAAGGCCACCGGGTTCTTCGCCCACGGGCTTTGGATTCCCCACTGACCGAGATCGCCAACCAATGAACCTTGAATGTCCCATTGCTCCACGGTCGAGATGGAATCCATCGGCAGCGTGAAGAATGCCACCGCCTGCGGCGAGATGGAGTTCGTCGTCCAGATGTTGATCGGCACGCATCCGCCGCTCGGATCAAGGCAGACCGGATTGGCGGCGGTGCCGCCGACCAGCAGGCCCTGCTGGAACGAATTGAACTTCGCGTCGCCCGTCAGGCGGCTGGTGACGATCGTCTTGCCGTACTGGGCCGAGAAGTCATACGACCAGCCGCTGCCGAGATCGCCCTTCGCGCCGATGACCATCTGGTACATCTGGCGGTCGAACGTCTGATCGCGGTTGCCGTTCTCCACCAGACGACGCTTGAGGTTGAAGGTCGCCGTGTCGGTGGGGGCGCATCCCGGATAGCAGGCGAACAGCAACGCGCGCTCCTGGTTGGACAGGAACGGGTTGGCGAAGTTCGTCGAGAAGTTCGAGATGATCGGAGTCGGTGCAAGCTGCGTGGGAACGAAGCTGTCCGAGAACGTCAGGCGGGTGTAGAAATCCAGGGACTTCGACACTTCGTAGTGACCGGTCGCGCCGAACGAGTATTTCGTGTTCGGCGTCTGGAAATAGTTGACCGGGTTGAAGTTGTAGAAGGTCGTTCCCGGCGCCAGGGTGTTGGACGCGGTGGCGTGGTAGGTGTTGCCGTCGTGCGGAACGAAGTTGCCTTCCTGGCTCGACGAGCTGCCGAGCGGACAGAAGCCGCCGAACACGGTCGGGAAACCGGCCGCTGCGCAGGATGGAGCGCCCAACGAGAAGACAGGCGATGCAAGCGCCGTCTTGGAATAATCGCGGTCGCCCTGGAAGATCGGCTGGCGGTTTTCATACTCGCCATAGATCGTGATGTTGCCTTTGCCGTTGGCCGAGTTGAAGCCGAGTATTCCGGTGACGTCCGTCGTCTGGCCGTCATTGGAATTCGTCTGGCCATATTGGGCATCGACTTCAGCGCCTTCGAAGTCCTTGCGAAGGATGAAGTTGACGACGCCGGCGACCGCGTCCGAACCGTAAATGGCCGAGGCGCCGCCCGTCAGGACTTCGACGTGGTCCACGAGATCCGGCGGGATCACGCTGATGTCCACATTCGCCGTCGTGTCAGACGGCATCAGGCGCTTGCCGTCCACGAGCACCAAGGTGCGGATGTTGCCCAGACCGCGGAGGTCGACCAGCGACAGACCGCCCGAACCATTGTTCGTGAACTGGTTGTCGGTGTCGGCCACGACTGCCGGCAGTGAGCGAAGCACGGTCTCCAGGTTGGACGTACCCGTGAGCTTCATGTCCTGCTGCCCCAGCGACGTCACGGGCGATGTCGAGTAGAGGCCGGTTTGCGGGATACGCGAACCCGTGACAACCACGGTTTCGACGGATTGGTCTTGCGCCATCGCCGGCGCGGCAAGGGCGAGCGTCGTGATGGATGCCGCCCCCAGCAGCAAGGCTGACCGGAAGTTCAAATTCCTGGAAACGCGACTTTGCATAATTTTTCCCCTCGGGCTTAAGCATTGAACGATCACGGGCAGCAGATTTCCCGCGTCTCAGCGGCGGAGGTTAGAAACCGCGCTGTGGGCCAATCCACGACAAATACGGGGTGCCAATATTCTGAAGCATGGCTGTTGCAAAAATGAGATCGCGCGCACCTGCTCCGGAAATGCAATAACGACGGGCTTTTCCGGCATCGTGGTGTTGCCTGCGTCGCACGGCCCAATCCGCGACGGCCGCATAGGCCGCGAAGATGGAGCCAATTGCTTTTTCGGAATGCCGAAAAACTGTCACGGCGGCGTGAACGGCTCGGAAACGGCGTCACGATTCCGCCAGAAAGCGCACATTCTCCGATGACAGGGAATCCCGGTTCAGGCTTCGACGGCGTCGCGCAAATGCTGAGAAGAATTGCCGACGAGCCGGATGGCATTGGCCAAGGCCTTGATGCCGGGATGGATGGCCCGCTCCGGCAATGTTCCGAAACCGAGCACAAGGCCGCGCTGTTCGGCGGCGCCATGGTAGAACTGAGACAATGGCGCCAGGCAAAGCGTGTCGCCGACCGCGGCGCAGATCGCCGCTTCATCCATCGGCCGCTGGAACAGAAGCACCAGATGCAGTCCGCCGGCGGGCTCGACGACGGCGACATCGCGCAGATGCATCCTGCAGGCTTCCACGACGGCCTGCGCGCGCTCCGCATAGCGCGCGCGGATGTTCTTCACATGCGCGGCATACCGGCTTTCCTCGATGAACCGCGCCACCGCCGACTGCACGAACTGGCTTGGCGCGGTGGTGAAGTGA
>JBQCFD010000194.1:0-11011 GCA_051959625.1 Rhizomicrobium sp.
GGCGCGGGCATCGCGGCGGCACTTCTTCTCGGCGCCGATGCCGTGCAGATCGGAACGGCGTTCCTGCTCTCGCCGGAAGCGACGATCTCCGAGCCCTGGCGCGAGGCGTTGCGAAACGCACCCGATGATGCGACGTGCCTCACGCGCGTCTTTTCCGGCCGCTACGCGCGCGGTATCGAGAACCGCTTCATGCGTGAATTCCGTGCAGAGGAAAAAGACATTCCCGCCTACCCGGTACAGAACGCTCTCACGGGCGAGTTGCGTGCCGCCTCCGCGAAAGCCGGCTCGCCGGATGCGTTGTCCCTGTGGGCGGGGCAGGGGGTGAACGCCATTCGCGAAATGCCTGCCGCCGATCTCGTCCATACGCTGTGGGATGAAACACGCGCAGCTTCGGCGCTGATGCAAAAGCGCATTGGATGACGCTGCGGAAGTGACGCTACGATCTTGTCTCGCGCGCATCGCGCCGCTACGGGTTTGGCGGACGCTACCCAAGAGTCTTCATGTCCGCCGATATTCCAGAGGGCTTTCGCCCGCTCAACTTCAGCATGGGCTTCATCGAGCAGGCCGGTCCGCTTTATGGCAAATGGGACGGCAGTATTTTCTCGCTCGGCTTTCGAGTGGAGATGCGCCACTGCAATCCTGGCCAGGTCGCGCATGGCGGCATGATGGCGACCTATGCCGACATGCTGTTGCCGATGGCCTCGCGTTTCCAGAGCGGCAAGGATATGGGCTTCATGCCGACGGTGAGCCTGACCTGCGATTACCTCGCCCCCGCCAAGCTCGGATCCTGGGTCGAGGGCCGGGCGGAGCCGGTGAAGATCACCAAGAACCTCCTGTTCGCGCAGGGCACGGCCGCGGCGGACGGCGAGCCCTGCCTGCGGATCAACGGAATCTTCCGCGTCATGCCGCCGACCGGCGTCACCTTCTCTTTGGACCGGCTCTTCGGACCCTCGGAATAGGCGCTTTTCGGCGATCCCCGTGAAAGCCCGGTGGCGCGGCGGTTGCCATTTAGCTACCTATCCCTTTCCATAGAGTCATAATGAGAGCAGCCACGGGGACTGGCGTGAAAATTCATCCTATCGACGCGGTGCTGCTGGCGCTGGTAGCGGCGATCGCCGTGCTCGCCTTCGGCCTTTATCCGCAGGTCGCGCCGCACGGCTTCGCGGCGGACGCGCTGTTCGTTGCGCTGATGGCGATCACCCTGCCGCTACACTATGGCCTCATGCATGAGACGATGCACGGCAATCTGTTCGCCGGCGAGAACTGGAACCGCCGCGCCGGCCGTCTGCTCGGCATCACCATGGGTTATCCGTGGGAGACGATGCGCTTCGGCCATCTCGCCCATCACGGGTTCAATCGCCATGACTACGACCGTCCGGAGTCGCTGCGCCAGGGACAGACGTGGGGCGGCAAGGCGCTCGTCTATTATTTCCAGCTCGTCATCGGCAATGTTGTTCTCTACGTCCTCGCGCCCTTGCCGCTGCTGCTGCCCATATCGGCGACGCCGCGCATCGTGAGGTACATGGATCAGAGCCCGGAGATGGAGTGGTTCCGCAACGCGGCGTTGCGCACATTCACCAATCCTGAAAAGCGCCGCGCGATCCGGTTCGATCTCCTCTGCGAGGTCATGCTGTTCGCCTTCGCGATATGGATGTGGGGTGCGCGATGGCCCGTCTTCGCGCTCGGTATCGCCGCGCGCTGGTGCGTGCAGTCCATTCTCGACAACGCGCCGCACTATGCCATGCCGCTCGACTCCGGGCGCGACGCGCGCAACACGACCTTTCCCAAGCTCTTCCGCTGGATGATCCTCAACCAGAATTTCCACGGCGCGCATCATCACGCACCGCAAACGCATTGGCTCGGTCTGCCGGCGCTTTATGCGAAGATGAATGTGCCGCAAGACGGAAGCTGGTTCGCCGCCCAACTGCGCCAGTTCCGCGGACCCGTCCATCTGCCCTGACGCGCGATGAGCGAAAGAGCCGTCTTCTCCAAATGCGCCTGGCGGCTGATCCCCTTTCTGGGGCTGCTTTACGTCGCCAATTTTTTGGATCGCGTGAACGTCGGCTTTGCCGCGTTGACCATGAACTCCGATATCGGATTGACGGCCGAAGCCTATGGCATGGGCGCGGGCATGTTCTTCATCGGATACTTCTTCTTCGAGGTGCCGTCGAATCTCGCGATGGAGAAGTTCGGAGCGCGGTTCTGGTTGTTCCGCATCATGCTGACCTGGGGTCTGGTCTCGATGGCAACGGCCTTCGTGCAAGGGCCGGTGAGCTTTTTCGTCGCCCGCTTCCTGCTCGGCGCCTGCGAAGCGGGATTCTTTCCCGGCGTGATCTTGTATCTGACGTACTGGTTTCCGGCGGCGACGCGCGGTCACTTCAACGCGCTGTTCCTGTCGGCGATCATGGTTGCAAACATCGTCGGCTCGCCGGTCTCGGGCTATATCCTGCACGTCACGGGCGGGCTGGCGGGCCTGAAGAACTGGCAGTGGCTGTTCCTGATCGAAGGTCTGCCATCGGTTGTTCTCGCCTTCGCCACGCTCGTCTATCTTCCGAGCAAACCTGCCGAAGCGGGGTGGCTGAATAGGGAGGAAAAAAGGTCATCGCCGCGGCGCTGGCGCGCGACGTTGTTCCGCCTGGCGCATTGCGCGACTGCCTTGCCGATTTCCGCATCTGGGTCCTGGCGATCGCCGACTTCGGCATCGTGCTCGGTGTGTACGGTATCGGACTTTGGCTGCCGCAGATGGTGAAGGGATTGGGTTTCGACGACCTCCAGACGGGCTTCGTGGTCGCGATTCCGTATCTCGCCACGATCGTCGCCATGATCGGCTGGGCGCGGCTCAGCGACCGGCGGGGCGAGCGTATCCGGCACGTCATCCTTCCGTCGCTGCTCGCAGCCGCGAGCCTGATCGCCGCGGCACTCCTTGGCGCGAGCCTCTGGACCGTGCTCGCGCTCACCCTCGCAACCGTGGGCATTTATGCGGCGCTGGCGGTATTCTGGGCGCTGCCGCAATCCTTCCTCGGGGGCACCGCGGCCGCAGCCGCCATCGCGCTGGTAAATTCCATCGCGAACCTCGGCGGGTTCCTCGGTCCCACAATCGTCGGGTATTTGAAGGGCGCCACCGGAGGTTATGCCGCCGCCATGGGTGCTCTTGCCGCAGGACTGATTATGACCGTCGTTGTGATAGCCGCCGTTTCGCGCTCTATTTCCGCCCCGAAACCCGCGGCAGTGCTATTGTAACCGGCATCCTCGAAGGGAATGCGATGCGCCTTATCTCGTGCAGTTTCGTATTGTGCATCGCGATGGCGATGGCTGGCTCCGCATACGCCACTCCGCAATATCCTGCGGGCGCGCTGGCGCTGGAGTCGCAGCTCCTGGCGCATCAATCGAGCGACGCCAAGGCCTGGATCAAGGACGAAGCCGAGCACGAAGCCGACGGTCAGTTCCTTTCCGATGAAACGCCGCGAAATGCCGCGCGCAAATTCGGCGCGTCGGGATCGGATGTCAGCACGCTCGCTTTTCTCGTTCTGATGGAGACTGCGCGCATGGCGGATGCGAATGTGTATGCGCTTGTGAACAATGTGCAGGCTACGAACGCCAGCCGCCTCGATGCGCGCCAACGGGCGCTGACATCGAGCGGCATCGCCAATGCGCAGCAGGCACAGATGAGCGGCGGACTGCAATCGGCGCAACAGAATCAAGGCAACGCGTTCATCCCGCTCGCTTCGACAGATCCCGGCAACCCGGTGGCCAATGCGCGGGCGTCGTCCGCATACATTCCGCCACCGAGCATGAATCTGCAGGATGCGATGGACCGTGAATCCCAGGTCGAGGATTTGTTGGCGACGGCCATGAAGCGCGTCTCTCCGCCGGGCTGACATGTCGTCATATCCAGCGAATTTCGTGCGCCGCGCCGCCCTGTGCATGGCCGCGATGGCGGTGGTTTCCCTGTCCGGCTGCGGGCGCGAGCAAAAGCTCGCACCCGACTTCGCGTTCAATTTCAGATGCCATGGCGACGCGCCGGAAGACGCCATCGCGAAATTTGTCGCCAGCCAGGGCTTCACGGTGTTCAACGAAGAGCGCGTGCGGCGGCAGTACAATCTCGCGCTCTACCCGCTGGCGATCGATGGATACAACGCGAAGCACTGGATGCTCTATTTCAGGGGCATCAACGAAAAGTCGGGAGACAAACCCGATCCCCACGCCACGATCTATTCGGTGGGCATCTATTCGCCGCCGCCGACCCGCCACGACGCGCGACTGGAATCGGCCACGCAGCATTTCGTGGCCGCGACGTTGAGATGCGATGTGTTGAATGTGAGTCACGCCGATAACGGCGCGGATCGCCTGCCATTCTTCGAAAAGGTCTATCAGGCGGAACAAAAACGCATCGCCGCGGGGATGCGCTGCGACAAGCAATCGGGCAGGCCGCTTGACACAAAGTGCCCCAATTGATTTGTCTCGCCGCCACCAAATCGGGTTTTGCATGACGCGCGCTTTCATATTTCCGGGGCAGGGCAGCCAGGCGGTTGGCATGGGCAAGGCGCTCGCCGATGCGTTTCCCGCCGCGCGCGAAGTCTTCCAGGAAGTGGATGACGCGCTGTCGCAGAAGCTTTCCAGGGTCATGTGGGAGGGGCCGGAGAGCGATCTGGTCCTCACCGAAAACGCCCAGCCTGCGATCATGGCCGCCAGCATGGCGGTGGTTCGCGTGCTGCAGACGGATGCGAGGCTCGACTTTGCGAAACATGCGCGACTCGTCGCCGGGCATTCGCTCGGCGAATACACCGCATTGTGCGCTGTCGGGAGCTTCACGCTTGCCGATGCCGCCCGCCTGTTGAAGGCGCGCGGACAGGCGATGCAGGCGGCCGTCCCGGTCGGCGAAGGCGGCATGAGCGCGCTGCTCGGCGCGGAGATCGAACAGGCCGAAGCGCTGGCAAAGGAATGCGCTGCGGTGACGGGCGGGGTGTGCGTCGTCGCGAATGACAATGCACCGGGTCAGGTGGTGATCTCTGGCACCAAGGCTGCGATCGACAAAGCGCCGGAAATCGCCAAGAGCATGGGCATCAAGCGCGCGATGGCGCTGAACGTCTCGGCACCCTTCCATTCGCCGATGATGCAGCCCGCAGCGGAAAAGATGCGCGACGTGCTGGCCGGGGTGACCATTCATCCGCCGGCCGCGCCGATCATCGCCAATGTCACCGCGGGCGAGGTGAACGCGCCGGAAACGATTCGCAAGCTGCTGGTGGAACAGATCACCGGGCGCGTGCGCTGGCGGGAAAGCGTGCTGGCATTCCGCGGCCACGGGGTTTCGATGACGGTGGAAGCGGGCGGCGCGAAGGTCCTGACCGGCATGGTCAAGCGTATCGACAAGGAGTTGGAGACCGTCACGCTGGACAGCGCGGCGGATATCGAAGCCTTCGCGAAAACGCTCTAAGGGGAAACGCGATGTTCGATCTCACAGGCAAGACCGCGCTCGTCACCGGCGCTTCCGGCGGCATCGGCGGCGAGATCGCAAAGGCGCTGCACAAGCAAGGCGCGGCTGTTGTCCTTTCCGGTACGCGCGCCGAAGCACTCGAATCGCTCAAGACCGAACTCGGCAACCGCGCTTTCGTCGCCACCTGCAATCTCGGCGACAAGGATTCGGTTGAAGCGCTGGTGAAGGCTGCGGAAGCTGCCGCCGGCGCGCCCATCGATATCCTCGTGAACAACGCCGGCATCACGCGCGACAATCTATTCATGCGCATGAAGGATGAAGAGTGGGATCAGGTGATCGCCGTCAATCTCACGGCCGCTTTCCGTCTTTCCCGCGCGGTATTGCGTGGCATGATGAAGAAGCGCTGGGGCCGCATCATCTCCATCACCTCCGTTGTGGGGGAGACCGGCAACCCTGGACAGGGCAACTATGCGGCGGCGAAAGCAGGCCTCGTTGGCATGTCCAAATCGCTGGCCGCCGAAGTGGCCAGCCGCAACATCACGGTCAACTGTGTCGCGCCCGGCTTCATCGCCACGCCGATGACCGACGCGCTGACCGATGCCCAGAAGCAAGCCGTCTTCGGAAAGATTCCGGCCGGCCGCATGGGTACGCCCGCCGAAATCGCCGCCGCCGTCGTCTATCTGGCCTCGGAAGAGGCGGCCTATGTGACGGGGGAGACGCTTCAGATCAACGGCGGAATGGCGATGATCTGATAATTTTTTCAATAGCTTAAACCGCGTGTAGCGGTTCCAGGGGCTTTGTGTTACCAAACGCGCAATCTCTTGGCACCGCCTTGGCGCGGGAAAGCAGGAGGTTGCGATCCGCGCGCCCAAACCAAGCGCGGTCGCCGGCAACAACGAGAGGTTTTGAGAGAGCAATGAGCGATACTGCGGAGCGCGTGAAGAAGATCGTCGTCGAGCACCTGAACGTGGATGCCGACAAGGTCACCGACAACGCGTCCTTCATCGAAGATCTGGGCGCAGACAGCCTCGACACCGTCGAGCTCGTCATGGCGTTCGAAGAGGAATTCGGCATCGAAATTCCCGATGACGCGGCCGAGTCCATCGTCACCGTCGGCGATGCGGTCAAGTTCATCGACAAGTCGCAGGCTTGATGCTCGGGGCGAACGCCTCAGACATGCGAAGGGTTGTGGTTACAGGACTGGGTCTCGTCACGCCGCTTGCATGCGGCGTGGAGGAGACTTGGTCCCGCCTGCTCGCGGGCCAATCCGGCGCGCGCAAGATCACCGAATTCCCGACCGATGATCTGGCGACCAAGATCGCCTGCATCGTTCCGCGTGGAGATGGCACGGGCGGCACCTTCAATGCCGACCAATGGCTCGATCCCAAGGAACAGCGGCGGGTGGATGAGTTCATCACCTTCGGACTCGCCGCCAGCCAGCAGGCCGTCACCGATTCGGGCTGGGTGCCGAAGACCGAAGAAGATCGCTGCCGCACGGGCGTTTTGATCGGCTCGGGCATCGGCGGCCTTAACGGCATCGCAGACGCGGCGCTGCTTCTTCACGAGAAGGGCCCGCGGAAGATCTCGCCGTTTTTCATTCCCGGACGCCTCATCAATCTCGTATCCGGCTACGCCTCCATCCGTTTTGGCTACAAGGGCCCGAACCACGCCGTGGTTACCGCTTGCGCCACAGGCGCGCATGCGATCGGCGATGCGGCGCGGCTCATCGCGTTCGATGATGCGGATGTGATGTTGGCCGGCGGCACCGAAGCCGCCATCGGCCGCCTGGGCATCGCGGGCTTCAATGCCTGCCGCGCGCTTTCCACGGCATTCAACGACACGCCCGAGAAAGCTTCGCGTCCTTATGACAAGGATCGCGACGGCTTCGTTATGGGCGAGGGTGCGGGCGCGGTCATGCTCGAAGAATACGAACACGCCAAGGCGCGCGGCGCCAAGATTTACGGCGAGGTGGTGGGCTATGGCCTTTCCGGCGACGCCTTTCACATCACCGCGCCGTCGGAAGACGGCGACGGAGGCTTTCGCGCGATGAAGATGGCGCTCAAGCGCGCGGGCATTCAACCTTCGGATATCGACTACGTGAACGCGCATGGCACCTCCACCATGGCGGACGGCATCGAGCTGGGCGCGGTCGAGCGGCTGCTCGGAAACGCCGCCGGCAAGGTGTCGATGTCCTCCACCAAATCCGCCATCGGGCATTTGCTCGGCGCGGCCGGCGCGGTGGAAGCGATCTTTTGCCTGCTGGCGATGCGCGACCAGATCGTTCCGCCGACGCTCAATCTCGACAATCCGGCAGTCGAGACCAAAATGGATCTTGTGCCGCACAAAGCCAAGAAGCGCGAAGTGAAGACCGTGATGTCCAATTCCTTTGGCTTCGGCGGCACGAATGCCTCGCTCATCATGGCGCAGGTCCAGTAGTCCTTCCCGCGCATGAAGCGCTTCCTCGCCATCCTGATCGTGCTGGCCCTGATCGCGGGCGGCGCCTGGTATTGGGAGCGGCAGAACTGGGATGCGCCCGGACCTTTGCCGGCCTACAAGGTCGTGATGGTGAAGCCGGGCGATCACGTCGCGACAATCGCCGGAAATCTTCAGCAGGCGGGCGTTATCGCCAACGCGGATCTGTTTCGCATCGGCTTGCGTCTGCGCAACCGCCAGACCGAGCTCAAGGCGGGCGAATACGGCTTTCCCGCGCATGTCAGCCTGGACGACGTGACTGCCATCCTCGTCTCGGGGAAATCCATTGAACACAAGCTCACTGCCCCGGAGGGACTCACCAGCCAGATGATCTACGATCTGGTGAAGGCGGATCCGGCATTGGTGGGCAATCCCGGTCCCGTGCCGCCGGAAGGTTCGCTGCTTCCGGAAACCTACCTCTTCACGCGCGGCGAGACGCGCCAGGCGATGCTAAAGAAGATGCACGACGCGCAGGAGAAGCTCCTCGCCGAGCAATGGCCCGCGCGTGTCGGCAACCTTCCGATCGCCACGCCTGAACAGGCGATCATCCTGGCCTCCATTGTCGAGAAGGAGACGGGCATTCCCGAGGAGCGGCGCCACATCGCGGCCGTGTTCGAGAACCGGCTGCGCATCGGCATGAAGCTGCAGTCCGATCCCACCATCATCTATGGCATTACGAAGGGCTATCCGATCGGGCGGCGCATCCGCCAGAGCGAGATCGACGCGCAGACGCCGTACAATACCTATGTCATTCCGGGCCTCCCTGCAGGCCCGATTTGCAACCCCGGCAAGGATGCGATCATGGCCGTGCTCAACCCGGAAGGCTCGGACGATCTCTATTTCGTCGCCAATGGAACCGGGGGCCATGTGTTTTCCGCGACCATGGCGGAACATGAGAAAAACGTCGCCAACTGGCACAAGATCCACGACGCCCAGCATTGAACACGGTTTGATCCGCGTGCCCCGCAGGCGCTAAATTCGGGCCATGGAGATTCCTTCGTGACCGTTATCAGCATGACGGGCTTTGCCGAGTCCCACGGCGCCCATGAAGCCGCTCGCTGGCGGTGGGAAGTGAAAAGTGTCAACGGCCGCGGGCTGGAGTTGCGCCTGCGGATGCCCCCCGGGTTCGATGGCATCGAGATCGCCGCGCGCACGCTCGCATCCGAGCGTTTCAAACGCGGCAATGTCCAGGCAACGCTCACCATGGAGCCGCGCGAGGAGAACAAGGGCCTGAGGGTGGACCCGGTGGCCTTGAACGCCGCGGTGCGGCTCGCCAAGCAGATCGAGGATGAAACCGGGCTGGCGCCCGCGCGGGTGGATGGGATCCTGTCGCTCAAGGGGGTGATCGTTCAGGACGAAGCCGTCTCCATGGAGCCGGCGGAGCGTGCGGCGCGGGACGCCGCGATGCTGGAGAGCAACGCCATGGCGTTCGATGCGTTGCGACGGGCGCGCCGCACCGAAGGCGCGAAACTGGCTGCGGTGCTCAACGCCCAGATCGCAGAAATTGAGAAGCTGACGAAGGAAGCGGGAGCTCTTGCCGCCGCGCAACCCAAGGCGCTGCATGATCGCCTCGCCGCGCAACTGAAGGAGCTGATTTCGGGAACACAACTTTCGGAGGAACGGCTGACGCAGGAAGTTGCGCTGCTCGCCACGCGCGCCGATATCCGCGAGGAGTTGGACCGGCTCGACGCGCATGTGCACGAAGCGCGCGCACTGCTGTCGTCCGGCGAGGCCGTGGGCCGCAAGCTCGACTTTCTGGCGCAGGAGTTCAACCGCGAAGCCAACACGCTATGCTCGAAGTCGTCCGACATCCAGTTGACGCGCGTGGGCCTGGCGTTGAAGCACGTGATCGACCAGTTCCGCGAGCAGGCCCAAAATGTGGAATAAGTACGCGGAATGACCGGCGAGGGGGCGATGCAGCGCAGGGGACTTATGCTGGTTCTGTCCTCGCCGTCCGGCGCGGGAAAGACGACGCTGTCGCGCCGGCTGTTGCAGAGCGACGTGTCCATCGCGATGAGCGTGTCGGCAACAACGCGCAAGCCGCGCCCCAACGAAATCGATGGGCAGGACTATTTTTTCGTGAGCGATACCGAATTCGAGCGTCGCGCGAAGGCGGGTGAATTCCTCGAACATGCACATGTCTTCGGTCAGCGTTATGGCACGCCGAAGAAGGCCGTTATGGATGCGCTCGAAAGCGGCAAGGACGTTCTGTTCGATATCGATTGGCAGGGCACGCAGCAGCTTCGCCAGCAGGCGCGCGACGACGTGGTGAGCGTGTTTGTTCTGCCGCCGAGCCATGACGAGCTGGAGCGCCGGCTGCGCGCGCGTGCGCAGGATGCCGAGGACGTCGTCCAGAAGCGCATGGCCAAGGCCGCAGATGAGATCAGCCACTGGGCCGAATACGACTACATCATCATCAATGACGACGTGACGCGCGCACAGACGCAACTCGAAA
This sequence comes from Rhizomicrobium sp., assembly GCA_051959625.1. Classification (GTDB taxonomy): domain Bacteria; phylum Pseudomonadota; class Alphaproteobacteria; order Micropepsales; family Micropepsaceae; genus Rhizomicrobium. The sequence continues at coordinate 10,362 of JBQCFD010000194.1, forward strand.
CGATCCTCGCCGCCGAACGTCTGAAGCGCATCCGCCAGATCGGCATCTCCGCCTTCGCACGGACGCTGGCCAGCTGAGTTACGTCAGGTTGACCCGGTACACCTTCGAAGCCGTGCCGCTGAAGAGGGCGGTCTTCTCGTCCGCCGAATAATCCCTCGCGATGCGCTTGAAGGCGTTCCATAGGGTCACATAGGTCGAGCCGAAGCGGTCGACCGGGAAGTTGCTTTCGAACATGCCGCGCTGCGGCCCGAAGGCCTCGATGCAGGTCTCGATATAGGGCTTCCATTCCTTCGCGAGTTGCTCGGACGAAGGCTGGGGCTCGTGCCAGCTCTTGCGCCAGCCGGCGAAGGGCATCGGCAAGCCGCCGAGCTTCACGTTCACGTTCTCGCATTTCGCCAGTTGACGGATGTTCTTCTTCCATTCATCGAAACGCTCGTCGCGCTTGCCCTGATAGCGGCCCACGCCGAGCGGCGTCCCTACATGGTCGAGAACGATGGTGGTGTCCGGAGACGCGCGTGCCAGATCGATGAGATCGGGAAGCTGTGGCTCCAGAAGCCACGCATCGAACGAAAGTCCCAGCTTGCCCAGCACTGCAAAGCCTTCGCGGAATGTCTTGTCCAGATACATCCCGGCCGTGGTGCGGCCGTGTA
>JBQCFD010000195.1:0-3029 GCA_051959625.1 Rhizomicrobium sp.
GGCGTGTGCGAGCCCTGCGTCTCCATTTCCGAAAGCCGCAATGTCGATGTGCAGGAGATGGACGCTGCCAGCCGCACCGGCATCGACGACATCCGCGAGATCATCGACGGCGTGCGCTATGCCCCCGCCAGCGCGCGCTACAAGGTTTACATCATCGACGAAGTGCACATGTTGTCCAAGCAGGCGTTCAACGGCCTGCTGAAGACGCTGGAAGAGCCGCCGCCGCATGTGAAGTTCATCTTCGCCACCACCGAAATCCGCAAGGTGCCGGTGACGGTGCTGTCGCGCTGCCAGCGCTTCGACCTGCGCCGCATCGAAACGCCGGAGCTTGTCGCGCATCTGAAAGTCATCGCAGGCAATGAAGGCGTGAAGATCGAGGACGGCGCCTTGGCGCTGGTGGCGCGCGCGGCGGAAGGCTCGGTGCGCGACTCGCTCTCGCTGCTGGATCAGGCCATCGCGCATCAGGAAGGCGAGACGATCACTGCCGAGTCGGTGCGCGGGATGTTGGGGCTGGCGGATCGCGGACGCGTGCTCGACCTCTTTGAGAAGGTGATGGCCGGCAAGATCGCCGACGCGCTCACCGATCTGTCGCAGCTTTACGATGTCGGTGCCGATCCGCTGGTCGTCATGCAGGATCTGCTGGAGACGACGCATTTCCTGACGCGCCTGAAAGTCGCGCCGGACGCGGAAGGCTTTTTTGATGGCGGCTCATCCGAAGCCAAGCGCGCCGCCGAGATGGCCGCCAAGCTTTCGGTGCCGTCTCTGACGCGGGCGTGGCAATTGCTGCTCAAGGGGTTGTTCGAGGTGCGTGACAGCACGCATCCGTTGAAGGCCGCCGAGATGGCGCTGATCCGCCTGGCCTATGCCGCCGACCTGCCGCCGACGGACAAGCTGGTGCGCGATGTGATGGATGGTGCGCCTGCGCCGCGTGGACCGGCCGCGCCGTCTTCCGGCGGTGGCGCGCGTGCCGTTGGTTCGTCGTCGCAAGCACCGATGGCGCAACGCGCGCCGGAGCCGACGGCTTCGGTGCAGAACGCGCCGGTGTTGCGCACGCTGGAAGACATCGCGGCGCTCGCCATCGCGAAGGGCGCGCCGGTGCTGAAAGTGCATATCGAAAACGATATGCATTTGGTCAGCATGGAGCAGGGGCGTATCGAGTTTCGTCCGTCCCAGCGCGCGCCGTCCACGCTGTCCGGCGATCTGGCGCAGAGGCTGAAGGACTGGACGGGCATTCGCTGGGTGGTGAGCGTTGCGCGCGAAGGCGGCGCGCCGACGATTGCCGAAGCCAAGCGCGGCGCGCATCAGGCCAAGCTCGATGCCGTGCTGCAGGAACCGATGGTGCGCGCGGTGCTGGATCGTTTTCCCGGTTCGGAAGTCATCGCGGTGCGCGACCTGATGCAGGACGATATCGCGACCGAAGTTCCGGAATCGTCCGAGGACGCATAAGTGGCGCAAGTTCAGGCCGGTCCCGAAATCGAGCGTTTGATTCAGCTCCTCTCCAAGCTTCCGGGCCTGGGGCCGCGTAGTGCGCGCCGCGCGGCGCTGGCGCTGCTCAAGAAGCGCGAGCAGTTGCTGGAGCCGCTCGGCAGCGCGATGCGCGATGCGGCGGCGGCGATCAAGACCTGCGAAGTGTGCGGCAACCTCGATACGACATCGCCGTGTTCGCTGTGCAGCGATCCGCGCCGCGACGGGCATGTGCTGTGCGTGGTGGAAGATGTGGCCGACCTGTGGGCGCTGGAACGCGCCAGCGTGTTCCGCGGCAAATATCATGTGCTGGGCGGCGCACTCTCAGCGCTGGATGGCGTGACGCCGGAAAAACTCAACATGGCGCCATTGATTGCCCGCGTGCGCGATGGTGTGGAAGAAGTCATCCTGGCGATGAACGCCACCGTCGAAGGCCAGACCACGGCGCATTATTTGATGGATGCGCTCGCCGCTTCCACGGTGAAGGTGACGCGCCTCGCTCACGGCGTCCCCGTCGGCGGCGAACTCGACTATCTCGACGAAGGCACATTGAGCCACGCTTTCAAGGCGCGAAGGTCATTATAGCGTGCGCCCACAGCTATTGCAGACGATCTCTCTAATTTGTCGGCTCGGTATATTTGCCAGCGTGCTAACTGGGCTCGTGGCTGTCTTCATCTTCCATTCGATGGCGGTGTTCTGTTGGGCCATCGGTTGCGCGGCATGCCTTTTCTTCATTGGCGCTTCTATCGCCATGTATTTCGCCGCTAAGTGATGGGCGGATAACTGATTTAAGAGAAAAACAATTGGAGACCGATAAGAACAAAAGGTGTATGAACTGCCCGAATCGGCCTAGGGTGCGGGGCTGGAGATAAGCCCCATGGATATGATCGAAATTCTCGCTGTTGCCGTCACCATGCTCGCCGTCGGCGGGGCGTTGGGATGGTGGATCGCGTCGCGCAATCAGTCGCGCGACCTTTCCATGGAGCTGGCTGCCTCGCGCGAAAATCTCGCGAAAGCCGAAGCGCGGCTAGAAGCGGCGGCGCGCGATAGCGCCGAACTCGAAAAAGCGAAGGCCGATCTTTCCGCGCGCAACATCGAACATGCGGGCCTGCGCGCGACCTTGGAAGCACAAGAAAAGGCGAGCGCGGAAAAGACCGAGCAGCTTCTGAAACTGCGCGAAGAATTGCAGGCGCAGTTCAAGCTGCTGGCCAACGACACGCTGAAAGAGAATGTCGATCATTTCCTGAAGCAGGCGACGCAGCATTTCGAGAACCAGAAAGAGCTGACGAAATCCGAACACGCCGCGCGCACCAAGGAGATCGAGGCGCTGGTGAAGCCGCTGGGCGATACGCTCAAATCCTATGACGTGGCGCTCAAGGAAATCGAAAAAGCGCGTGACGAAAGCTATGGCGGCATCAAGCAGGCGCTGAACACCATCAATGCCCAGCACGGCGAAGTGAAAACCGTCACCGCCAATCTGGTGAACGCGCTGCGCGCTTCGCCCAAGACGCGCGGGCGCTGGGGCGAGGAAACGCTGCGCCGGGTGATGGAAATGTCCGGCATGG
>JBQCFD010000196.1:0-7866 GCA_051959625.1 Rhizomicrobium sp.
CACGCCCTTGATGCCGTCGAGACTGACATCGAAACGGATGCCTTCATCGACATTGTGCATCGCCTTCTCGCCGGTCGGCAGCGTGACTTCGATGGGAACGATCTCATGCTTGAACGCGCCGGATTCCGTCGCCGCGATCGCCTTCTGGTGGCTGTTGTAGGCGAACTCGTCCAGCTGATCCTTCGTCTGGTCGTATTTCTTCGCGATCATTTCCGCGCCCATGAACTGGGAGAACTGGATGTGCGGATAGCGCTCTTCCAGGCGCGGGGATTTATAGTTGCCGAATCCATTTTTCGCGGGAAGCGCCGCAGAAAGTCCCATCGGAACGCGGCTCATGCTTTCCACGCCCGATGCGATGACCACATCCATCGCGCCGCTCATCACCGCCTGCGCCGCGAAATGCAGCGCCTGCTGCGAGGAACCGCACTGGCGATCGACGCTGGTGCCCGGAACGCTCTCGGGAAGCTTCGACGCAAGCACCGCGTTGCGCGCGACGTTGATCGCCTGCTCGCCCACCTGGCTGACGCAGCCCATGATCACGTCTTCGACCAGCGCGGGATCGCACTTCGTCTTATCGACCAGCGCGTTGATGATCGTTCCGCCGAGATCGACGGGATGCCATCCCGAGACCTTGCCGCCTTTTTTTCCGCCGGCGGTGCGCACTGCCGCAACGATATAAGCTTCGCCCATGGGCCACTCCCGATTTGCAAATGGTTCCGATTGCGGCAGAGTTTATCGCAGATTGACGTGCGCGGAAGCCGCTTGCGCTTATGACGTGACGTAAACCGCGCGCAAGAAAACAATAAGGTGGAAGATGGATCTCGCTTACAGCCCGGAATATGAGGCGTTTCGCATGGAGGTGCGCGGCTTCCTCGAACGCAGCAGAGACAAGTGGCCGCGCGATCGCGGCATGGGCCGCCCCGGCCCCGAAACACTGGCGTGGCAGAAGCTGCTGATCGAGAACGGTTACGCCGCGCGCACTATCCCAAAGGAGTATGGCGGTTACGGCGCGGAACCCGATGTCCTCAAATCGCGCATCATCGCCGAAGAGTTCACGCGCGCCGGTGCGCCCGGCGGCATGGGCGGGCAGGGCATCTCCATGCTGGTGCCGACGCTTCTCGAAGTCGGCAGCGAAGAACAGAAGCGCACATATATAGAACCGACGCTGAAGGGCGAGATCATCTGGTGCCAGGGCTATAGCGAGCCGGGATCGGGATCGGACCGCGCGTCATTGCAAACCAAGGCAGTGGAAGACGGGCGCGATTTCGTCATCAACGGCCAGAAGATCTGGACCTCCACCGCCGCGCAGGCCGACATGATGTTCTGTTTGGTGCGCACCGAAAGCGAGCGCGCCAAGCATCAGGGCATCTCTTATCTGTTGTTCCCGATGTCCACGCCCGGCATCGAGGTGCGGCCGCTGAAGACGATGACGGGCTCGGCGGAATTCAACGAAGTGTTCTTCACCGATGTGCGCGTGCCGCAGGATTCGGTGGTCGCCGGGCGCGGGCAGGGCTGGTTCGTCGCCAACGCCACCTTGAAGCATGAGCGCGGCATGCTGGGCGATCCCAATGCCGGGCAGACGCGGCTGAAGCAGATCATCGAATTGATGCAGACCGAAACGGTGGGCGGCGAAAGACTGATGGACAATCCGGTGTTCCGCGACCGGCTGATGAAGCTGCAGGCGCGCGTGCTGGCGATGCAGTTTCACGGCCTGCGCCTGCTGACAGCGGCGGCGACGGGCGACGATGTCGGAATCGCGCGGCTGATCGTGAAGCTGGAGGGCTGCGAGCTGAACCATCAGCTTGCGGCGCTCGCCATCGACGTGCTGGGTGAGTTGGGCGTGCTCTATGGCGAGAGCCCGCATTTGCGCAATCACGGCCGCTGGCAGTGGATGTATATGTTCGACCTCGGCCTCATCATCGGCGGCGGCACAGCGCAGATTCAAAAGAACATCATCTCGGAGCGCGGGCTGGGGATGCCGAGAGCGCCGAAATTGGCGAATGGTTGAACCCCTGATGCTTCGCCTGTCCCCCCTCAACCGTCATGGCCGCCCACCGGTCCGTAGCGACAGCGTGCGGACGCCATCCATTTTCCAGAGGCGGTGCAGGAATGGATGGGCTTCTGGAAAATGGATGGCCGGGACAAGCCCGGCCATGACGAAATAGAGAGTAGAAAATATGGAATTCGGACTGAGCCAAGACCAGAAGATGATGCAGGAGAGCGTGGAGCGCACGCTTGCGCGTCTCGCGCCACTGGATCGCACGCGCAAGGCGGCGGAGACCAATGCCATGGCCCGCGATGTGTGGGATGGATTGGTGGAGCTGGGCGCGCCCGCGATCCTCATTCCGGAAAAGCATGGCGGGCTCGATCTCAACCTGCTCGACGCTGCGCTGGTGTCGGAGATGCTCGGCCGTCACGTCGCGCCGGTGCCGTTTGTGGCGAGCGCGGTGATGGCGCCGCTGGCGTTGATGCAATCGGGATCGCCCGCGCAGCAAGCCGAATGGCTGCCGAAACTGGCGAGCGGCAAAACCTTGGCCGGTGTCGCGATCAGCGAGAGCGTGTCCGGCGCGCGTGATGGCGCGGGCGTGACGGTAAGCGGCGGAAAGCTTTCCGGCAAAGCGTTGTTCGTGATCGACAGCGCGGATGCCGATATCTTCATCGTTGCCGACAAAGCCGGCGGATTGCATCTCGTCGATGCCAAGAGCAAAGGCGTGAAACACATCGCGCTCGAAACCATCGACCGCACGCGCAGCATCGGTGAATTGCAATTCGACAACGCCGACGCGCAGCCGCTGAAAGACGGCAAACCGAAGGACGCGCTGCTGGAAATGCGCGATGCGGCGTGGGTGATGCTTGCCGCCGATACGCTCGGCGCTTCGCAGCGCATGATCGAGAAGGCGGTGGACTACGCGAAAGAGCGCAAACAGTTTGACCGCGTGATCGGCTCGTTCCAGGCGGTGAAGCATATGTGCGCCGAGATGGCAGCGGAGTTGGAGCCGTGCCGTTCGCTCGTCTGGTATGCGGCGCACGCGTTCGATGCCATCGAAAGCGAAGCCTCGCTCACGGCGGCACATGCCAAGGCCCATACGTCGGAGATCGGCCGCTTCGTCGCGCGCACCGCCACTGAAGTGCATGGCGGCATGGGGTTCACCGATCTGCTCGGGCTGCACTATTGGTTCAAGCGCATCGGCCTCAACCGGCAATTGCTGGGCGGCCCGGAACGCGTGCGCCATCTGGCAGCGGCGATGCAGGGATTTGCGGCGTAGACCTCACGCGAAGGCATGGAGCCGCAGAGGCTTTTCATTCCTCTCTATAACCGTCATGGCCGCCCATCGTGGCGGTCATCCATTTTCCAGAGGCGGTGGAGGAATGGATGGGACTCTGGAAAATGGATGGCCGGGACAAGCCCGGCCATGACGGATTGTATTTGGCGAATGGAACCGATCTGCCATGTCGGCGCGTTACGCATCGCCATGAGCGAGAAGCGCAAGCTGCCGACGACGCGGGAACTGGCCCGGAAACTGGGCCTCAAGATCGTGCGCCCGGAACAGTTGCGCTATGCGCGCAAGCGCCGCGGCGACGGGTTCATCTATCTCGACGCCAGAGGCCGCGCGATCAGGGACAAGCGAACTCTGCTGCGACTGAAGAAACTCGCTGTGCCGCCGGCCTATGAGGATGTGATGTATGCCGCCGACAGCCACGCGCATCTGCAGGCTATCGGCCGCGACGCGGCAGGGCGGCTGCAATATCGCTATCATGCCGATTGGGAGAAGGTGCGCGAAACGCGGAAAGCGCAAAGGCTCGCGCAGTTCGTGGAAGCCCTGCCGCGCATCCGCCGCCGCGTCGGGCGCAAGCTTGCCGAAGAAGAAGCGACCAAGGAATTCGCGGTCTCCGCCGTGATCGAGCTCGTCTCCAACACCTCGATCCGCGCGGGGAGCGAGGAATATGCGAGGGAGCGCGGCACGCGCGGCGCGGCCACCCTGCTCAAGTCCAACGTGCGCGTGGTGGATGGCCGGATCGTGCTGCACTTCAAGGCGAAGGGCGGCAAGGATTTCAACCGCGAAGTCGATGCGCCGCGCCTGATCGCTGCCATCGAAGTGCTGCGCCGCCTGCCCGGCAGGCGCCTGTTTCAATACATGGGCGAAGATCGCGTTCATCCCGTTCATGCGCAGGACGTGAACCGCTATCTGCAGGAGATCGCGGAAGTGGCGATCACGCTGAAGGACTTCCGCACGCTCTGCGCCAGCGCGGCGGTGCTGGAAGAGCTGTCGAAACAGGAGCCTGCGAAATCGCAAGCCGGGCGCAAGCGTCAGGTGAAGGAAGCGGTGAAGAACGCCGCCGAAGAACTCGCCAACACGCCGACTGTCTGCCGCAAGTCCTATGTGCACGAGGCCGTGGTGGAAGCCTTCGAGAACGGCGTGCTGGAAGATTATGCCGACGCGCTGAAGAACACGCGCTCGCCCACGAAGCGTGAGGCCGCCCTGGCAGCTGTGGTGGCAGCGGCTTGTTGAGCACCGTTGTCATCCCCGGCCGAGCGTAGCGAGGGGAAGGGGACCCAGGTGGTTAGGTTAAGCCCGTTCATGCCTAGAGAATCTGGAAAAGCTTTCTTGGTCGAGAAGTTCTACCCACCTGGGCCCCCTTCCCTCGGCGCTGGCGCGCCTCGCCGGGGATGACAACGGTGTTTTACGCGGTCTTCTGGACCGTCAAACCCAACTCCTGCATCATCGCCTCGCGAATCTTGAATTTCTGGATCTTGCCGGTCACGGTCATCGGGAAGGCGTCCACGAAGCGGATGTAGCGCGGCACCTTGAAGCGCGCGATCTGGTTGTCGCAGAACATCTTGATGTCTTCCGCCGTCGCATTCTGGCCGGGTTTCAGGATGATCCAGGCGCAGAGCTCTTCGCCATAGCGCGCGTCCGGCAGGCCGACCACCGTGACGTCGGCCACCTTGGGATGGCGATAGAGGAATTCCTCGATCTCGCGCGGATAGATGTTTTCGCCGCCGCGGATCACCATGTCCTTGATGCGGCCGGTGATGTTGCCGTAGCCCTCCTCATCGATGGTACCGATGTCGCCGGTGTGCATCCAGCCCTCTGCATCGATGGCTTCGGCGGTGCGCGCCTCGTCGTCCCAATAACCCAGCATCACCGAATAGCCGCGCGTGCAAAGCTCGCCTTGCGTGCCGCGCGGCACGGTGTTGCCCTCCGCATCCACGATCTTCACTTCCACATGCGGCAGCACGCGGCCCACGGTGGAGACGCGCCGCTCGAGGGAATCGCTGCGCGAGGACTGGAACGACACCGGGCTTGTCTCGGTCATGCCGTATGCGATGGTGACTTCGCGCATGTGCATCTTGTCGATGACATGGCGCATCACTTCGATGGGGCAGGGCGATCCGGCCATGATGCCGGTGCGCAGCGAGGAGAGATCGAATTTCGCGAAATCGGTGTGTCCCAGCTCGGCGATGAACATGGTGGGCACGCCATAGAGCGCGGTGCATTTCTCGTCCTGCACGGTTTGCAACACCGCCAGCGGATCGAAGCCTTCCGACGGATAGACCATCGCGCTGCCATGGGTGAGGCAGCCCAGATTGCCCATGACCATGCCGAAGCAATGATAGAGCGGCACCGGGATGCAGAGCTTGTCTTGCGGCGCAAGGCCGATGGCCTCGCCGACGAAGAAACCGTTGTTGAGGATGTTGCGGTGGGAAAGCGTGGCGCCCTTGGGAAAGCCCGTGGTGCCGCTGGTGAACTGGATGTTGATGGCGTCGCCGGGCTTCAGCCGCGCGCCGATCGCGCTTGCGCGCCCGTCGGGCTTGGTATCCGCGATGTCGTCAAAGGCCAGGAAGCCCTGCTGCCGGCGCCGGCCGATCAGCAGCGCCTGTTCCAGGAGCGGCAGTTTCTTCTCAGCCACCAGCTCGCGCAGCATCAGCGCGAAGGCCACGCCGCGATGCGCTTCCATCAGCACCAGCACGCGGCAGCCGGATTTGTTCAGCGCATATTCCAGCTCCGCCTTGCGGTAGGCCGGATTGATGGTGACGAGGATGGCGCCGATCTTCGCCGCCGCGAATTGCGTGAGAGTCCATTCCGCGCAATTGGCAGCCCAGATGCCGATGCGGTCGCCCACGCCGATTCCGAGCTCGAGGAATCCGGTCGCCAGCCTGTCGGCGCGCGCGTTCAGCTCCTCGAAGGTCCAGGCGATGTTCTGTTGGCGCGCAATCAGCGCGGTACGGCGCTGCCAGTCCTTTGCCGCGCGCTCGAGCGCCGCGCCGATGGTCGTCTCCAGAAGCGCAGGCGTATCCGCGCCGCGAACGTAAGACTCGCTCACGCCGCGAAGCCGGAGGTGAGCCCCGGCCAGAATCCATCCGCGCCGCGCGATGCCGCGAGCTTGCCGATCACATCGGCCCAATGCCGGTCGTTGCCGTATTCGCTTCGCCACATCCAAAGAGGGCGCGTGAATTTCTGCAGGTCGTATTCCATGGTGAAGCCGATGGCGCCATGCACCTGGTGGGCGATGGACGCCGCCTGTCCCGCCGCGATGTTGCAGCGGAGCTTGGCGGACGCGATCTCGAATACGGCCTCGCCGCGATCCGCCGCGCGGGCCGCTGCCGCTGCGGCTGCGCGCGACGCCGCGGCTTCTTCCGCGAGGACCGCGAGTTGCTGCTGGATCGCCTGGAAGGCGGCGAGCGGCTTGCCGAACTGCTGGCGCTGGCGGGTGTATTCGATGGAAAGATTCAACGCAGAGGAGATGGCGCCGGCGATCTGGCCGCTGCGCGCCAGCGCCATGGCACGGAACCGCCGCTTCGCATCCCAGTTCTTTCCGCCCGCGTCGAAGATCGCTTCGGCGATGGGATAGTCCAGCGCCGCCGCGCCCGCCGCGAAGAAGATGCGGTTCGCGTCCTCGAAGCCGCCGCCGAAGCCGCCAGCGTCCGCCGGCATCATCACATCCGCGAGACCGGCGCCGCGAATTGTTCGCTCGGCATCAGTTCGGGAAAGCGCCGCCGCGTCGGTGAAAACGCGGGCCGCGGTTTCCGAAAGCATCTGGCCGTGTTCGCTCATGCGCTCTGCCCGAAGGTTCCTTCGGCCCATGCTGCCGCCCCGCCTGTCCCTGCGCAACAGGTTCCACGGCGGGATTGGAACTCTATTTTCCGGGAGCCGTTGTGGAAGAGGACGCAAATCCGGTGTTCGGCGACGTGGTATGACAATGAGCGATGCACATCGAGGTCCGGTCCACCAGGCGGACGAAGACAATGTGAAGCATGTGGTGGATACCCGGGAGGCGCGTCAGGGCGTGGTGTCCGGGCGGGTGCTCACGGTGCTTCTCATCAGCACCGTGCTTCTGGCGGTGATCTTCGCGATTATCTGGCTGAGTTCGGTCTGAGCCGCATCAATCCTTGGCGCGCTCGACATAGGAGCCGTCTTCCGTCAGCACGACGATCCGCGTGCCGGTCGTGATGTGCGTGGGCACCATGGTGCGCACGCCGTTGGCCAGCACTGCCGGCTTGAAGGAGCCCGATGCGGTCTGGCCCTTCACCACGGGTTCGGTTTCCACCACTTCGAGCGTCACGCGCGCGGGCAGCACGATCGACACGGGTGTTCCGTTGAAGGTGGCCAGACGGACTTCCATGTTCTCCTGAAGATACGGCGCCCAATCGCCGATCACGTCCAGACCGACATGGATCTGGTCGAACGTCTCCGGCTGCATGAACACGTAGTGATCGCCGTCCTGATAGAGGTAGTTGTAGGTCTGGTATTCGATGAACGCCTTTTCCAGGCTGTCTGTGGTCTTGTAGCGCTCGTTGATCTTCACGCCGTCCGAGATGCGGCGCATTTCGAGCTGGGTGACAGGCGTGCCCTTGCCGGGATG
>JBQCFD010000197.1:0-10994 GCA_051959625.1 Rhizomicrobium sp.
CCGAGATCACCCACTGCAGCATGGTGGAATGCCAGAAGAAGCCCACCACCGAGGCGATGATGATGCCGATCAGGCCCATGAACAGGAAGTGGCCGAAGCTGGTGAGGTCAGTCTTCGTCGTGTAGCCCCACAGGCTCATGGTGCCGAACGTGGCGGCGGTGATGAAGAACACCTGCGCGATCGAGGCTTGGGTGTAGACCACGAACAGCGAAGCGAAGGTCGCGCCTACGAGGGCCGCATAGCCGAGGAAGCTCCCGGTCGCCGCGCCCACGCTCATCTTGTTGATGCGAAAGCTCAGGAACAGCACCAGGCCCAGAGAACCGAACAGAAGCACCCACATCAGGGGGCCGCTGAAGAGCGTCACGCCGAAGCTGGTCAGCATGATCCCGCCGGGCAGGCGGGCCGCGGCTTGCGACGGGTCAGTCGTCACCGCCGCGAGATAGGTCGCGTAGGAGGCAAGCCCGGTCACCACCAGGCCCGCCAGCATGTAATTGTAGACGCGCAGCATGTAGGCGCGCAGGCCCGCATCGACATAGTCGGCGGTCACCGAGGCGCGTGCTATGCGATTGTCATAGTCAGCCATAAAGTCTCCTTTGCTCGCCGATCAGGCGAGTCTGGCATAATATGGATATTGCCGGGCTGCGTATCAAGTTCCCGAAAGCCTTGGGATTCCTGCCAAAAGATCGCATTTCATGGACGTCACATTTGGCATGGTCGAGGAATGCGCCGCCCGTGCGGACGCCATCGCGGAGGTGGTGCGTGCCGCTTTCGCGCGCAAATACGGTTCCGGCGACGGTGAGGTGAATTTAATCGCCCAATTGCGCGCCGATGGCGACGTGGCGGTGGAACTGGCGGCGATGGCGGAAGGCGAAATCATCGGCCATGTGCTGTTCAGCAGGCTTGCGGTCGAACCGGCGACGCTGAAGGTTGCCGCGTTGGCCCCGGTCAGCGCGCGCGTCGATCGTCAAAAGCGCGGCATCGGCTCCGCGCTGATCCGCGAAGGTCTGTCGCGCTGCAAGGCGCTCGGCTTCGATGCTGTCGCGGTTCTGGGCGACGCGGATTATTACAAACGCTTCGGCTTTTCCGTCGAAGCCGCACAGGCTTTTGAAAGCGCTTACGACGGCCCGCACTTCCAAGCGCTGGAACTTCGCAGTGGCGCGCTGCACGAAGGCCGGTGGAAACTCGTCTATCCCGTCGCATTCGACAGGGTCTAGGGCGCGCGAAGCAGGGCAGCGGGTTTGGCCGACAACGCGGCCCATGCAGCGGCGAGGCCAAACAGGAGCGTCGCGGTACCGCCGCCGACAACGGTGAGAAGAGCAGCGCCTGTATCGAACACAAGATTGACGTCGAAGACGTATTTGACGACCAGCCATGCGCCGAGCGTTCCCGCCGCCAGCGCAATCGCGCCCGTGATGACGCCGATCAAGCCATATTCGATGGCATAGACCGAGGCGATGCGCGCGCGTGTCGCGCCCAGTACCTTGAGCACGGTGGAGTCGTACAGCCGCGCGCGCTGCCCGGCGCTGATCGCGCCCGCCAGCACGAACAATCCGGCAAGGATGGTGACAAGGCTCGCCGCGCGCACACCGTCGGATAGTTGTTGCAGCAATCCGTTCACCGCGGCGATGGCGTCTTTCACGCGCACGGTGGAGACATTCGGAAATTTGTCGGTGACGGCGCGATACATTGCTTCCTCATCGGCGCCTTCCACGCGGACGGTGGCAAGATAATCATGCGGGGCCTTGTCGATCAGGCCCGGCGACAGGATCATCACGAAGTTCTGGCGGCCATTGGTGAAGTCCACGTGGCGGAAGCTGGTGATGGTGCCGGTGAGCTCGCGGCCCAGCACGTTGAGCCTGACCTTGCTGCCGAGCGTCAAGCCCAGCCCTTTTGCAAGATCGCCGTCGAACGAAATCTGCGTCGGGCCCTGGTAGTTGGCGGGCCACCATGTGCCGGACATGATCTGCGTATGATCCGGTGGCGTCGTGGCATAGGTGATGCCGCGGTCGCCGTTCAGCACCCAGCGCGCGCTCTTGTCCACCTTCGCGTCTTTCGACGGTACGCCGTTCAATGCGGTGATGCGCCCGCGGATCATGGGCGAACGCTTGTAGTCGGTGGCGGATTTGAAACGATGGATGGTGGCATCGAACGCTTGTGTTTCATTCGGCTGGATATCGACGAAGAAGAAGCTCGGCGCGGTGCCGGGCAGGGCGTCCTTCACCTGCGAGGCGATGGTGTTGTCCAGCAGCGTTACCGTTGCTAGCAGCGTGAGGCCGAGGCCGAGGGCGACAACGACGGATGTTGTTGCCGCACCAGGTCGGGTGAGGTTGGCAAGCGCCAAACGCCACGTTGCATCCGATGGACGCGGCAAACGGCGCAACGCCCAACGCAACACCATCGCCACGACCCGCAGGACGATCAACGCGCCCGCCGCGCCTGCGATGAACCATAGCGCGAAACTCGGATAGGGCGAGATGACCGTCGCCAATGCGATTACGATCAAGCCGCATACGACAGCGGCGACAAGATATGGCAAACGTCCATGTGCATCCGCTGGCGCAACAATGTCGCGGAACAAACTTGCGGGCGCGATTTCACGGGCGCGCGCCAGCGGCGGGATCGAGAAGGCGGCGGCGGAGAGCAGCCCGAAGATCGCGGCGAGGATCAGCGGACCGGCATAGACCGTATAAATCGCTGGCGCTGGAATTTGGTCGCTGAAGAAATAGCCCACGGCAATGGGCGTGATCGCGCCGAGGATCAAACCGATGACGACCGCGAGTGACGCTATAACCATGACTTGCAAGAAGAAGGCGAGGAAGATGAGGCCGCCTTCCGCGCCGAGCGACTTAAGCGTGGCGATTTCCGCGCGCTTGCGGTCGAGGAACGCGCTCACCGCTTGGCCCGCGCCGACGCCCGCGACGGTGAGCGCGGTAAGCCCCACCAAGGTCAGGAACATCGACACCTGTTCGATAAAGCGGCGGGTGCCGGGCGCGGCATCGGTGCGATCGTGCAATTCCCACCCCGCGTTCGGGAATACAGCATCGGCGTCGCGGCGGAACGCCTTCACATCCGCGCCGCGCGGCAGCGCCACACGATAGTAGTAGTCGATCAAACTGCCGATGGTAACGAGACCCGTGCGATTCAGGGCGGCGCGCGAAACAATCACATGCGGCCCAAGGCTGAAGCCACCGGAAAGCCTGTCCGGCTCGGTCCTCAGCACCGCGTTCACGCGAAAATTTTGAGCGCCGATGCGAAGGGTATCGCCCAGCTTCATGTGCAGATGATCGAGAAGCGTCTGCTCCGCCGCCGCGCCGCAAACGGCGCCGTTGCATCTCAGCGCATTGCCGAGCGGCACCGCAGGCGACAGATCCGTATGGCCATAAAGCGGATAGGCATTGTCGATCGCTTTTATCTCGATGAGCGAGCGATCCGCTTCCTTTCCGTTCCTGATCGCATAACCCATGCCACGCAGCATCGCGATTTCGGAGACTTTGCCGCGTGCCGCGAGCCATGCGTGTTCCTGCGTTGTCGTCTCGCGATGGACAAGCTGCACCGACACGTCGCCTCCGAGCAGCACGCGCCCCTGGGATGCCATGCCGGCCAGCATCGCATCGGCCAGCGAGCCGACACCGGCAATCGCGGCGACGCCGAGTACCAGGCAAGCGAAGAAAATGCGAAAGCCCGACAACCCGCCGCGCAATTCGCGCCGTGCCCATGTCGCTGCCAGCGCGAAGGTGTTCATTTGCGGTCGTCCGCCACAATCAGGCCGTCCTTCAGGCGGACGATGCGGCTGCATTGTTGCGCCAGCCGTTCCTCATGCGTGACCAGGAACAACGTCGTCTTCGCGCGCGCGTGCAGCGCGAACAGAAGCTCGGAGATTTCCTCGCCGGTGTGCGTGTCGAGATTGCCGGTCGGTTCGTCCGCGAAGAGCACGCCAGGCCGTGGTGCAATTGCGCGCGCCAGCGCCACGCGCTGCTGCTCGCCGCCGGAAAGCTGTCCCGGATAGTGATCGAGGCGGTGGCCAAGTCCGACGGTCTCCAGTTCCGTTCTCGCGCGGACAAAGGCATCGCGCGCTCCGGCCAATTCCAACGGCACGGCGACATTCTCCAGTGCCGTCATGGTGGGTATCAGATGGAAAGACTGAAACACGATGCCGATATGCTCGCGCCGGAATCGCGCGAGTTCGTCCTCGCCAAGCGCCGTTATGTCGGTGCCCGCGATGGAGACGCGGCCGCCGGTTGGCGCCTCGAGCCCGGCTGCGACCATCAGCAGCGACGACTTGCCGGAACCGGAGGGGCCGAGCAGGGCGAGGGTCTCGCCCCGCGCAACCGTCAGCGACAGGCCCGACAGAATGTCCACCGGGCCAGCGGCGCTGGTCAATGTGAGTCTTATGTCATGCAGGTCGATGGCAGCGGTCATGCAGGGCTCGTTGACGGCCCCGCAGTCGCGCAAGGCACAAGGGCATGATAGGCGATATGGCATGAATTCCATCCGATTCAAGCAAACGAAATCACCTCCCCCTTGTGGGGAGGTCGAAGCGCACAGCGCTTCGGGTGAGGCGCATTTGCGAGACCGCCCCGCCACCCGGCTCACTTCGTTCGCTGACCGCCCCACGAGGGGAAGGTCATTGGCGTGGTTCTTTGTTCTGATCGTGACACTCCTTGTTTCCACATCGGCCTTCGCCGCGCCCGTCAAAATTCTCGCGCTCGGCACCAGCCTGACGCAGGGCTACGGCCTTCCGCCGGGGACGGAAATCCCCGCGGTGCTCCAGAGCGAACTGAAGAAGAAGGGCATCGACGCCACCGTCATCAATGCCGGCGTTTCGGGCGATACCTCTGCGGGTGGGCTGTCCCGCCTGGATTGGTCGCTGGCCGATCATCCAGACGCGGCGATGATCGAGCTGGGGTCGAACGACGCATTGCGCGGCATTGATCCGGCTTCGACGGAGCGCAATCTGTCGGCGATCATCGCCCAGCTCACCGCGAAGCACATTCCGGTGCTCCTGCTCGGCATGCGCGCGCCGAAGAATTTCGGGCCGGAATACGAGGCGAAATTCAACGCCATCTATCCCGATCTCGCGCGGCGGTACAATGTGCTGCTTTATCCTTTCGTGCTGGACGGCGTGGCGCTCAACCCGAAGCTGAACCAGAAAGACGACATCCATCCCAATCCCGCAGGCGTGAAGATCATCGTGTCGAAAATTCTTCCGGATGTTTTGAAACTTGTTTCGCAAGCACGGACGCGCAATGCGAAATGATGCTGCGCTCTCGTTTCCTCCCCCGTTCACAGGGGAGGGAGACCGCGAAGCGGTGGAGGGGGTCCCCTCCGCCTTCGCTGCGCTCGGCACTTTCCCCGTAAACGGGCGGGAAAAAGCGGGGAGCGAAGCCTGATGTTCAAGCGGCTTCTCTCCGTCGGCGGGTTCACGCTGCTCTCGCGCATCACGGGCTTCATCCGTGACATCCTGATGGCGTGGGTGCTGGGCAAGGGCGTGCTGTCGGATGCGTTCATCGTGGCCTTCCTGTTCCCCAGCTATTTCCGCTCCATCTTCGGCGAAGGCACGATCAATCCGGCATTCCTGCCGCGCTACGCGGCGCTGCATGCCCGGGGCGAGCATCACGCCGCCGCGCTCTTCGCCGACCGCGTGTTCTCCTGGCAGATGCTGGCGCAACTCGTGATCCTGATCCTGGCGCTGATCTTCATGCCGTTCGTGGTGCATGTGATCGCGCCGGGCTTCGCAGACAATCCCGGCCAGCTTTCGCTGACGGTCGGATTGGCGCGCGTCACTTTTCCCTATCTCATCCTCACCGTCGTCGCCATCCAGCTTTCGGCGATGCTGAACGCGATCAACAAATTCTGGGCCGCGGCGGCGTGGTCGAATTTCCAGAACATCGGCATGATCGCGTGCCTGCTGTCGTCGCATTGGTTTCCGAATGCCGCCTATGCGGCGGCATGGGGCCTGTTGCTGGGCGGCTTCATGCAATTGTTCTTCATGTTGTGGGCGCGCCGGCACGATGGCTTGAGCCTGCGCATCGCGTGGCCGAAATGGACGCCGGAGATCCGCGAATTCTTCCGCGCGCTGGGCGCCGTGACGATCGGCGCGGCGGGTGTTTTCGTGGCGCCCTTCATCGACACCATCATCGCGAGCCTTCTGCCCATCGGCAGCCGGACAGCGCTCTACTACGCCGACCGCATAAACCAGTTGCCGCTCGGCGTGCTGGGCATTGCACTGGGTACGGTATTGCTGCCGGAGATGTCGGCCAAGCTGGCGATCGGTGACCGCGCGGGGTCCGATCACGCGCAGAACCGGACGGCGTCGCTGTCGCTCCTTTTGACGCTGCCGTTCGCGGCCGTGTTTCTCGTCATCCCGGATACGATCATGCGCGCGATCTTCGCGCATGGCGCGTTCGACAAGAGCGCCGCCGCGCTGTCGGCCATAGCGCTGGCGGCTTATGGCGTTGGTTTGCCGGCGTTCGCGCTCTCGCGCATCGTGCAGGCCACCTTCTACGCCCGCCATGACACGGCGACGCCCGCGCGCGTGACCATCGCCGCGCTCATCTGCAACATCGCGCTGAAGGTGATCTTCGTCTGGGGCTTCGGCCTTGGCATCGCGGGCGTGGCGCTGGGAACGGCCCTGGGCGCGTGGATCAATGTCGGCGTGCTGACATGGATCGGGCGCAGGCGCACGTTGCTGGCGCTGGACGATGCGTTTCACCGCGCGCTGTTTCCCGTGCTGATCGCCGCCATTGCCGCGGGAGGAGGCGCCTATGTTGGGGCGATCGCCTTGCACCATGCCGCCGTGCCGTTCCGCGACGAGATGAACCTGCTCCTGGCGATGATCGTCGGCGGCACGGCTTACGGACTGGCGATCCTCGTGTTCCGGCGCACCTTGCCACTGGGGCGGCTCGCGGCATGAGACTGTTCGTGGCGCTGGCGATCCCGGATTCCGCGATGCAGGGCTTGTTCCTCATCCAGGCGGGCATCCCGGGCGCGCGTTGGCAGACTCGCGAGCAATTGCATCTCACTTTGCGTTTTATCGGCGAGGTGGACGGACGCGAAGCTAACGACATCGACGACGCGCTCTCCGCGATCGCGGCGCCGCGCTTTACCGTGGCGCTCAAGGGTGTTGGGGAATTCGGCGGCAAAAAGCCCCATGCGGTGTGGGCCGGCATCAATGACCCTCAGGCCGTCGGCCATCTCAACCGGAAGATCGAAACCGCGTTGCAGCGGATTGGCATGGAAGCGGACGAGCGGAAGTTCACCCCCCATGTGACACTTGCCCGCCTGCGCGCGGCACCCTTGGGCAAGGTGATGGACTGGCTTGCGGACCACGCGCTTTATGCGGGGCCTCCTTTTGAAGTCTCGTCTTTCGCGCTTTTTTCCAGCACGCTGACGCCCAACGGGAGCGTCTACGTACCGGAGCGCGTTTACAGCCTGACATAAGCGGAGGAAGCCATGAAAGTTAAGAAGCTCGAGGCGAACGCCCGCGCCGCCGCGCTGAAAACCCTCGAAGGGTGGAAGGAAACAAGAGGCGGCGAAGCCATCGCGAGGAATTTCAAGTTCAAGGACTTCAACGAAGCCTTCGGGTTCATGACGCGCGTGGCATTGCTCGCCGACAAGATGAATCACCACCCCGAATGGTTCAATGTGTACAACAAGGTGGATGTCACGCTATCCACGCATGACGCGGGCGGGGTCACGCAGAACGACCTCGACATGGCGAAGGCGATGAACGCGTGGGCGTAACGGGATTCAGGTGGTGAGCATTGCGTGATGAGTTTCGACAAGCAGGTTGCCGTCCGTTGTTTCGAGGAAAGCCCGCCCAGCATCGACGGCAAGCCCGTCGTGGATTACTGGCTCTCCCTGTGGCGGGATGAAGCGCTTCCATCGCGCGCCGATTTCTCGCCAAAGGCGATCATAAAGGCGTTGCACGCGGTCGCGATCTTCGACGTGATTCCGGGCCAAAGCGTGCATTGCCGCTTGATGGGGTCGGGACTCGCTGAAGGATTGGGGCGCGACCCCAAAGGCGAGGACTGGATCGCGCTTACCCGGCCGGAAGACCGCGTGCCGCGGTTGCAGCGCTGGTCGGATGTCGCGCGCGGCGCCATCGGTCGCGGCCTGCGCACGGGCTATCGCGAATCTGGCGCGAAACAATATTCGGAGGAATTGCTGCTGCCCTTTGCCGCCTCGGGGGACGGCGATGTGCACCAGGTTCTCTATCATATCTCGTGGAAGCAGGCCGTGTACGATCCCACGCGTGGCGGCGTGGACGCGGTGAACAGCCTCGCGGAGGAATTCCGCCTGTTCGACCTGCGCAAATGAGCATCCGGCTGCTGGCAATTTCCGGAAGCCTTCGCGCGGTGTCGACGAACACGGCGCTCCTGAACGCGGCGGCGCTTCTCAAGTCGGCCGACATGGAGATCGAATTCTACAAAGACCTCGCGACGCTGCCGCACTTCAATCCGGATGATGATGTCGAGCCGCTGCCTGCTACCGTGGCGGATTGGCGTGCACAGGTCGCCGCGGCCGACGGCCTGCTGATGTCGAGTCCGGAATATGCGCGCGGCATTCCCGGCAGCCTGAAGAACGCGCTCGACTGGCTCGTGAGCGGACCGGAACATCCGGGCAAGCCCGTCGCGTTCTTTCACGCCTCCGAACGCGGCGTGGCGGCGCAAGCTGCGCTGCGTCTCGTCGTGGATACGATGGGGATGCATGTGTGTGACGACGCAACCATCACCATCCCGCTTCTCGGCAGCGAGAAAGATGCCGCCGCCATTGCGGCGAACCCCGATTATGCAGCGAAGATCGTTCGCGCGTTGCACGCCTTCGCCGCCAAAATCGGCCGCTAGGGGCGCACCAGCCGTCCGCCGATCACGCCAAGGATCGGCAGGGAAGGCAGAAAGGTGAGGTGATACCAGAGCGGAAAGTGCTCCCAGATTCCCAGATGCACCGGAATGAAGATCGCCAGCAGCACGATGCCGGTGATGAGCGGCCACAAGATGCGGTCGCGCGCGATCCACGCTGTGGTTGCGCCTGCGCACAACGTCGCCACAAAACTGATGGCCAGCCGCGCGCACATCATGCCGAACGTGAAGGTCATCGCCTTTTCGACGCCGGCATAACCCGGAAAACCGTAGCGCAATCCGAAATTCAAAACGATTATGACAATCGTCCACGCGATGAGCGCGGCGATGACGGCGCCGATTTTCCGTAGCATGACGATCCCCCTCAATACGGACGGATCAAATCACGGGCGGGATCCCGTCGTCTTGTAAGAAATTTCCGCTTACGCCTCGAATCGCCAGGCTGCGCCGTCAGACTTCACGTGCCCGGCCGTGGGTGCGCCGAAATGGGTCCCGATGACGAGGATCGGCTTGTCGGCCCATTGTTTGAACATGGTGTGGCGGCGTGCATTGGCGGCCTGCTGGTCGCCGTCGAATGCCGAGAGCCAGTCTGGGCGGCCGAATTGGCAGGGATGATGGATCATGTCGCCGGTAATGACGGCGGTCTGGCCCTTGCTCTGGATCATCACGCTGACATGGCCGGGCGTGTGCCCCGGCGTCGGCACCAGCCGGATCTCCGGCGAGATGTGGTGATCCATCTCAACGGTTTGCGCGACGCCGGCGTCGAAGATCGGTTTCACCGAGTCGTTCATGATCTCCGCCGTCTCGCCTTCCGGGCCTTTCATCCAGTGCTCATATTCCGTCTTGCCGATGAGGTAGCGCGCGTTCGGGAAGGTCGGTACCCATCTGTCGCCGTCCTTCATCGTGTTCCAACCCACGTGGTCGACGTGCAGATGCGTGCAGACCACGGCATCCACCTTCTCGCGCGGGAAGCCTGCGGCGGCGATATCACTCAGGAACTGCGTCTGCAGTGGCTGATTGCGGAAGAGGGCGCGCGGCTTGTCGTTGCCGACGCAGGTATCCACCACAAGCTTCAGGCCCGGCGCGTCCACCAACAGCGCATGGATCGAGAGAACCATGGAACCGTCTTCCTGCACGAAATGCGGATAGAGCCACGGCATCTCGCGCAGCGCTTCCGGGGTCGCTTGCTGCAAGAACGAATATTTGTGTTTGACCGGCAATTCCGATTCCACGACGCGGCTGACTTTCACGTCGCCGATTTGCCACTGAAGCATTGCGTTTCCTCCGATGTCGCTGCCGACGAACATAGGACGCAAAATTACTGACGCAACCCCTCGAGCATTTTTCGCAGGCTCGCGGAAAGCTCGCGCGCGGCTTTCTTCGCGTCCGGCGCCGTTGCGCATACCAGGCATGCTTCCATCACCGCACCCATCATGAGGTGCGTCGCCGCGTCGAGCTCGCGCGGCGATGCGTCCGCGCCGACGACATGCGCCATCGCCGCTTTGGCGCCCGCGCCGAAGAAGCGGTCGTCGATTTCGCGCCATTTCTTCCATCCGATCACGGCGGGGCCGTCGATCAGCAGGATGCGCTTGCGCGAAGGCTCGGTGGCCGACAGCAGATAGCGCAGCGTTTCCGCCGCGATCATGTCCAGCGGATCCTTCAGCGCGCGCGTGGCGGGGGGGACGGGCAGCGCGGCGATCTCCGCCTGCACGTCTTCCAGCACGCGGGTGAAGATCGCTTCCTTGGATGAGAAATGATGATAGACCGCGCCCTTCGCCACGCCTGCTTTCGCCGCGATATCGTCAATGCTGGTTGCATCGAAGCTGTCACTCGCGAACAGCTTGCGGGCCGCTGCGAGGATGTCGGCGATGGTGGCGGCGCTGCGATCGATCTGGCGGATCATGACGTTCTCGTTACCACGGTTGACGGACAGACTGGAAGTCGGTAATTACGGACTCGAAGTCTGTAACATGGCCGAAAGGGCTCCCCCCAATGGCGCGCATGACGTCCCTTCTGTGTTTCACCGGCGTTCTGCTGTTCCTGCTCGGCCTGCTTACAGGCTTCGCCATTCCCGCGCTGAAGGCGCCGCGCATCGGCCTTTCGGCGCATCTTGCGGCGACGCAGATGGGCGTG
>JBQCFD010000198.1:0-3776 GCA_051959625.1 Rhizomicrobium sp.
AGCGGCCACAATGTCAAATGCGCGCGCGCTTCCGACACCAGATCGGACAGAGCCAGACCGACCCGCACGCTGACCCGCGTTATGAACACCGTCGTAAATTGACCCTTGATGCGTGTTTCGAACTTGTCTTGCCCCCAAGACAAAACGGCCGCCGGCGATGTGCCGGCAGCCGCTTGTTTAACACAAGTGATAACGGCTTACGCGGCCTTCGGCGCGAAGCCCAACACAGCCTTCACTTCGAGGAATTCTTCGAAGCCGAACTCGCCCCATTCGCGGCCCGTGCCGGACTGCTTGTAGCCGCCGAACGGCGCATTCATCTCGCCGCCAGCGCCGTTGATGTGCACGTTGCCGGCGCGGATCTGCGACGCCACCTTGCGGGCATGGTCGATATCGCCCGACTGCACATAACCGGACAGGCCATATGGCGTGTCGTTCGCCATCTTGATGGCGTCCGCTTCGCTTTCATATGGCAGGATCGTGAGCACCGGCCCGAAGATTTCTTCGCGCGCGATGGTCATGTCGTTGGTGACGTTCGCGAAGATCGTCGGGCGGACATAGTAGCCGCGGTTCAGGCCTTCCGGTCGGCCAAGGCCGCCGGTGACGAGTGTCGCGCCTTCGTCGATGCCCTTCTTGATGAGGCCCTGGATCTTGTTGAACTGTGTCTCGCTCACCACCGGGCCCATCGTCGTGCCTTCCGCGAACGGATCGCCGACCTTCACGCTCTCTGCTGCGCCCTTGGCGATCTGGGCGGCCTGGTCGTGCTTGGCTTTCGGCACGAACATGCGCGAGGGCGCGTTACAGGACTGGCCGGTGTTCTGCATCATGTGCATCACGCCGCGGACGACCGCTTTCTGAAGATCGGCGTCGTCGAGGATGATGTTCGGAGACTTGCCGCCCAGTTCCTGCGCGACCCGCTTGACGGTATCGGCGGAAGCCTTCGCCACAGCGATGCCGGCGCGCGTCGAGCCGGTGAACGACATCATGTCGATGCCCGGGTGCGACGACATCGCCTCGCCCACCGTCGGGCCATCGCCGTTGATGAGGTTGAACACGCCCGGCGGCACGCCCGCCTCGTCCAGAACTTCCGTCCAGATGATCGCGTTCATCGGCGCGATCTCGCTGGGCTTCAGGATCATCGTGCAACCGGCGGCGAGCGCGGGCACCACCTTGCAGGCGATCTGGTTGATCGGCCAGTTCCAGGGCGTGATCATGCCGACGACACCGACGGGTTCGCGGCGAATGGCATAAGAACCTTTCACCTGCTCGAATTGATATTCCTGCAGGATCTTGATGCCTTGCGTCAGATGGCCGAGGCCGATGGCGGCCTGTGCGTTCTGCGACAGGGAGAGCGGCGCGCCCATTTCCATCGAGATGGCCTTCACGATGTCGCCGTAACGCTTCTGATAGACCGCGACGATCTTCTGCAGCAGCGCGACGCGTTCTTCGCGGCTCGTTTGCGAGAAGATATCGAAGGCCTTGCGCGCGGCGGCGACCGCTTTGTCGACATCGGCTTTGGAACCGAGGCTGATCTTCGCGAACGGTTCCTCGTTCGCCGGGTTGATGACTTCGAGCGTCTTCGGCGTGACGGGATCGACCCATTTGCCGTCGATATAGAATTTGAGCTTCTCTTCCATAGGTTTTCTCCCGTTCGGCTTTGTGGAAATATCGGCGGCAGGAGTATAGCCGCACCCCGCCACGGGCGCGCAAGCGGCCTGAAAGGACTAAGAATCCATGTCGCTCGCAGGGAAAGCATGCATCGTTACGGGCGGCGCCGGCTCTCTGGGCACAGCGGTTTGCAAGGCACTTTCCGGTGCGGGCGCGAAGGTGATGGCCATCGATTTTGGCGTCCTTCCCGCGGAACAACCCGGGATTGGCAATGTCGATCTTTCCGATGCCGCAAAAGCCAAAGCCGCCATCGACAAGGCGGCGGCGGAGATGGGCGGGCTCTACGCGCTCATCAACGTCGCGGGCGGTTTCCGTTGGGAAAAGCTGGCTGGCGGAAAGATCGAAACCTGGGACTTCCTCTACACGGTCAATGTGAAAACCGCCGTGAATGCCTGCCAGGCCGCGCTGCCGCATCTGCAAAAAGCCAAGGCCGGTCGCATCGTGAACATCGGCGCCGCGGCGGCGGCGAAACCGGCCGCAACCGGCATGGGCGCCTACACGGCTTCCAAAGCCGGCGTTTTGAAACTCACCGAAGCGCTGGCCGACGAGATGAAGGACGAAGGCATCACGGTGAACGCGATCCTTCCCACCACCATCGACACGGCGGCAAACCGCAAGGACATGCCGAAAGCCGATTTCTCGAAATGGGTAAAGCCGGAGGAGATCGCCGCCCTGATCGAATTCCTTCTTTCGGAAAAAGCATCGGCCATCACCGGCGCGAACATCCCCATAGCGGGCCGCGTCTGATGCCGCTCGCCGTCACCTGGCAGGACATCGCGCTGCGTGTCGCAGCGGCGGTGATAGCAGGCGGCGTCATCGGTCTGGATCGCGGCATACGCGGCCGCATCGCAGGTCTTCGCACCACCATCCTCATGTGTCTCGCCGCCACCGGCGCCATGATCGAAGCGAACATGATGCTCGGCGTGACCGGGCACACGTCGTCGTCGTTCACGATGATGGATGCGTTGCGCTTCCCGCTCGGCATCCTGTCCGGCATCGGATTCATTGGCGCGGGCGCCATCGTGCGGCGCGACAAGCTTGTTACCGGCGTGACCACGGCGGCGACGATGTGGCTCATCACGGTGATTGGATTGATCTTCGGCGCCGGCCTTTTCCTGCTCGGGACGGTCGTAACGCTCGTGGCGCTGGGCGTGCTGACAGGTTTGAAATATGTGGAGCCGCTGCTTTATCGCGAACATCGCGGCGATCTCACATTGCGCCTGGACAGTCACGGTCCGTCCAACGAAGAGATTCGCTCGATCCTGGACAAGGCGGGATTCAAGCCGGTGACGTTCGCCGTGAGTCTTGCCCAGGAGCGGATCGTGCGGTGCAGGCTGCGCTGGTATTCAAGCCACGGTCAGGGCTTGCCGCCCCAGATGATCGAATCCTTCGCCGATCGCAACGGCGTTCTCGGCGTGGAATGGGAGCCGGAAGAAGCGGGGCATCTTTCCGACTGAACAAAACAAAACGGACCGTCCGGCAAACCGGACGATCCGTTCCGCGTGATCGCGCTCTGCGTTCTAAATCCTGCCGAGCAGCACCAGAATCAGAACGATAACGAGTACCAGTCCCAGTCCGCCCGAAGGGTAGTAACCCCATCCCGAGCTGTACGGCCAGGATGGCAAGGCGCCCAAAAGCAACAATATGAGAATGATGATCAGAATAGTCCCGAGCAAAGCGGCCTCCCGCGTTCAACGATGCAAGGGATAACTCCCGCAAGGGTGGCAAAGTTCCGCTGTTTGGCGGATCGGCGCCCTAGCGGATTTCCCGCCATTTGCGGCCATCGCGCGCGAGAAGCTCTTCCGCGGCTTGCGGCCCGGCGCTACCGGAAGTGTAGTTGGGAAACGACGTGGGCTTCTGCGCCGCCCAGCTCTTCAGAATTGGATCCACGACTTTCCAGGAGGCTTCGACCTGGTCGGCGCGCTGAAAAAGCGTGCCGTCGCCGAGGAAGACATCGTAGAGCAGTGTTTCGTAACCGACGGCGGGCGCCTGGTTGAACCAGTCGGAATATTTGAAATCCATCGTCACGCTTTCCAGCGCCATCTCCCGGCCCGGTCTTTTGGCATTGAAGCGGATCTTGATGCCTTCGTCGGGCTGGATCTGAAGAACGA
>JBQCFD010000199.1:0-7541 GCA_051959625.1 Rhizomicrobium sp.
CGCGGAGCAATCGGACGCCGATCAGGCGCTCATCGCGGCGCTGAAGGCGCTGCGGATGCGGCTGGCGAAAGAGAAGCGCGTGCCGCCCTATGTGATCTTCTCCGATCGCTCGCTGATCGACATGGCGCAGCTCCGCCCGCGCGACGAGAGCGAATTCGGCATGGTGCACGGCGTCGGCGCCGCGAAGCTGAAGGATTTCGGCAAGATATTCCTCGCCGCGATCCGCGAGCACGGCGCATGAGCTGGATCGCGCTTGCGTTCTGCGGACCCGTGCTGTGGGCGGTGTCCACCCATATCGACAAATATCTGGTCGAGAAGTTCTTCAAGGAAACCGGCGTCGGCACGCTGCTGATCTTCACTTCGCTGATCGGCCTGCTCGGGCTTCCGCTCATATGGGCGTTCACCGACGTGTTCGTGATCGGCACGACGGGCGTGTGGGTCACCGCACTCTCCGGCCTCCTCTACATGACGGCGATGTATTTCTACCTTCGCGCGCTGCAGCATGAGGAGGCGACCACCATCGCGCCCCTGTTCCAGACCTCCACCTTGTTCACCTATGCCATCGCCTATTTCGTGCTGCACGAGACGCTGACCTTGTGGCGCATCGTGGGCGGCCTGCTGGTGATGGCGAGCGCGATCGTCATCTCCTACGACCCGGGGCACCGGCACAAATTCAAGCTGCCGACGGTGCTGCTCATCCTTGCCTGCACGGCGACGCTGGCGGTGTCGGCGGTGATCTTCAAGCTCTTCGCCATTCGGGACGCCTTCTGGCCGGTGACGTTCTGGAATTTCGCCGGCGAAGCGGTGTTCGGCGGGGTGATGCTCGCGATCCCCTATTACCGGCGGGAATTCCTGGGCATGTTCGCCAAGCACCCCGGCGCGGTCATCGGCATCAACGCCGCCAACGAGCTGATCAATCTTGGCGGCGGGCTGGCCGCGCGTTGGGCTTCGCTGCTGGGGCCGGTGAGCCTGGTTTCCGCGATCGGCGGAACGACATCGCTGTTCGTATTCCTCTTTGGCGTGTTGCTCTCCCTCTTCGCGCCTCGCCTGGGCCGCGAAGATTTGTCCAAAGGAAGCCTCATCCAGAAAGGCATCGCCGTTGTGCTGGTGGCAGCGGGTGTTACGCTGATCGGCGAAGCCGGCGCCAATTGAACATAGATCGTCATGGCCGCCCGCCGTGGCGGCCCATGACGAACTGGGGGGGATGTAATGAAAATTCTGAACCGCTTTTTGTGCGCCATAGCTGTAATCGCCTCGTTCGCGATGAGCGCCGTTACAGCATCGCCCGCGCTGGCGGCGCAGACGTGGCTGACCCTGCCGCCAACGCCCACCTTGCCCAAAGCAGACGCGAGCGGATATGCGCCCGTGAACGGCGTGAAAATCTGGTACGCGGAATTCGGATCCGGCGAGCCGGTGCTGTTCGTGCATGGCGGGCTCGCCAATGCCAACTACTGGGGCAACCAGGTGCGCGCGCTAATGGCGGCGCATTACAAGGTGATCGTGATGGACAGCCGCGGCCACGGCCGCTCCACCCGCGACGCGCGGCCTTATGGCTACGACCTGATGGCTGACGACGTGATCGGCCTGCTCGACTACCTGAAGATTCCGAAAGTGGCGCTCATCGGCTGGAGCGACGGCGCGATCATCGGGCTGGACATCGCCATGCGCCATCCCGGGCGGCTGACCAAGCTGTTCGCCTTCGCCGCGAACTACGATCCCTCCGGCGTCGACAGCGCGCCGAGCGCGGTAGTCGATCAATATATCGCCCGCGCCGGCAAGGAATATGCGGCGCTCTCGTCCACGCCCACCCAATACAAGAGCTTCGTGGCGCAGATCACCCATATGTGGGATTCGCAACCCCATTGGACGCGAGCGGATCTTTCCAAGATCAAGGTCCATACCTGGATTGTGGATGCCGATCATGACGAGATGGTCAGGCACGACCAGCCGCGCACCATGGCGGATTGGGTGCCGGATTCCGGTCTTCTGATCGAGCCGGAGGTCAGCCATTTTGCCTTCCTTCAGAACCCCGACCAGTTCAACGCCGACATACTGCGTTTTCTGAAATCGAAATAAGCGTTGCAGTTTTCACATGGCTCGCACTTCGCATTGCGCGTGCGAATATCCCTTTCAACAAAGGGTTTCCGGGACTTTCGCGGCCCATGCTAGAACGCGCGCCATTCGAACATCATCGGAGGAAACACATGTCCTTTTCCATGTATCAGGCATCCGTTCCCGCTTACACGCAGATGCTCAAGACGCTGTCGCATATCCTGAAGAAGGCCGAGGAGCATTGCGAAGCCAAGAAGATCGATCCGAACGTGCTGGTGAATGCGCGGCTTTATCCCGACATGGCGCCGCTGTCGCGCCAGATCCAGATCGCGACCGATCAGGTGAAGGGCGGCCTCGCGCGCCTTTCGGGTCAGGAACCGCCGAGCTGGGCGGATGAAGAGAAGACCTTCGCCGACCTGCATGCGCGCGTGAAGAAGGCGCAGGACTATCTCGCCGGCATCAAGAAAGAGCAGATCGACGGCTCCGAAGACCGCGACGTCAAGTTGAAAGTCGGCCCCAACGAAATGACCTTCAAGGGCCAGCAATTCCTGGTGAACTTCTCGTTGCCCAACTTCTATTTCCACGTCGTGACCGCTTACGACATTCTGCGCCACAACGGCGTGGAGATCGGCAAGCGAGACTTCATCGGCGGGATCTAAATCGGAGTCGGATGCGCGTCCCCAATCGTCATGGCCGCCCTCGTGGCGGCCATCCATTTTCAGGAAACGGCGCCGGATAAGGCACGGACTCTGGAACATGGATCACCGGGACAAACCCGGTGATGACGGTTTGGGCGCATAATTCACGTGGTTCCGAGACCGCTTATCCAAACAACCGCTTCAGCACCGACCTGTCGCGCAAAATCTCCTGCGCGGCATTGTGGCCGGGTGCACCGGTGACGCCGCCGCCGGGATGCGTGCCGGCGCCGCACATATAGAGCCCGTCGATCGGGCTGCGATACGCGCCCGCACCCAGCACCGGGCGCGCGGCCCAGAGCTGATCAAGCGACATGCGGCCGTGCATGATGTCGCCGCCGACGAGCGCGAAGGTGCGCTCCAGATCGAGCGGCGTCAGCGCCACGCGGCCCAATATCGAGTCGCGGAAGTTGGGCGCATATTCCGTCACCGTGTCGATGATGTGATCGGCGACCACGTCCTTCACGTCATCCCAGCTGCGGCCATCCGGCAGCTGCGGCGCGAAGTGCTGGCAGAACAATGTGGCCACGTGCTTGCCGGGCGGCGCGAGCGTATCGTCGAGCACGCTCGGCACCAGCACCTCGACCACAGGTTTTTTCGACCAGCCGGATGCCTTCGCGTCCTCATAGGCGCGCTCCATGTAGTCCAGCGACGGCGCGATGATCGTTCCGCCGCCGAGATGCGGGCCGCTGTCCGGCATGCCGCGGAATTTTGGAAGCTCGGAGAGCGCCACATTCATGCGGAAAGTGCCCGAGCCGGACACATAATTCTCGATGCGGTGCGCGAACGCCGGATCGAGTTCCTCCGGCGACAGCAGCTTCGTGAACAGCAGTTTGGGATGCAGGTTGCCGACGACGCGGTCCGCGGCGATGGTCTCGCCGCCTTCCAGGATGACGCCCGCCGCCCTTCCCTTCTTCACCAGCACGCGCGCCACCGGCGCCTCGGTGCGGATCTCCACGCCCTGCGCCTCGCAGGCCCGCTTCATCGCTTGCGTGATGGCGCCCATGCCGCCGATGGCATGGCCCCATGCGCCCTTGTTGCCGTTCACTTCGCCGAAGAGATGATGCACCAGCACATAGGCCGAGCCCGGCGCGGACGGCGAAGCGAAGTTGCCGACAATGGCATCGAAGCCGAACACCGCCTTGATCGGGTCGCTCTCGAACCAGCGGTCGAGGAATTCGCGCGCGCTGAGGGTGAAGAGATCGAACAGCGTGCGCTGGCCTTCGATATCGAGCTTCGCCACGCCGCGCGCCTGACCGGCGAGATTCATGAGATCGTGCAAGCCGCCGCCGGCATTGGGCGGCGAGCGCAGCGCGAAATCGCGCAACACGTCGGCCACCTTCTCGATGGCGTCGTAATAGGCGGGCAGTTTTTCGGCGTCACGGCGCGAGAATCGCGCGACTTCCGCCTGCGTGCGTTCCAGTCCGCCGCCGACCTGCAATCCGCCGCCTTCGGGCAGCGGCAGGAAATTGGCGATGGTGCGCTCCACGATCTTCAGGCCCTGCCGATGCAGGTCCATATCCGCGATCACCTTCGGATTGAGAAGGCTCACCGCATAGCTCGCCATCGAGTTGCGGAAGCCGGGATGGAATTCCTGCGTGATCGCAGCGCCGCCGACGATGTCGCGCCGTTCCAGCACCAGGACCTTCATGCCCGCGCGGGCGAGATAAAAGGCGCAGACAAGTCCGTTGTGGCCGGCTCCGATGATGATGGCGTCGTGTTTCATGGGCGCGCTGTGCCAGAAAGGCCGGTCGTTTGCCAAGTAAAATATACAGGAAAATCGGGCATTTCCGCCATGCGCGCGACTTTTGGCGCGCGCCCTGCGCCATCGCGATGGTTAAGGCAGGCGGTGGAAATGTGCTAACCGGAAACGATGCGGATCGGAATTGTCGGCGCCGGCGCCATTGGCGGCTGGATGGGAGTCACGCTGGCGCAACGCGGCCACGACGTTGGCGTGCTGGCGCGTGGCGCGACTCTTTCCGCATTGCGCAGCGGGCCTTGGCGGCTTGTGCAAAAGGAACGGACATTGGAAGCCCGCGTGCGCGCGAGCGACGAGGCCGCGTCACTCGGTCCGCAGGATATCGTCATCGTCAGCGTGAAGGGGCCGGCGCTTGCCGCCGTGACGCCCGCCATCGCCGCAATGTGCGGGCCCGGCACCATCGTGATTCCCGCGATGAACGGGGTGCCGTGGTGGTTCCTGCTCACCGGCGCGGGCGAATTGCCCCCGTCGCGTCTGGCGAGCGTGGATCCGGACGGCATGATCGAACGCGCCATTCCGCTCGAGCGCGTGATCGGCTGCGTCGTGCATGCCTCCGCTTCATCGCCCGCGCCCGGCACGGTTCAACACACCGGCGGCAACAAGCTGATCCTCGGCGAGCCCCGCGGCGGCATGTCGGAGCGGCTGAAGACTATCGGCGCGATGCTGGACGATGCCGGCTTCGAAGCGGTGCGCAGCGAGCATGTCCAGCAGAACATCTGGTACAAGCTCTGGGGCAACATGACGATGAATCCCATTTCCGCGATCACCGGCGCCACCGGCGACCGCATCCTCGACGATCCGCTGGTGCTTGGCCTCGCCCTGCGCGTGATGGCGGAAGCCGCGGAAATCGGCAGGCATATCGGCTGCGCCATAAGCGAGAGCGGACAGGACCGCATCGCGATTACGCGCAAGCTGGGCGCGTTCAAGACCTCGATGCTTCAGGACGTGGAAGCGGGCCGGCCCGTCGAAGCGGACGCGCTGCTCGCCGCGCCGCGCGAGATCGCGGAGAAGCTTTCGCTGGCGGTTCCGAACATCGATGCGCTGCTGGGCCTGACGCGGCTGTTCGCACGGACGCGCGGGCTGAATTAGGTCAGTTCTTTTCGAGAACGCGCGGCTTGGCGGCCGCGCCCGTGCCGAAGCGCTGCTCGATATAATCGAGCATCATCTGCTTGAACTCGGGAACGACATTGGCGCCGCGCAGCGTCTTCACGTTCTTGCCGTCGACGAAGACCGGCGCGGCCGGCGCTTCGCCGGTGCCGGGCAGCGAGATGCCGATGTCGGCATGCTTGGATTCGCCGGGGCCGTTCACGATGCAGCCCATGACAGCCACGTTCAGAGTCTCCACGCCGGGATAGCGCGTCTTCCATTCCGGCATGGAGTCGCGGATGAAATCCTGACTTTCGCGCGCCAGCGTCTGGAATGTGGTGGAGGTGGTGCGCCCGCAGCCCGGACATGCGGCCACCAGCGGCACGAAGGTGCGGAAGCCCATCGTCTGCAGCAGTTCCTGTGCGACCTGCACTTCCAGCGTGCGATCGCCGCCGGGTTCCGGCGTGAGCGAGATGCGGATGGTGTCGCCGATGCCTTCCTGCAGCAGCACGCTCAGCGCGGCGGAGGATGCGACGATGCCTTTCGATCCCATGCCCGCTTCGGTCAGGCCGAGATGCAGCGCATAGTCGGCGCGCGCGGCCAGCATCCGGTAGACCGCGATGAGATCCTGCACGGCGGAGACTTTGGCGGACAGGATGATCTTGTCGCGGCCGAGCCCAATCTCTTCCGCCATCTCGGCCGACAGGGTCGCCGACTGGACGATCGCCTCGCGGGTGACCTCCTGCGCGGTGAGCGGCGAGCCCTTCGCCTGGTTGTCGTCCATCAACCGGGTCAGCAGCTCCTGGTCGAGCGAGCCCCAGTTGACCCCGATGCGCACCGGCTTGTCATGCCTGATCGCCATCTCGACGATCGCCGCGAACTGGCGGTCCCTCTTGTCCTTGAAGCCGACATTGCCGGGATTGATGCGGTATTTCGCCAGCGCCTCGGCGCAGGCCGGATGATCGGCCAAGAGCTTGTGGCCGATATAATGGAAGTCGCCGACCAGCGGCACATCGATGCCGAGCCGCAACAGTCGCTCGTGGATGCGCGGAACCGCCGCCGCGCTCTCGTCGCGGTCGACCGTGATGCGCACGATTTCCGAGCCGGCGCGATGCAGCGCCGCAACCTGGGCGACGGTCTGGTCGACATCGGCGGTGTCGGTGTTGGTCATCGACTGCACGACGACAGGCGCGCCGCCGCCGACCATCACGCCGCCGACCGACACGCGGACCGACGTGCGCCGCGGAAAGGGAGAAGAGAAATATCCGGTCATGCCGGCCGCCTTCATCTGAAAGTTCCGGGCATGAGGTGGCGGAGCAAAGATGGCTTGTCAATGGCAGGCGGCAGGCGAGGTTGGCAAATCCGCAGCCGCCACGCGAAAAATGCCAGCTCTGCCGATCGCGAGATCCGCGACCGAACTTTCCACCGATTTCAGTTAAAAAGCACCATGCCGGTGGCATTTCTTGCCACCGGAAGTTTCACCGCGGCGGGTTGCGGTGATGGTGCCTGGAGGAGCTTCAGTGTGTCGTCGGGCTAGCCTTCAGCTTTTCAATCTCGTCCTTGATTGCCAGCTTGCGTCGCTTGAGATTCACGATTTCGAGGTCGTCCACCGAAGGATGGTTCATCGCGTCGGTGAGCTCGCGCTCGATATCACCGTGTTTCCGCTGCAACTCATCAAGATGGGATGCAAGAGACATGATTGGTTCTCCCTTTCATGGTTTCCTCGATTGCAGCCGTCGCAGGCACGTCCACCGCAGGTTGCGACTGTGACGGCACGATGACAGTTTGCCACCAACCGATCTCTATGTCGAATGACACGTGGTAGCATTCCACGACAAGGTGAAATGTGATAAGGGCTGCGCGCCGGTCGCGAACAGATAGATCCGACGGCCCCGCCCAGACAGCCCGATTGGGCGACGCATACGCAGATGGTAGATAATGTCCGAACA
>JBQCFD010000200.1:0-54778 GCA_051959625.1 Rhizomicrobium sp.
GAGCGATAATCCCGGGACGAAGGCCAATCTCGCACGCATCTTGAACCATGGTCATTTGGGCGGCACGGGGAAGGTTGTCATATTGCCAGTTGATCAAGGCTACGAACATGGGCCAGACAAAAGCTTTTTACCCAATCCAGCAGCTTACGACCCAAGATATCATTTCCAACTAGCGGTTGATGCTGGATTAAACGCTTTTGCAGCTCCGCTGGGCTTGCTTGAAGGGGGCGCAAGCGAATATGCGGGAAAGATTCCGCTCATCCTCAAATTAACAAATGCCAATGGCCTCTATCCAAAAAGCGCGCCACAGACTCAAGCGATTACGGCTGGCGTCCGAGACGCTCTCAGGCTGGGATGTTGTGCTGTCGGTCTGACAATTTACCCCGGTTCCGCTGCTTCGTTCGAAATGATTGAGAATGCAAAGACGATCATTGCGGAAGCAAAAGAGCATGGTCTTCCCACTGTGGTCTGGTCCTATCCACGGGGTGGTGAACTAAGTACAGCCGGCGAGACGGCCATAGATGTTTGCGCATATGCAACACAAATTGCCGCTTTGATTGGAACCCACATTATCAAGGTTAAGTTGCCCACCAGTCATGTCGAGCAAAGCGGATTGACAGAGTTGTATGAAAAATATGGCACCAACTTGGGGTCCCTGTCTGATCGCGTACGGCACATAATGAAAAGCGCGTTCGACGGAAGACGAATTGTCGTGTTTTCGGGTGGCGGCAAAAAAGACGAAAACTCAATTTTCGACGAAGCCAGGGCGATTCGGGATGGTGGTGGAACCGGATCAATAATTGGACGAAATTCATTTCAACGAAGCAATGCAGACGCCAGAGAAATGCTGGCAAGAGTTATATCGATTTACAGAGGCGGCTAAAGAAGACTTGCGGACCGCGGCATGCGGATAAAATCGCGCCACTCATGTGTCTTATGCCAAGGATACTTGAGTGGTGCCGCTTTTAAGCTTTGCGCAAAAAATTCCAGTCTTACATTTGCGGTGTCCACCCTATACAACGCGCAGCATTTGCATTGCCAGTGGGGTACATATTCGCGTCGAATCTTTTCAAAATGATAGAACGTACCTCCGCGTGTTGCCGCGCCCTCAACTACCAATACTCGTGCTGCTTCACCGTGGATCTTTTTCAACAATGCAAGTTGTTCCTTCGCATTAGGAAACTCCATCGGATCACTTGGATCATCTTTGTGGATTCTATCAATTACCTCTATACGAAGACTTCCTAAATTGCCTGCGAGCCACCCTGCCAGAAACGCGCCACTTCGACCCAGCCCTAAGACAAAATCGGGGGTGAACCCTGACTCTTTTATTTGCTTCAAAAGCTGAATGCCGTGCCGCTCGATAGAAGCGAAACTATCGATTCTCTTTTCCTGCCACTCGACGAACCAAATTCTGAGTTGATTGATCGACGCAATGCCGCCGACAATTCCAAACGTCCATGCAACAAGATCTATCCAACTCATGCTCGCTCCCCAAAGAACATGTCAAATCAACTATATTTTAATTAGCCAATACGTCCAAGCGCGGAATATCTGCTTCTAACGACTTGAACTTGGTAGAGAAACGATCGAAAGAACGTTTGAAATGATTGCTGCTCAGGATCATTTTAGAGATCGCGTGCTGAGTAGGATGCACCTCGCCATGACGCGGTATCGTCATCCTGAGGTGGCCGCGTCCGCGGGCCCCGAAGGATGACACGCCTCTATCTCATCACGCCGCCGAAGTTCGAGCCGCGCGCTTTTGCCGAAGAGCTGAAGCGCGCGCTCGATGGCGGCGATGTCGCGTGCCTGCAATTGCGCCTGAAGGACGTGAGCGACGGCGAGATCATGCGCGCCGCCGAGATTCTCATGCCCATCGCACAGAAGCGCGACGTGGCGTTCATCGTCAACGACCGCCCCGATCTCGCCCATATGCTGCGCGCCGACGGCGTGCATATCGGACAGGATGATGTGCCTTATGCCGAAGCACGCGAGATCGTGGGCAAGGACGCGATCGTCGGCGTGACCTGCCACAACAGCCGCGACCTTGCGTTCGAGGCGGGCGAAGCGGGCGCGGATTATGTCGCCTTCGGCGCATTCTTTCCGACCCAGACCAAAGAACCCAAGACGGTGGCCGATATCGAGCTTCTCAAATGGTGGGCGGAGACGATGACCGTCCCCGTCGTCGCCATCGGCGGCATCACCGTGGAGAACGCCAAGCCGCTGGTGGATGCGGGTGCGGATTTCCTGGCGGTTTCCGCCGGTGTGTGGGACCACAAGGACGGCCCGCGAGCGGCGGTTAAAGCGTTTAACGCTCTATTCCTGTCATCCCGGCCAGCGTAGCGAAGCGGAGCAGAGCCGGGACCCATTTTGCCGCGTCTCGATGGGTCCCGGACAACCTCGCTACGCTCGGTTTCCGGGATGACAAGCGGGGTTGAGGTTGCTAGAACCCGCGCGCTCTTTGAACTCGACCCAGACAGGACCGCGGCCCGCGAAAGCGGGTCCAGATAACAATTATGGCCAAAATTTCCGGCAACGACATCAAGCCCGGCACGATGATCGAATACGACGGCGGCCTGTGGATGGCGGTCAAGACGCAGAAGGTGAAGCCCGGCAAGGGCGGCGCCTATAACCAGGTCGAGCTCAAGAACGTCACCGTCGGCACCAAGCTGAACCAGCGCTTTCGCTCGGACGAGACGGTCGAGGAGATTTATCTCGAGAAGAAAGACTTCCAGTTCCTGTTCGCCAATGGCGACATGCTGACGTTCATGGACATGGACACTTACGACCAGATCGAACTCTCGATGGATTTCGTGGGCGAGGATCAGGCGCGCTTTCTGCAGGACGGCATGAAGACGCTGGTGCAGATGTATGACGGCAAGGCCATCGGCATCGCGCTGCCGCAGAACGTGGTGCTGGAAGTGACCGAGGCCGATCCGGTGCTGCGTGGCGGCACGGCGGCGCCGTCCTACAAGGGCGCGACGCTCGCCAACGGCATGAAGATCCAGGTGCCGCCCTTTATCGAAGCGGGCGAGAAGATCGTGGTGCAGACCGAGGACGGCACCTATCTGCGCCGCGCGGACAAGGATTGATGCTTCGAGGCGCCGCTATCGCGGCGCACCTCAGCATGACGAAAATTCGGCACGTCATCCGGAGGTGCGAGCGTAGCGAGCTTCGAAGGATGTTTGAGGTACAGTGAATGCCCTATCTCTCTCCAGCTCTTAACGTGATGACCTCCGCCGCGCGCAAGGCGGGGCGCCGGCTCATCCGCGATTTCGGCGAAGTGGAGAACCTGCAGATCTCGGTGAAGGGCCCCGGCGATTTCGTCTCCGTCGCCGACCAGCGCACCGAAAGCATTCTCGTGGGCGAATTGCAGAAGGCGCGTCCCGGTTATCCGATCGTCACCGAAGAAACAGGGCTGATCGACGGGCCGGACAAATCGCACCGCTTCATCATCGATCCGCTCGACGGCACCACGAACTTCCTGCACGGCATTCCGCATTTCGCCATCTCCATCGCGCTGGAGCGCGACGGCCAGCTTGTTTCCGGCGTCGTCTACAATCCGATCGCCGACGAGATGTTCACGGCCGAGAAGGGCCACGGCGCGTTCCTGAACGACAATCGTTTGCGCGTCGCCGCGCGCAAGGAGTTGAAGCTGTCGCTCGCGGCAACCGGCATTCCCTTCATGGGCAAGGACGGCCACGAAAGGTTCAACGCGGAGCTCGCCGCCGTGATGGCGACGACGACCGGCGTACGCCGCTTTGGCTCCGCCGCGCTCGATCTGGCGTGGGTGGCCGCGGGCCGCTACGACGCCTTCTGGGAGCGCGGACTGAAGGCCTGGGACATCGCCGCGGGCGTCTTGATGGTGCGCGAGGCCGGAGGCTTGGTGAGCGATCTCAACAACCAGCAGAAGATGCTGGAGACGGGCGATGTGCTGGCTTCCAACGAGGCGCTGCACGGCCAGTACCTGAAGCTTTTGAAAGATGCGGGCAAGAGTTGAGACGATGGGGCGGCCTGACTATTCTCCCCGCGCGATGACCAAAACACTTGCTCTTGCGGCGCTGACCGCTGCCCTTCTCTCCG
The DNA here is from genome assembly GCA_051959625.1 of Rhizomicrobium sp. Classification (GTDB taxonomy): domain Bacteria; phylum Pseudomonadota; class Alphaproteobacteria; order Micropepsales; family Micropepsaceae; genus Rhizomicrobium. Next base: position 4,084 of record JBQCFD010000200.1, read on the forward strand.
CCACCGCCGCCTCCGCGCAGATGTATCCGGGCGAAGGCATTTCCGTGAATTCCCAGGCGCCTTCGTTCTATGCGGCGGGTCCGCGCGGGCCCTACCCCGGCGTCATTCATCTGACGCCGCCCGGGGCGCATCGCGCCACGACCGGCCATCATCATCATCATCATGCGGCGAAAAAGGCCGGGCCCTCATCCGCGGAGATCGGCGATGCGCTGATGGCGGCGCAGCCCGCACCGCAGGAACCAGCCAAGCCGAAACACACGAAGAGTGCCGAGGCCGCCCCGCCCGCGCCGGACGAAGCTGCCGACGGCGGCATCCCGCTTTCGCTGGCGCCGGGAGAACCCAATCCGCCGCAATCGCAGACATCGCGCAAAGCCAAGCCCGAAAAGCAGGCCTCGATAGCGCCGGCTCCGGCCGCCGCGGCCAACATCGTTCCCGCGCAGCAGACGCCGGGGGCCAAAAGCAACCTCGCCAAGCGCAGCGAGATCCTGTTCGCCCGCAACGCCACCGATCCCGGCAATGCCACGATCAACAAGCTGCACGGCATCGCGAACGACCTGAACACGCTTCTGGGCGCGGGCGCCGCGCGGGTGCAGCTCGATGCCTATGGCGGTCCGCCGGGCGACAAGTCTTCGGATTCGCGCCGGCTCTCGCTCAAGCGCGCGCTCGTCATTCGCCAAATCCTGATCGAGGACGGCGTGCCATCCGAGCGCATCGACGTGCGTGCGCTGGGCGGCATCGACGACCACGGCGCGCCCGACCGCGTCGATGTCTATGTGAGCGCGAGCTAGCCTGAAAGCCTGATGTCGCGCGCCTCGCGGCCCAGAAGCGTCAATACGACGATGGCCACTGCCGCGGCCACTGCGACGGATGCGAGAGCGAAGGAGTAATTCTCGCCGCTCTTGGCCGCGATGCTCGTCTGCAGCACCGCGTTATAGGACGCGATGAAATTTCCGAGCTGGTAGACGGTGCCGGGGAATGTGGCGCGCGCGTCATGCGGCGACAATTCGTTCAGATGCGCCGGAATGATGCCCCAGGCGCCCTGAACGAAGAACTGCATCAGGAACGCGCCGATGGCGAGCATCGTGGCGGTTTGCGAATACGCCCACAGATAGGTCACCGGAATGGCGAGCAGCGAGGCGACGACGATGGCGCGTTTGCGGCCCACGCGCTGGCTCCACAAGCCGAAGGTCAGGCCGCCCACGATCGCGCCAATATTGTAGATCACCGCGATGATGCCGGTGACATGCGGATCGAAATGGTGCTGCACCTGCAGGAAGGTCGGATAGATGTCCTGCGTGCCGTGGCTGAAGAAGTTGAACGCCGTCATCAGCAGAATGGCGTAGATCGCCAGTTGCCAGTGCCGCTTCAGAACCGCGAAGACGGTTCCGGTCCGGGCGTGTTCGGTCGACCAGCCCGGCGATTCCGGCACGTGGCGCCGGATATAGAGAATGAGCAGCGCCGGGACCACGCCGACCATGAACATGCCGCGCCAGCCGATGTGGTTGTAGAGCAGGGCGAACACGATGGAGGCGATGAGATAGCCCGTCGGATAGCCGGACTGCAGCAGCCCGGACACCACGCCGCGCGCCTCCGGCTTGATGCTCTCCATGGTGAGCGACGCGCCGATGCCCCATTCTCCACCCATGGCGATGCCGAACAGCGCGCGCAGGATGAGGAAGGCGGTGAGGTTCGGGGCAAAGGCCGTGGCAAAGCCCAGAATGGAATAGATGCCGACGTCGGCCATCAGGACCGGGCGGCGGCCGAAGCGGTCGGCAAGCCTGCCGAACACGAACGCTCCCACCGGCCTGAGCGCCAGTGTCAGGGTGATCGCAACCGCGACGGCGGATTTCTCCACGCCAAATTCCGCGGCCACATCCTTGAGCACGAAGACGAGCAGGAAGAAATCGAATGCATCCAGCGTCCAGCCGAGATAGCTCGCCGCGACCACATGCTTCTGCGCCGGCGTCCAGCCCTTCAATGCATCGAACATGACGGTTGCGATTCCCCTCTCGTCGAGAGCCATCATGCACGATATTGGGAGATGCGCTACCGCTTCAGGAAACCAGCGTGGCTTCGGTCTTGGAGCGGATTTCTTCTTCGCTGACGCCTGGCGCCGTCTCGATCAGTTTCAATCCGCCGGGAACCACATCGAACACGCCGAGGTTGGTGATGATCCGCTGCACGCAATGCACACCCGTCAACGGCAGCGAGCATTTCTTGAGCAGCTTCGGTTTTCCCGCCTTGTCCGTGTGATCCATGATGGCCACGCAGCGCTTCACGCCCGCCACCAGATCCATCGCGCCGCCCATTCCCTTCACGAGCTTGCCCGGAACCATCCAGTTCGCGAGATCACCCTTCTCGCTCACTTCCATCGCGCCCAGGATGGAAAGATTGATGTGGCCGCCGCGGATCATGCCGAAGCTGTCGGCGCTCGAGAAATAGGACGTCTTCGGCAAGGCTGTGATCGTCTGCTTGCCGGCATTGATGAGATCCGGATCGATCTCGCTCTCGCGCGGGAACGGACCCATGCCGAGCATGCCGTTCTCCGATTGCAAGGTGACGGTCATGCCTTCGGGAATGTAGTTCGCCACCAGCGTCGGGATTCCGATGCCGAGATTGACGTAGAAACCGTCCCGCAATTCCTGCGCGGCGCGCTGGGCGATCTGATCGCGTGTCCAGGGCATATCAGTTCTCCCGTACCGTTCGCTTTTCGATGCGCTTCTCGAACGTGCCCGTGCAGATGCGTTGCACGAAGATCCCCGGCGTGTGGATGTTGTTGGGATCGAGCGCGCCGATGGGCACAAGCTCCTCCACTTCCGCAACGGTGACCTTGCCGGCCGTGGCCATCATCGGATTGAAGTTCCGCGCCGTCTCGCGATAGACGAGATTGCCTTCGGCGTCGCCCTTCCATGCCTTGACGATGGAAAGATCGGCCTTCAGCCCGCGCTCCAGAATATACGTCTCGCCGTCGAAGTCCTTGTGCTCCTTGCCTTCGGCGATCAGCGTGCCGACGCCGGTCTTGGTATAGAAGCCCGGGATGCCCGCGCCACCCGCGCGGATGCGCTCGGCAAGCGTGCCCTGCGGATTGAATTCGAGCTCCAGCTCTTTCGCGAGATATTGCTTCTCGAACGTTTCGTTCTCGCCGACATAGGAGGAGATCATCTTCCTGATCTGGCGCGTCTGCAGCAGAAGTCCGAGCCCGAAATCGTCCACACCCGCATTGTTGGAGACGACGGTAAGGCCTTTCACGCCTGAATCGCGCAGTGCGGCGATGAGATTTTCCGGAAGACCGCAGAGCCCGAAGCCGCCCGACATCACCGTCATGCCGTCGAACACCACGCCCTCCAGCGCGGCGCGGGCGTTCGCATAGACCTTGTTCTTGCTCATGGCTCAATTCCGCTGCGGCGACCCTGCCATTTGCCGCTGTGGACGGCGAAAAACAAGGGCCCGCAATGCGGTCAGGAAATTGCCTTCAATGCGGCACGCGCGCCCGAAACTCCTCCGTGGAGTTGGTTTTGGGAAACGGCGTTGCCGGCACCGGAACGCCCAGGAACGCACACAGCGGTTCCCAGCCCTGCACGGCATCGAACACGAGCAGACGCTCTTTCGGAATGGTGCGGCGCACTTCTTCGTTGTGGCGGTTGAAAACGTCGATCATGTGGGCCTCGTCGAACCGGCCGCCGAAGGTCTTCTGACCCACCAGCAGCGGCGCGAAATCGCCCGGCGGACCGACGCGCCTGCCGTCGGGAAGGACCATCGGACCCTTGAAGCTCACCATGATGGTGTTGCTCACGCTTTTGAACCACGCCTTGGGATCGCGCAGCGTGAGGATGACTTTCGCCTCGGGATAACGTTCGGCGAGCTCCTTGTAGAACGAGCAGCTCGGCCAGTCGCAGCTCGAGCGGTAGCCGGCGAACATCTCTTCCCAGTCGACCTTTTCGCCGCGGGTTGCGCGCTCCCAGAAGCCCGCCTGCTCGGGATGAATGATCACCTCATACATGTGATGACAGGGCCCAAAGCCCAGCTGCTCGAGCGCGGTCTTCAACGTCATTGTTCCCGTGCGGCCGAAACCCGCGCCGATGACCTGTAAACCCATGGAATACCCCTCTCTCCACCCCATTCAGCTTGCGCAGTATGCCGTGCTTTCGCAAGCTCGCCGTTCACAGGAGGACATCATGACCGCCACACGTTTCGTTCTTGCGGCTGCGCTGGCTATCGCGGCGACGCCGGCCTTCGCCATGGACCTGAAAAGCACCGACGTCGCGCAGGGCACGCTGTTTCCCGTGAACGAGATCTGCGCCCGTTATGGCGGCGGCGATGTTTCGCCCGCGCTGACGTGGAGCGGCGTGCCTCCCAGCGCCAAGAGCGTCGCCATCACCATGTTCGATCCCGATGCCGGCGGCGGCGGATGGTGGCATTGGCTCGTGGTCGATATTCCGGCTTCGGCGACGGGACTTCCGCAGGGCGCGGGTTCGGGCAAGCTTCCTGACGGCGCCCGGCATCTCGACAATTCCAACGGCAATCCGCGCTATCACGGCCCTTGCCCACCCGCAGGTTCGGGCGTGCATCACTATCACATAACCCTGTGGGCGCTGGGCGATGCCAAGGCGCCGCTCGATGCCGGCGCAGCACCTGCCGATGCCGGCGCCTGGCTCAAGCAACACGCCATCGCGCAAGCAGAACTTACGCCGGTGTACCAGAAGTAGCGGCGGCGTCCGTCAGCCGGTCCACCTTGCGCAAGGGCGGGAAGAGCTTCATCCAGACCGCCACCACCGCAAGCGTTCCGATGCCGCCAAGGATCACGGCCGGAACGGTGCCGAACCAGGCCGCGGTGAGTCCCGACTCGAACTCGCCCAATTCGTTCGAGGCGCCGATGAAGAGCATGTTCACCGCGCTGACGCGGCCGCGCATCGCGTCAGGGGTCGCGAACTGGATCAGCGACGACCGGATATAGACGCTGATCATGTCGGACGCGCCGGTGATGAAAAGCGCCGCCAGCGACAGATAGATGTTGCGCGACAACCCGAACGCGATAGTCGCAAATCCGAACACCGCGACGGCGGCGAACATGCGCCGCCCGCTGTGCCGCTCGATGGGATAATGGGCGAGCAGAAAAGCGGTGAGCGCGGCGCCCGCCGCCGGCGCGCTGCGCAATACGCCAAGGCCGACAGGACCCGCATGCAGGATGTCGCGCGCGAAAACGGGAAGCAGCGCCACCGCGCCACCCAGCAGGACGGCGAAAAGATCCAGCGAGATCGCGCCCATGATGATGGGCCTGAGCCGCACGAAATGGACACCCTCGATCACGCGCGCCAGGCGCGACATCTGCACCGACGAATCATGCACGAGCCGGCGTCCGCCAAGCGTGCTCGTCAGAATGGCGGCGATCAGGAAGCTCGCGAAACTCGTGCTGTAGGTGGCGGCCGGGCCGAGCGCATAGAGAAATCCGCCAAGAGCGGGCCCTGCGATCACCGCCGTCGTGAACGCAGACGATGACAGCGCGATCGATTTCGCCAGCCGCTCGGGCTGAACCAGGAACGGCAGCAGCGCCTGACCGGAAGGACCGGAGAAACCGCGCGCGGCGCCGAACAGGATCAGCACGGCGTAGAACAGCACCGCGTCGCGCGGCGCGAGCAGACTGATAAGCAGGAAAAGACCCGAGCACAGACCGGCGACGATCTGCGAAGCGGCGAGCACGCGCCGCTGATCGAAGCGATCGGAGATTTCGCCCGCCGGAAGCGTAAGCAGGAACATCGGCGCGAACTGGCAAAGACCGACAAGTCCCAGCGCCAGCGGCGTGCGCTCGATGTCGTAGATCTGCCAGCCGATGGCCACCGACTGCGCCTGCATGGCGACGGTGGAGAGGAAACGGCTGGAGACGAAGAAGGAGAAATCGCGGTCGCGGTAGACCGCGGGCGGAGAATCCGTCATGGCGCCAGATGGCGGCAAGGCCGGTCCGAAATCAAGATGCGCCCTGGCGCTTCTCCCACTGGCCGCGCGAGATCGACCAGATCTCGACCGGAATGTCCTCTTTCGCGATCCGCAGCATGTGGCGCGGCCCGCGCGTTTCGCCCAGCCTTTTGGCGACGGCTTGAGAAGCCGTGTTGTTTTCGTCGATGCAGGAGATCAGCCGCGACACCGGCTGGGTGAGAAAGGCGTAGCGCATCGCCGCGGCGGCCGCCTCCGTGGCGTAGCCTTCGCCCCAATAGGGTTTGCCGAGCGTCCAGCCGATTTCGAGTCCGGGCCAGCCTTCCGGGTTGATCATGCCCACGCGCCCCATCATCGCGCCGTCGGATTTGCGCTCCACCGCCCAGACGCCGTAGCCGCGCAATACCCATGTTCCGACCATTCCCGCGAAAGCGCGCCAGGCGTCGTTGCGCTCCTGCACGCCGCCCAGAAACGTCATCACATCCGGATCGGCATGGATGGCCGCCAGCGCGTCGAAATCGCCGGTGCGCCAGCCGCGCAGGATCAGCCTTTCGGTCTCGAGCTGCGGAATCACGTTCATCTCCGGTTCATCGCTGCAAATCTTTTTCGCACCGAAAAGCGTTGGCGACAATTGCCGACACATAAGGCAGGCGAAGCGCTGGTTTCGCCGCATTTGTCTCCGATGTCTCGAACGTGCCGAAACGCAAGAAGGAGATCGAGATGGTTCTGAAGAAGAGTTTGAAACTGGCCGGCGCGCTGGCGATCGTTTTGGGCGCGGCATCGCCCATGCTGGCGACGTCCGCCTCGGCCGCGCCCTACAACCACGGCCGCAGCCACTACACGCATGTGGATCCGATGCGCGATCATCGCCACATGCCGAAGATGCGCTACGAGCGCCGCCCGGCCATGCCGCATCACGGCCACTACAAATGGCGCGAAGGCCGGTGGAACTGGAGCCGCGGCCATTGGGTCTGGGCACCGGGACTCTGGATCAGGTTTTGATCGCCTGAGCCAGTAAAGGGAGCCTCCGCGGGGAAAGCCCCTCCACCCGCGGAGGCTCTTCTTTTTTGAGAAGCGTTATGCCAAACGCGCGTCCAGCTTCTTGCAGGCGTCGATAAGGCCCTTCACCGCATCCGCCGATTTCATCAGTGCCGCCTTCTCGTCCGCCGTGAGCTCAAGCTCCACGATCCGCTCCACGCCTTTGGCGCCGATCACCACCGGCACGCCGACATAAAGGTCCTTCAGACCGTATTTGTTGTTGACGTAAGCGGCGACCGGCAGCACGCGCTTCTTGTCACGCAAATAAGACTGCGCCATCTCGATGCCCGCGGTGGCCGGCGCATAGAACGCCGAACCGGTCTTGAGAAGGCCCACGATCTCTGCGCCGCCGTCGCGCGTGCGCTGGATGATCTGGTCGAGCTTGTCCTGCTTGATCCAGCCCATCTTCACCAGCTCCGGAAGCGGCACACCCGCAACGGTGGAGAAGCGCGGCATGGGCACCATGGTGTCGCCATGGCCGCCGAGCACGAAGGCGCTCACATCTTCCACCGACACATTCATCTCTTCCGCAAGGAAGTGACGGAAGCGCGCGCTGTCCAGCACGCCCGCCATGCCCACCACCATGTGATGCGGCAGGCCGGAGAACTGGCGAAGCGCCCACACCATGGCGTCCAGCGGATTGGTGATGCAGACCACGAAAGCATTGGGCGCATGCGCCTTGATGCCTTCGCCGACCGCGCTCATCACTTTGAGATTGATGCCCAGAAGATCGTCGCGGCTCATGCCCGGCTTGCGCGGCACGCCGGCGGTGACGATCACCACGTCGGCGCCCGCGATATCGGCGTATGAGTTCGTGCCCTTCAGCTTCGCATCGAAACCTTCGATCGGGCCGGCCTGGGAAAGATCCAGCGCCTTGCCCTGCGGCAGACCTTCCATGATGTCGAACAACACGACATCGCCGAGTTCCTTCAACGCAACGAGGTGGGCGAGCGTGCCGCCGATCTGTCCGCCGCCGATGAGCGCGATTTTGCTGCGGGCCATGTGGAAAATCCTTTGTTTCGAGGAGCCGCGCGGTTCCTAGCGCGGGGCATTGCACCCGGCAAGACGCCGAAGGACGCAGGCCCGAATCGGCGCTATTTCGCCTCCAGATCGCCCAGGCGGATGCGGCCGCGCCGGGCGACCAAGGCGAAAGGAATGCAGGCCAGGCACAGGCCAATCGCAAAGAGGATGCCCGTCGTGTCGGCGGCGGAATAGAGGAGCAGTGTCGTCGTCTCCAGGACCAACGCCACGACCGGCAGCACCGGATAGAGCACGGCGCGATAGGGCCGCGGCAAGTCCGGCTCGCGGCGGCGCAGCACGAAAAGCCCCACGATGATGATGATGCCGCCGAAGGCGTTCATCGTGCCGATCAATCCGAAGACGAGATTGAAGGTGCCTGTCAGGGTGACGCCGACGCAGAATAGTGCCGTCAGCAACATCGCGCCCCATGGCGAACCGCCGACATTCACGTTCTCGAAAAATCGCGGCAGCAGCCGTTCGCGCGCCAGCGCGTAAATGATGCGCGGGCCGCCCATGATGTTCGCATTGGCGCAGCTTGCCACCGTGATCATCGCGGTGAGCGCGAACAGCACGGCGACGAATTTGCCGAAGGCGTCGACGACGATGGTGAAAGGAAGCGGCGTCGCGGCGACGCCATGGACGCCAAGCGCATAAAGCAGCGAGCCGTTCACGCCGAGATAAAGAACGGCGGTGATCGCAAGGCCGATATAGATCGAGCGCGGAATGTCCCGCCCGGGATTGACGATCTCTTCGGCGAAGAACAGCGGCGTGTCCCAGCCGGCATAAGCGCCGCGTATGAGCTGATAGGCCCCGACTGCCGCCATGAAACCTAGAACCGGCGCGCCGGCGGCTGCCATCACCGGCGACGGCTGCGAGGTCGGCGTGAAGAACGCCGCCGCCACGCAGAACAGCGCCAGCATCGCGGCCTTCCACAGGCTGGTGACCTCCTGCAGCGCGCGGCCTTCGCGCAGGCCCAGGATGTTGGCGCCGAACAAGGCGATCAGCATGGCCAGCGCCACGCCGATGGTGTGCGCGCCGGCCCATGGCCAGACCAGCGGCAGGAAGTTCGCGAACGAAATCGCCGCCGCGGCGATGCCGGCGACGAAGGCAAGCCAGCTCGACCACCCGACGATGAGACCGCCGATGTCGCCGAAGGCGCGCTGCGCGTAGATATAGGCGCCGCCCGATCTGGGAAGCGCGGTGCCAAGCTCGGTGAAGACATTCGCGGTGATCGCGATATGCACCGCGCCGAACAGCCACAAACCCATGATGAGCGCGGCATCCGGCACCGCTGCCGCGATGGAACTGGGCGCGCGCAGGATGCCCGAGCCCAGCATATCGCCCACCGCAACCGCGACGCCGAATGTGATGCCCAGAATCTTCAGAAGTTGATGGCGTGGTTCTACGCTTGTGGTGGCGTTCATTCGGTCCCCGATCCGTGGGGCGATGTTACCCGATAGCGGCGTCTTGGGAAGCCGTGGCGGCTCGCGCGGTCCATCGCGCTGCGAGCGCTTGCCCCCGCTTCTCCACGACGCGCGATGCGATCGCTGCGATAGCCACGACAAGAGCGAGATAGGCAAGCGTCAGAGCATCGTCCGCAGCCGGGCCGCCCAAACGAACGGCTTCGCCGCCATCGGCAGCGGCGAATGTGTGGCCGGGCGCGAAACTGTCGAGCGCGGACACGATGAGCGCGATGACCAGCATCTGAACGAGATAGATCGCATAGGACCAGCGGCCGAGCGCCTGAAGTGCGCGCCCCGCGAAGACGCGCGACAAGAAACCGGAATCCGAGGCGAATGCGACGATGAACACCGCGAAGACCGGCGGCGCAAAATACTCCAGCGGGCGATCGCCGGGAATGAACAACAGAAATGCGAGTGCGAGCACGACCGCGAAAATCTCCGCGCCATTTCCGGAAATCCATGCGAACCATCGGCGCGCCCAGGCCTCATACAGCAGCGCGCCGAGGAAGAAGCCATAGATGCAGCGCGCGATGCCCCAGTCGAACGTCTCGCGCATGCCATAGCGCGAATGCAGCGCGAGGACCGCAACGGACGCCGCGAGCAGAAAAGCCGATGCGACGATGCGGCCGCGTCCCGCGAGGACAACCACGGCTGCGAAGACGATCGTGGTCCAGAACTCCGTGCTTACCGCCCAGGCAGGCGTGTTCCAGGTCAGACCGTCATGAATACCGAGTGACTGTATCAGCGCGAGATTGGTGAAGATCGCGAACACCGAACGCTCGCCCGAGAACCCGCTGCCGGTCGCGGCAAGGCGATAGAGCTCCAGCAGAATGAAGGCGGCGAGCAACGCCGCATGCAGCGGCCACAGCCGGAAGAGGCGGCGGATGGCGAATGTCTTCATTGCAGCGAAGGCCGGCAGCCGGGCGCCATAGGCATGCGCGATCACGAAGCCCGACAGCACGAAGAAGAAGTCGACCAGAAGCCAGGCATTGCGCACCAGCGGCAGGTGATAGAGAAAGCCGCGCGCGGGGAAATGATGCAGCGCGATCAGCAGCGCGCAGATGCCGCGCCAGCCATCGAGCGCGCGGAAGCGGCGATTGTCCGTCATGCGCATGCGAAAAAGCCGGACAGATGCATCGCATCTGCCCGGCTTTCGAACTTCACGGAATTGAAGAAGCTCAGATGGCTTCCTTCAGTTCCTTGGCGGCGCGGAAGGCAACCTTCTTGCTCGCCTTGATCTTGATCTGCTCGCCCGTCGCCGGGTTGCGGCCCATGCGGGCGGCGCGCTTGCGCACGACGAGAATGCCAAGACCGTTGAGGCGGATACGCGCGCCCTTCTTCAGGTGCTTGGTGATCGTCGCGATCGTGTCGTCGAGGAACGCATGCGCGGCCTTGTTCGACATCTCGTGCTTTTCGGCCAACTGCATCGCCAGCTGGCGCGTGCTGACAGTTTCAGTCTTCGTCTTGGCGGTTCCAGCCATTGCCATTGATTTGCTCCTTCATGGCGAATCAGTTGATGCCTGATTTTACTGCTTTTCCGAGACGCCGCACGGGGGAGCGGTGCCAGAAACGCAGATTTTTCAGGGGTTGGACGATTTGTCCACAGGCGCCCGGATTCAGGCCGCGTCGATGAAGCCGCCCATCTGGCGGTTCCAGAGTCTGGCATAGGCGCCGCCGCGCGCGAGAAGCTCCCGGTGCGGCCCGTCCTCGAGAATTCGGCCTTTCTCCAGATAGACGATGCGGTCCATGTCCGCGATGGTCGAAAGCCGGTGGGCGATGGCGATCACGGTGCGGCCCTGCATCAGGGTCCAGAGCCCCTGCTGGATGAGATGTTCGGACTCCGAATCCAGCGACGAGGTGGCCTCGTCCAGAACCAGAATCCGGGCGTTCTTCACCAGAGCCCGGGCAATGGCGACACGCTGGCGCTCCCCGCCGGAGAGCTTGATGCCCTGCTCGCCGACGATGGTCCCATACCCCGTCTCCCGGGCCTGGATGAAATCGTGGGCGTAAGCGTCCACGGAGGCGCGGATCACATCCTCGTCCGGCGCGTCGGCGCGGGCATAGCGGATGTTGTCGCGCACCGCCCGATGGAAGACGCCCGGCGTCTGCGGCACCTCGGCGATCGCCTCGTTGAGCGAGTCCCAGGTGACATGGGCGATGTCCTGCCCGTCGATCAGGATGCGGCCGGACTGGGGCTCATATTGCCGGCGCAGAAGCTTCACGAGCGTCGATTTGCCCGCTCCGCTCGGGCCGACCAGCCCCACCTTTTCGCCGGGCTTGATGACGAGCGAGAGATCCTCGAACACCGGCTGGCCGTCGGGATGGGAAAAGCGGATGTGCTCGACCACGATGCCGCCATCGGCGATGACGAGAGGGGCGGCGCCGGGTGCATCCACGATCTCGTGCGGCTGGCTCACCAGCTCCAGCGCCTCGGTCAGCGTGCCGAGTTGTTCGAAATAATCCAGCATGCGGAAGGAAAGCTCCTGCACGCTGTTGGTGATCTGGTTGGTGAGCAGATAGATCATCGCGAAGATGCCGACATTGAGATTGCCGGCCAGCGCGTCGTAACCGGCCAGTCCCACCATCCCCAGCATCAGCGCCTGCATGGCGAGCGACATGAACACGCGCATGATGATGAGAAAGCGGCGCAGGCGCCGCGACGCGTTCATCTCGTCGGCGAGGAAGAAGGAGAGGAACCGCCGCTCATACGCCGCCTTGGCGAAGGCGCGCACCAGATCGGCATTGGTGATGGCGTCGACGAGCCGCCCGGTGGAGGTCGAGACCTCGTCGGAGAACGCCTTGGACAGCTTCACGCATTTGCGCGCCAGGCTGATGACGATGGAAAGATAGACCACCGTCCAGACCGCCAGGATGGCGGCGTAGATCGCATGCGCGGTGAGCAGCAGAACGCCGCCCACGATCAGCACCAGACAGACGCGCACCATCTCGAAGCAGAGGATGTTGAGGATGGAGACGGTCGCCTGCCCCGCCTGTTTCACCTTCTGGCCGAGCTTTCCGGCGAAGTTCTCCTGGAAATAGCGCGGGCTGTGACCCATCAGCCAGGCGAAGAGATATTTCTGCGCCAGCGCGCGCATGCGCGGGCTTGTCTCCACGTCCACGAACTCATAGGCGCGGAAGGCGAGTGCGGAGGTCAGCCAGATCGCGCCCAGCGCGACAAGCGCCGGCAAAACACCGCCGACGAAATCGGCGTGGCTCTTTGCGGCATGGGTGATGGTGTTGATGAGATGCGACACCGCCACCGGCGAAAACGCGTTGATCGCCGTCGCCACCGCCGCGAGCGCGACAAGGATCACGACGCGCGAACGGAAGTGGCTTTTGATCAGAAAACCGATGAACGCGAAGGGCGTGGCCGGCACGCGCGCCAGCGCCATCGCCTCGGAGAGCGGCTCCGGACGGGTCAGCACTTCATCGGGAACGATGTGGCGATTCACGGCACGCCTGCAAAAACGGGGCGCGGAGAATAATCTCGCGCGCGCCCTATGGAAGCGCCCGAAAGTGAATAATTCGTGGTGTTGCGAAAAAGCGCTGCTTACGCTTCGGCGGCGGCCTCTTCGCCGCGTTCGACGCGCTCGCCGATACGGGCGGACTTACCGCGGCGTCCGCGCAGGTAATACAATTTCGCGCGGCGCACCTTGCCCTTGCGGACCACGGACACGCTGTCCACCAGCGGCGAGAAGATCGGGAAAACGCGCTCCACGCCCTCGCCATAAGAGATCTTGCGGACGGTGAAGCTCTCGTTCAGCCCCGCGCCCTGGCGCGCGATGCAGACGCCTTCGAAAGCCTGGAGGCGCTCGCGCGTCTTCATCTGCTTGGCCTTCTCGTCGTAGCTCTGCTCGACGACCTTCACGTTGACCTTCAGCGTGTCGCCGGGGCGGAACGCGGGATGGGCCTTCTTGCGAAGAGCCTTCATCTGCTCGGCTTCGAGTTCCTGGATGATGTTCATTGTTCTTCTCTCGGGTCTTTTGGCAGCCGGCAGGCGTTGTTTTTCAATGGGTTTCGCGCCCGGACAGGACGCGGAGCCGCGCCGTATAGCCTAGTGTTTCTTCTTTTCAAAGAGGGTCCACAGATCGGGCCGCCGCAACCGGGTGAGGCGTTCCGCCTCCTCTTGCCGCCATTTGGCGATTTCCTTGTGATTTCCGTTGGTTAGGACCTCCGGAATGTCCTGCCCCTCGAAACTCTGGGGTCGGGTGAATTGCGGGTATTCGAGGAGCCCGCGGGAGAAGCTTTCCTCCTCGGGCGAGGCCTCCGCCCCCAAGACGCCGGGAATGAGGCGCACGGCCGCCTCGATCAGGGCCATGGCCGCGATCTCGCCGCCCGCCAGCACGAAGTCGCCCAGCGAAATCTCCTCCAAATCCCGCGCCTCGATGGCGCGCTCGTCTAGCCCTTCGAACCGGCCGCAGAGCAGGATGGCGCCCGGCCCGCGCGCCAGTTCGCGCACGCGTCGCTGCGTGAGCGGCGCACCGCGCGGCGACAGATAAATCGACGGCACGTCGGGGTTAGCCGCGCGCGCGGCATCGATCGCGGCACAGGCCACGTCAGCGCGCATCACCATGCCGGGGCCGCCACCGGACGGCGTGTCGTCGACGGTGCGGTGCTTGCCGAGGCCATGCTCGCGGATATCGCGCACGTCCACCGACCAGATGTTCTTGGAAAGCGCCTTGCCAAGGAGCGAAATGCCGAGCGGCCCCGGAAACATTTCCGGGAACAGCGTCAGCACGCTGGCACGCCAGGTCATGTGAGGGCTTTTTTGAACCCGGCGTGGCTCTGCACGAAGCCGAGACGGCGATAGAACAGATGCGCGCGCGGGCGGCGCAGATCGGAATCGAGCTGCACGAGGCCGCAGCCGTTCTCCTTCGCCAGGCGGATCGCTTCCTTCATCAGCGCCGTGCCGATGTTCTGGCCGCGGGCCGAAGAGCGCACGCGCACGCTTTCGATCAAGGCGCGCTTGGTGCCGTTGCGCGACACCCCGGGCACGAAGACGAGCTGCAGCGAGCCCACAATCTTCCCGTCCTGCTCGGCCAGAAGCATCTTGTTGAAGACTTCCTTGGCCATGGCAGCGAAAGCTTCGCGATAATGATCGGGCACGGAGGTCTCGCGGTTCTCCGCGATCTCGTCGTCCGCCAGCATGGCGATGATGACGGGAAGATCGGCCTCGTTGGCCATGCGGAATGTGATGTCGCTCATTCGACGCTTCCTTTCTCGCCCGCTTCGATTTCTTCCGGCGCAGCGATGACGATACGGCCGCCTTCCATGTCTATTTTCTGCGCGACTTCGCGGGTGAAGGGCAGGAAGACTTCATCGCCATCGTCGCGCACGATCTCGATCACGTCGCCCGCGCCGAAATTGTGCAGCGCGCGCACCGTGCCCATGGACCGGCCTTCGGTATCTTCCGCGCGCAGGCCGATAAGATCGGCGTGATAGAACTCATCCGCGGCTTCCTTCGGAAGAGCGGAGCGCGGAATGAAAAGCTCCGCACCCTTGAGCGCTTCCGCTTTGTCGCGGTCGGTCACGCCCTCGAGCGCGACCACCGCCTCGGCCTTGCCTTCGCGCACGGATGTGACGCGGAAGCTCCTGCCGTCCTTCGTATGCAGCGGGCCATAGGCGCCGAGCTTCTGCGGAGTTTCGGTGAAGGTTTTCACCTTCACCTCACCCTTCAGGCCCGATGCGCCGGTGACGACGCCAAGAAGAACGTCGCGCGCCACGGCTTAGGCCTGCGCTTCGCCCTCAGCCGGAGCAGCGGCGGCGTCGGCAGCCGCTTTGGCGGCGGCGGCGGCACGTTCCTGCGCCTTCTTCTTCGGCTGCGCCTTCTCGGGATTGTTCTTCTTCAGCGGCTGCAGCACGCCCGCTTCGGCGAGGAAGCGATGCACGCGGTCCGACGGCGTGGCGCCCTTCTTCAGCCATTCCTTGGCGACTTCGACGTCGAGCTTCAGGCGGTCGGCGTGGTCTTTCGGCAGAAGCGGATTGTGATAGCCGATCTTCTGGATGAAGCGGCCATCGCGCGGCGAGTGGGAATCCGCCACGACGATGGAATAATGCGGGCGCTTCTTGGTGCCGCCGCGGGACATTCTGATCTTCAAAGACATTCTTTCTTTCCTTCGTTGAACCTGTTGAACCTGCAAAAACCGAAAGCAATCAGCGTTTGAGACCGGGCGGCATGGGCGGCATTCCGCCGCCGCCGAACATGTTTGCGAGCCCCTGCATGGCGCGCCCGCCCTTGCCCATCTTCTTCATCACGTCAGACATTTGCCGGTGCATCTTGAGGAGCTTGTTGACGTCCGACACATCCACGCCCGCGCCCGCGGCGATGCGCTTCCTGCGCGAGCCATTGATGACGTCCGGATTGGCGCGCTCTTCCTTGGTCATGGAGGAGATGACCGCTTCCTGACGCACCAGGATCTTGTCGTCGATGCCGGCGGTGGCAAGCTGGTCCTTCATCTTGCCCACGCCGGGCAGCATGGCGAGCACCCCGGACATGCCGCCAAGCTTCTTCATCTGCTTCAGTTGCTCGGCGAGATCGTTCATGTCGAACTCGCCTTTCTTCATCTTCCTGGCGAGTTTCTCGGCCTTTTCCTTGTCGATGGTCTCGGCCGCTTTTTCGACGAGGCTGACCACATCGCCCATGTCGAGGATGCGGCTGGCGACGCGCTGCGGATAGAAGGCCTCGATGGCGTCGAGCTTTTCGCCGACGCCGAGGAACTTGATCGGCGCGCCGGTCACGCTGCGCATGGAGAGCGCCGTGCCGCCGCGCGCATCGCCGTCCGCGCGCGTGAGGATGATGCCCGAGATATTCACGCGCTCGTTGAACGACTTGGCGATGTTCACCGCGTCCTGGCCGGTGAGCGAGTCCGCGACGAGCAGCGTCTCATGCGGATTTGTCTGCGCCTTCACCTGCGCGACTTCGGTCATCAACTGGTCGTCGATGTGCTGGCGGCCGGCCGTGTCGAGGATGAGAACGTCGTAACCGCCGACTTTCGCGGACGCCATCGCGCGCCTGGCGATTTCCAAGGGGCCCTGTCCCGCGATGATCGGCAGCGTGGGCACGCCCGCCTGCTCGCCCAGGATTTTCAGTTGCTCCATGGCGGCGGGGCGCTGCGTATCGAGCGAAGCCATCAGCACGCGCTTCTTCTCGCGCGTCTGCAGCATCAGCGCGAGCTTGGCGGAGGTCGTCGTCTTGCCCGAGCCCTGCAAGCCGACCATCAGGATCGGCGCGGGCGGCGAGCCCAGGTCGAGCGTGGAATTTTCCGTGCCCAGCGTTTCGACGAGTTGGTCATGGACGATCTTGACGATCTGCTGGCCCGGCGTGACGGAACGGATGACGTTCTCGCCGACCGCCTTGGGGCGGACCTTGTCGATGAAATCCTTGACGACGGGCAGCGCGACGTCGGCCTCGATGAGGGCCGTGCGGATATCGGCAAGGCCCGCATCGACGTCGCTCTCCGTGAGCGCGCCGCGCCCTCTGAGCTTGTCGAATGTGGCGCCGAGGCGCTGCTGCAAACCGTCGAACATCGAAACTCCAAACAGCCAAAGCACGAACGCCCCAGAGGGCGCACCTGCGCTGTCTGGGGGCGATCACCGGCCGGGCCGGTGACCGGAAAGTCCTTAGGGCTTTCCGGAAAGCGGGCGGGTTTTAGGCTTGGGCCCGGGCCAGAGTCAAATGACCCGGGTTCCCTTCGTCAATGCGCCGCGGACTTTGGGCCACCTGCACCCGTCAGGCCCAGCTTCTGGCCGAGATAGGTGTAGGACAGCGCCCAGTATTCCGCCTCTTCCGCATGGGTCGAGCCGGGGCCGTGGCCGCCTTCGGTGGATTCGTAGAACATCACGTCCTGGCCGCCCATCTTCTCCATCTTGGCCGCCATCATGCGCGCCCAGATGGGCGTGACGCGGTCATCACTCGTCTCGGTGATGAAAAGCACCGGGGGATATTTCACGCCCGGCTTCAGGTTCTCATAGGGCGAGTATTTCGCGATGTAAGCCCGCTCTTTCGGAATCGCCGGATCGCCATACTCATCCACCCATGATGCGCCCGCGCCGAACTGGGTGTAGCGCAGCATGTCGATCAAGGGACGCTGGCAAACCACCGCGCCGAAGAGATCGGGCCGCTGCACCATGGTGGCCGACACGAGCAGGCCGCCGTTCGAGGCGCCGACGCTGCCGATCTGTTTCGCCGTCGCGAAGCCGCGATGGATGATGTCTTCCGCCACCGCCTCGAAATCGTCGAAGGCGTGCTGGTGTTTCTCCTTCATCGCCGCCTGATGCCAGGCCGGGCCGAACTCGCCGCCGCCGCGGATGTTGGCTACGACGATGGCACCGCCTTTGGACAGCCACGGATCGTAAGGCGCGATCGGGCGATGGCCGTCGTTCCAGTACCAGGGCTCCAGCGACAGCTCGAAGCCGCCATAGGAATAGAGGATCGTCGGCGCCGGGCCCTTCAGGCCTTTCAGGTGAACGTAGAAATAGGGAATCCTGGTGCCGTCCGCGGAGGTCGCCCAGAATTGTTCGGAAACGACCTTGCTCGCATCGAAGCGCGCGGGCTCGGACTTGATCTCCTTCGGATCGCCCTTGCCGTCATAGGCATAGACAGTCGGCGGCTTGAGGAAGCTCTCGAAGCTGAAATAGGCCTCAGGCCCCCAATCGTTGGTCGAGACGATATGGGTCGAGCCGCCTTCCGGCAGCTTCAGCGTCGCATCGCTCCATTTTCCATCCGCCGGGCGGAATTCGTGGATCGATCCGATCACATTGTGGAAGATCGCGGCATAGACCGCGTCGCGGCCCGGCGAGACATCCTCGATGGTGCTGCGTGAATCCGGGGTGTAGAGCACCTGGTAGGTCGGCAGCATCTTCTGCATCACGAAAGGCTTGATCGGGAACGCTACAAGCGAGCCTTGCGGAATTTGCTTTCCGCCCTGCGGCGTCCACGCCTTGCGCAGCGTGAAGATCAGATTGCCCTGCGTCACGCCCTTGATGTCGGCGTCCAGCGGCAAAGGCAGCTTCATCGTCGAGCCGTCCGGCATGACGTAGAAATATTCGCCGGTGAAGAAGGTGATGCCGCGCTCGACAAGCGCGATGGTGCCGTAAGGACCGTGGAACACGACCGGTCGCGCGGAGATATCGCTTTCCTGCGCTTCGTAGACCGTCTTGGCCGCGGTGAGCGGCTCTCCACGATGCCACAGCTTCACAATGCGCGGATAGCTGGACTTGGTGATGGTGCCCGGACCGAAATCGGTGCCGAACAGGATGGTGTCGGCGTCGACATAGGTGGCATTCGACTTGGCGACCGGCAGTGTGAAGCCATCCGTCAGGAACTTCCGGGCGTTGGGATCGAACTCGCGCACCACCGAAGCGTCGGTGCCGCCGGGCGACAGCCTGACGAGGCAGCGCTTGAACCCCGGCGCGCAATCCGCGCCCTGCCATACCCACGGCTTGCCTTCGGTCTTGTCGAGCTGGTCGACGTCGAGCAGCACGGTCCAGTTCGGATTGGGGTTCGCATAGTCGGCGATGGTGGTCTTGCGCCACAGGCCGCGCGTGTGCTGCGCGTCCTGCCAGAAATTGAACACGTCGCCGTGATCGAGATTGCCGAAGGCGATGCGGTCGTCGGCGTTGAGGATCTTCAGCAGGGAATTGTAGTCGGCCTGGTAGTTCGGGTCGGATTTCAGGACAGCGAGAGTCTTGTCGGTCTGCTCCTTCGCCCAAGCCACGGCCTTGGCGCCATGGATGTCGGCGAGCCAGAGATTGGGATCGGTATCGGCGACCTTGTGCTTCCTCACGCTGTCCGCCCCCATGGCCGTCCAACCACCGGCGATGGCGCCGGCCAGCATCACACCCAAAATAATCCTGCCGAATTGCATCTTGCGGAACTCCGCTCTTTGCGTTCTGCGAGGGGCGTTTTTTTGGAAATTTGGGCAGTCCAGTCAACCCACTGGCCCCCGCCGCGGCCAGCGCCTATATACCGCCCAAATGACGGCTTTCCTGAAAATGCACGGCCTGGGCAACGATTTCGCGATATTCGACGCGCGGAATCAAAAGGTTGCCCTCGATGCTGCGGCTGCGCGCGCGGTTGCGGACCGGCGTTTCGGCGTGGGCTGCGATCAGGTGATCGTGATTGAGCCTGCGGCGAATGGCGCGGATGCCTTCATGCGGGTCTACAATTCCGACGGCAGCGAAGTCGAGAGTTGCGGCAATGCCGCGCGCTGCGTGGCGCGTCTTCTGATGGACGAAAAAAGCGCCGGCGAGGTCACGCTCGACAGCAGGGGCGGATCGCTGGCGTGCGTGGGCCACGGCGATCTCGTCACGATCGACGTGGGCGTGCCGAAATTCGGCTGGCGCGAGATTCCCATGGCGCGCGAAACCGACACGCTGTCGTTTCCCATCGACGTTGAGGGCAGCGACTTCTATCCGTTGACGATCGCGAGCGCCGCGAATGTGGGCAATCCGCATGTCGTCCTCTTCGTGCAGGACGCCGAGCATGCGCCTGTGGCCGAGCTCGGCCCGAAGATCGAACACCATCCGCTCTTCCCCGAACGCGCCAATGTCGAATTCGTCTCCCTCATCGACAAAGACAGGTTGCGCATGCGCGTTTGGGAACGCGGCGCCGGAATCACCATGGCTTGCGGCACGGGCGCATGCGCGTCCATGGCCGCCGCGCAGCGGCGCGGCCTCGTCGGACGCAAAGCCGATGTCGTCCTGGACGGCGGAACGCTGACGCTGGAATGGGAAGGCGAAGGCAAGCCGCTCTTCATGACCGGCCCTTGCGCGCTGTCTTATCGCGGCGATGTCGATCTCAAGGTCTTCGCATGACCGAAGTGGTGACCTTCGGCTGCCGGCTCAATGCCTATGAAAGCGAAGCCATCCGCGCGCGCGCCGGCGAAGCGGGGCTTGCCAACGCCATCGTCTTCAACACCTGCGCGGTGACGGCCGAAGCCGTGCGCCAGTCGCGCCAGGCGATCCGCAAGGCACGCCGCGAGAACCCGGCTGCGAAGATCATCGTGACCGGCTGCGCGGCGCAGACCGAGCCCGATAGCTATGCGCAAATGCGCGAAGTCGATCTGGTGCTCGGCAATGCCGAGAAACTCGACGCGAAGAACTACTTCATCAACGAGCGCGTGCGCGTGAACGACATCATGAGCGTGCGCGAAACCGCGTCCCAGATGATCGACAGTTTCGACGGTCGGGCGCGGGCGTTTCTGCAGGTGCAGAACGGCTGCGATCATCGCTGCACGTTCTGCATCATTCCCTATGGGCGGGGAAATTCGCGCAGCGTGGGCATGGGCGAAGTGGTGGCCGAGGCGCGGCGGCTCGCGGAAGCCGGCTTTGCCGAGATCGTCCTGACGGGGGTGGACCTCACCTCCTATGGCCATGACCTGCCGGGCGCTCCCAGCCTGGGCGCGCTGGTGCGCAAGATCCTGACGCTGGTGCCGGAACTGAAGCGGTTGCGGCTGTCCTCCATCGACTCCATCGAGGCCGATGACGACCTGATGCGCGCGATTGCAGAGGAGGAGCGGCTGATGCCGCACTTCCACCTCTCCGCGCAATCGGGCGACGATATGATCCTCAAACGCATGAAACGCCGCCATTCCCGCGCCGACACGATCGGGTTCTGCGACGAAGTTCGCCGCCGCAGGCCCGATGCCGCGTTCGGCGCCGATCTCATTGCCGGCTTCCCGACCGAAACCGACGAGATGTTCGAGAACACAAGCGCGCTGATCGGCGACGCGGGGCTTTCCTATCTCCACGTCTTCCCGTTCAGTGCGCGCAAGGGCACGCCCGCA
Organism: Rhizomicrobium sp.; assembly: GCA_051959625.1. GTDB lineage: Bacteria > Pseudomonadota > Alphaproteobacteria > Micropepsales > Micropepsaceae > Rhizomicrobium. The sequence goes on from JBQCFD010000200.1 coordinate 25,319, forward strand.
GCCCGCATGCCGCAAGTGGCGCGGCCCCTCGTCAAAGAGCGCGCGGCCCGGCTTCGCGCCAGAGGCGATGCGGCCCTGGCGGCGCGGATGGCTGCGCTTGTCGGCAGCGAGCAGGAAATCCTGGTCGAGAAACCCGGCATGGGCCGCACGCGCTGTTTCGCCCAGGCGCGGGTTGAGAGCACTGCGACGGCCGGGCATGTGGTTCGCGCGCGCGTGACGGGGTCCACGCCCACGCATCTGATCGCAGAACCGGTCCAATGAGAGATTTCGGCGAAGCTCCGCCGCCGGAGACGTTTCTCGAGCGGCTGAAATCGGGCCTGTCCCGCAGCACCGCGGGACTTTCGGACAGCCTCACCGGAGTCTTTACCAAGCGGAAGCTCGACAAGGAGACCATCGCGGAATTCGAGGAAGCCCTCATCCGCGCCGATCTCGGTGCCGGCTTTGCGTCGAAAATGGCGGGCGAAGTCGCGAACGGCCGGCACGATGCGCTGATCTCCACCAAGGAAGTGCGCGATCTGCTTTCCACCGAGATCGGCAAGGTGCTGAAGGCTGTCGAGAAGCCGCTTGCCATCGACAAGGACAAGAAGCCCTACGTCATCCTCGTGGCGGGCGTGAACGGCACAGGCAAGACCACGACCATCGGCAAGATCGCTAAGCGGCTGACCGGCGAAGGACACAAGGTGCTACTGGCCGCAGGCGACACATTCCGCGCCGCGGCGATCGAGCAGCTTCAGGTCTGGGGGCAGCGCACCAATTCGCAGGTCGTGTCGCGGCCAGCAGGCAGCGATGCGGCGGGGCTTGCCTTCGATGCAGTGCAACAAGCCCGCGATAGCGGCGCCGATGTCGTCGTCATCGACACCGCGGGGCGTCTGCAGAACAAAGCGGGGCTGATGGGCGAATTGGAGAAGATCGTCCGCGTGATCCGCAAGCTCGACGCGAGCGCGCCGCACGCCACGCTTCTGGTGCTGGACGCCACGACCGGGCAGAACGCGCTTTCGCAGGTGGAAGCGTTCAAGGCGGCCGTGCCGCTGACGGGTCTTGTGATGACCAAGCTGGACGGCACGGCAAAGGGCGGCATTCTCGTGGCGCTTGCCGAGAAATTCGGATTGCCGGTGCATTTCATCGGCGTGGGCGAAGCCGCGTCCGATCTGCAACCCTTTGATGCGCAAGCCTTCGCGGCGGCACTGACAGGCAACGCATGAGCGAAGTTCCAAAAAACAAGCAGTCGCCGCTCCTGAAGCTCGTTCTCGATCTCGGCCCTCTGATCCTGTTTTTCGCCGCCTTCAAATTCGGCGGGATCTTCACGGCCACGGCGGTGTTCATGGCGGGCACCATCGCCGCGCTCGCCATCGGCTATGCCATCACGCGGAAAATTTCCCCGATGCCGTTGGTGACCGCGATCATTGTCCTCATCTTCGGAGGCCTCACGCTCTATCTGAAGAACGACACTTTCATCAAAATGAAGCCGACGGTCCTCTACGCGATCTTCGGCGCGGTGCTTCTCGGCGGGCTCGCCTTCAATCGCCTTTTCATCAAGGCGGTGTTCGCGCAAGCCTTCGAGCTCGATGAAACCGGATGGCGCAAGCTCACCTGGCGTTGGGGAATTTTCGCATTCGCGCTGGCCGCGCTGAACGAAGTCGTCTGGCGCAGTTTCTCGACCGCGATCTGGGTCGACTTCAAGGTGTGGTGCATCATCCCGATCGTTCTGCTGTTCGGGCTGGCGCAGACGCCGCTCGTCACCAAGCATCAGATCGAAGACAAAAGTGGCGCTTAGGCCGGCTGCCAGACGGGGTTCGTGAAAGGGCTAAACCCTTTCATGTCCTTGCTTTCTTTCCAGTGGTCCAGCGCCCATTTCACGCTGGGAAAGGCAAGCTCCGTCCACGGGATGTCCTCCCATGCGAACAGCTTGACCTCGAGGCTTTCCGGCCCGGGCGAATAGCCGTCCTTCGCGAGGCCGGCGCGATACATCAGATGCACCTGACTGATGTGCGGCACCGAATAGACGGCGAGCAACATGTCGATCGAAATTTCCGCGCACGCTTCTTCGCGTGCTTCTCTCGCGGCGCCTTCGTGCGGCGTCTCATGCTCTTCGAGAAAGCCGGCGGGCAGCGTCCAGAAATTCCGCCGCGGTTCGATGGCGCGGCGGCACAACAGAATGTGATCGTTGTGCGCGACCACGGAGCCGACGACGATCTTGGGATTTGCGTAGTGAATGTATTCGCATTTCGCGCAGACATGACGCTCATGCGTGTCGCCTTCGGGAACGCGGCGGACAAAATTCGGTCCCGGTGACGGCGCAAATCTGTTTCGTTCTGGCATCGCATTCTCGTTTCCGGCGAAGTGCCGCACATGGCAAGAAAAAAATATTTGCACCTTCTGTGACCGTTTGCGATACGAAGCTGTTGTCGCCGCGCGCGCATGTGTCTAATGTTGTTCCTCCGCGAGGGGACCCGCGGCAAATATCAGCCCGGCGTTCCTTCCGGGCTCGTGTCACAAAAAGAAGAATTGTGCGGATCGTTTTTCCGCCGCGCGGTATGTCTTGGATTTTTTTTGGGGTGGCGCAATGACTTCGAAGGTGCAGCGCAAGGCGAATGGCGGCTTTGAGCTCGGAGATGCACCTTCCTACCTGATGCGGCGCTGCCAGCAATTATACGGCGATCTCTACGCGCGCGAGACCAACGGAAGCGAGCTCACGCGCCAGCAATTCATGGTGCTGGCGGCGCTCGAGCACAATGACGGCGTCAGCCAGACAGCCCTTGTCGAGATGACGAACATCGACCGCTCGACCTTGGCGGAGATGGTGCGCCGGATGCTGGAGCGTGGCCTGCTTTCCCGCGAGCGCACCGAAGAGGATGCCCGCGCAAATGCGGTGGCCATCACCCAACTCGGCCGCAAGGCGCTTAAATCCGCGCGCGCGGCATCGGATCGCGCCGAACGCGCATTGCTCGAGGCGCTTCCGGCCGCGGAACGCGGACGGTTCGTAAAATCGCTGGCGATCATTGCGTCAGCCGGGGCCATGCTGACCAACGGCGCGGACAAGCCGCGGCGCAAACTCATCCGCCGCCCGCGTCCCTGACACACTACATCTAGACCCGGATATCGAGTGTCGATCCCGGACGTGCCGGAACTGCCACCGGTGCCGCCGGCTTGGACGCTTGCACAGGCGCAGCTTCGGCTTTTCCGAACAGAGGCTCGAAAAGATCATCGGACGGCTTTGCCGCTGGCCGCGCGGGTGCGGACGGCGTGCGTGCTTGCTGCGCTGCGAGAAGACTGGCGGCGTTGATCTGCATCCGGCCAGCCTCGCAAATTATGGTTTGAAAAGCCTTAAGACGGTTCCTGGGCGCGGGCGATGGCGGGCAGGATGGTCGACTGCAACGTATCCGCCGTAAGCGGCCCGGCGTAGCGCAGACGCACAATGCCGTGGCCGTCGACCACGAATGTTTCCGGCACGCCATAGACGCCCCAGTCGATGCTGGCATGCCCGTCCGCATCAAGGTCGATGCGGCTATAGGGATTGCCGAGGTCGTTGAGGAAAGCCCTTGCCTTGGAGGGCGTGTCCTTCTGCACCATGCCGTAGAGCGCGACACCTTTGAGCGCCGAAAGCGCCCGCAGCGCAGGCGCCTCCTCTCGGCAGGGCGCGCACCAGGACGCGAAGACGTTCACGACCGACACATGCCCAGCGCGCAGATCGGCGGTGGAGAACGCCTTCGCCTGAGCGTCAAGCGGCGGCAGCGACATCCTGGGCGCCGGTTGACCGATCAGCATGGACGGCAACACGTCGGGCGCGGTGTGGGTGCGCTCCACGAGGCCCGCGAACAGAAATGCCGCGATGGCCACGAATGCCAGGACCGGGACGATATATATCAGCCGCTTCATGTGCCGCGCTCGATGGCCGCGAGGCGCCGCTTCGCGCGCATATAGGCCGACAGCGTGAATCCCGCCATAAGGCCAAGGCCGATGAGGCTCAGGCCGTAGGCCGGCCAGACATAGGCTGCGTATTTTCCCATGGCGAAGAAGGCTTCCATCACGCTGCTCCCAAGAGGAGCGCGCGCGCGCGCCGCTCCAGGATCTCGGTGCGGATGCGGATCATCCAGAGCGCGAAGAACAGCGTGGTGTAGCCCAGGGCCATCAGGCCGAGCGGCCACAGGAACACGCCCGCGATCAGCGGGCCGCCGCTGCGGATGATGCTTTCTCCCTGATGCAGGGTGTTCCACCAGTCGACCGAGAATTCGATGATGGGAAGGTTCACGACACCGACGAGCGCGAGAATGGCGGCGGCGCGGGCGGCTCTCGTTTCGTCCTCGATCGCGTTCCAGAGAGCGATGTAGCCGAGATAGAGAAAGAGCAGCAGCAGGAACGATGTGAGCCGTGCGTCCCACACCCAATAAGCGCCCCACATCGGTTTGCCCCAAAGCGACCCGGTGATGAGCGCCAGGGCGGTGAAGACGGCGCCCAGCGGCGCCGCTGTCTTGGCCGCCACATCGGCAAGCGGATGGCGGTTCACAAGACCCAGCAGGGAGGCCAGCGCCATCAGGCCGTAGCACATCATCGCGACCCAGGCGGCGGGGACATGGATGAACATGATCTTCACCGTCTCTCCCTGCTGGTAGTCCGGCGGCGCGGCGAAGCCGAGATAAAGGCCGGCAAGCAGGGACGCGATGCAGACAATACCGAGCCACGGCAGCAACGCGCCGCTCAAGCTCATGAACCGCTTGGGATTGGCGAATTCGAAGATCGAAGCCATGGCGCCGTCTAGTCCTTCGCCCGCGGGTCAACAAGCATCGCCGTCAACCTGCGAGATTGAGCCGCACGGCGGCGGCGGCGGCAAAGGGGGCGAGAACCACAGCCACAAGGGAAAACGCGCCGAGCAGCCAGAACGCCCCGTTCGACAATCCGTCCAGTGCCCCCAGCACCGCGCCCGCGCCAAAGATGACGGCCGGTGCCAGGAGCGGCAGGACGATAAAGGGCAGGATCAGGCCGCCGCGGCGGATGGAGAGCGTGAGCGCAGCGCCGATGCCGCCGATCGCGGAGACGGCCGGCGTTCCGATGGCGAGTGAGGCCATCAGCGGCAAATAACCTTCCCCCGGCAATCCGAACAACACGCCGAGCAGGGGCGAAAGCACCGTCAGGGGCAGTCCCGTGACGAGCCAATGCGCAAACAGTTTCGCGAAGGACATCGACTCCAGCGACAGCGGCGACAGCGCGATGATATCGAGCGAGCCGTCTTCGAAATCGGACTGGAAGAGACGATCCAGTGACAGCAAGGCCGCGAGAACGGCCGCTATCCAGAGCACGCCGCCGGCAATGCGGGAGAGAAGACGCAGATCGCTGCCGACGCCGAGCGGTACCAATGTCGCCACCGCAGCGAAGAAGGCCAGCGCCAGGGCCGCGCTTCCGCCTGCGCGGGTGGCAAGCCGCATGTCGCGGAAAAGAATGGCGGAGAACGGGCTCATGCCAGCGCCAGCCGCGAACATTCGATGCCGAGCGGTTCGTGCGTCGCGGCCACGGCGATGCCGCCGGACCCGACATGCGACGCGATGAATTGCGCAGCGAGGGATTTGCCCGCGGCATCGAGCGCGGCAAGTGGTTCGTCGAGAAGCCACAGCGGACGGCCCGACAGTTTCAGCCGCGCGAGCGACAAACGCTTCTTCTGGCCGGCGGAAAGATATTGCGACGGAAGATCGCGCGTCTTTCCCAATCCCACTTCGTCCAGCGCGGCATCGATATTGCCGGCGATGCGGTAGAGCGAGGCGAAGAACTGCAAAGTCTCGCGCGGCGTAAGTTGCGGCTTGGCGGCGTCGTGATGGCCGAGCCAGCCCGCCAGGGAGCCGCGTTCTTCGCCATCCACGATCTCGCCGCCATCGCCGTTCACGATGACGATCGCGCCGGACGCCGGCGCCAGAAATCCCGCGATCATGCGCAAAAGCGAGGATTTGCCCGCGCCGTTCGGGCCTTCGAGCGACAGCACGTGCCCTGCACCGACGCGAAATCCCACGTCGCGGAAAACCACGCGGTTTCCGCGGATGCAGGTGAGATTATCGCCGGCGACGGAGCGGAGGGTCATCCCCCGCTTCCTACATCAATACATGTGCTGGCCGCCATTGATGGAGATGGTGGAGCCGGTGATGAAGCCGGCGTCGTCGGCGACCAGGAACATGACGCCGCGGGCGATCTCATCGGCCTTGCCCAGCCGCCCCACCGGGATTTTGGCCACGATCTTCTCGAGCACCGGCGGCGGCACCGCGGCCACCATGTCGGTGTCGATATAGCCCGGCGCGATGGCATTCACGGTGATGCCCTTGGACGCGCCTTCCTGCGACAGCGCCTTGGTGAAGCCATGGATGCCGGACTTCGCGGCGGCGTAGTTCACCTGCCCGTATTGGCCGGCCTGGCCGTTGATGGAGCCGATGTTCACCACGCGGCCAAAACCGCGTTCCAGCATGCCGTCCCACACCGCCTTGCACATGTTGAAGCAGCCGCCGAGATTGGTATCGACCACCTCGTCCCAGCCGGCGCGGCCCATTTTCTTCATGGTCGCGTCGCGGGTGATGCCCGCATTGTTGACGACGATGTCGATCGGGCCGAGATCGGCCTCGATCTTTTTCATGGCGGTGCAGACGGAATCGAAGTCGGCGACATCGAATTTGTACACCGGGATTCCGGTCTTCTCGCTGAAGGCTCTGGCACGCTCGTCATTGCCCGCATAGTTGGCGGCGACCTTGTAGCCCGCCTTTTTCAGCGCGACGGAGATCGCTTCTCCGATCCCGCGCGTACCTCCGGTAACGACAGCCACTCGGCTCATATTCTGGCGCTCCCTTGAAGAAAAATCTTATTTTGTTGCCGCAACCATAAAACAAAAAGAGGCCCGCGCGCGAGCGAGAAGCGCAGATGTGCGGCAACTCACCCGGCAAACGCGGCTGGCCGAGCCTCGTTGCCGTGCCGGTTCATGAAATGTTTCGACAGTCAGCCCAGGCCCCAACCGCCCAGCATCCACACGGCCATCGCGATCATCATCAGGTTCTCGGTGAGGGAGATGAATCCGAGCGGCACCTTGCTCGCGCCGCCGACGCAGGCGCATTTGAGCTCGCGCCTGTCGATATAGACGGCCTTGAACACCGACACCGCGCCAATGCCCCCGATGAAGAGCGCGACCGGCGCCGACAGCCACGTCAAAACGCCCGCGATCATCAGGATGCCCGCGAACGCTTCCGCAAAAGGATAGATATAGGCGTAAGGCACCCAGCGGCGCGCGAGGAGATCGTAGTTCAGGAACATGCTGGAGAACGTCTCCACATCCTGCAGCTTGAGCAGCGCGAGTATTGCCATGCTGAAAGCGATGAACCACGCCAAGGCGCGCAAGGTAAACGGCGTGCCGAACACTGCCATGCTCGCGGCCAGCGCCATCAGCGCGGTGATCGCGAACAGCGCGATGACGGGGCGATAGGTGGTGGCCTTGGGATCGGGCAACGGCTTGCCGAGCGCGCGGCGCAGGTCCTCATAGCCGCCGATGCGCTTGCCGTCGATGAAGGTCTGCGGCGTGGTGGAGACGCCGTTCTCCTTCTTGAAGGCTTCGTTCTCCTCGCGCGTCCTCAGCCAGTGATCGTCCACCGTGAAGCCTTCGCGCTCGAGGAACCATCTGGATTTGAGGCCCCAGGGGCAGATGTGCTGCGGCATCACCATGCGATAGAGGCTGGCGCGGCGTTGTTCGGACATGGGCATTCCTTTTGGGGCTTAACGCGGGACTGGCGCTTTTGTAGCCTCCGTACCACGGTACGGAGTCAAGCATGAGCGAATGGACGATCGCGGGCTTCGCGCGCAAAGGCGGCGTGGGCGTGGAAACGGTGCGCTATTACCAGCGCCGCGGCCTTCTCCCCACGCCGATCAAATCCGGCGGAATCCGCCGCTATCGCGAAGCGGATTTGCGGCGATTGCACTTCATCCGCGCTGCGCAGAGTGCGGGCTTCACCCTGGAGGAGATCGGCGAATTGCTGGCGCTGGACGCCACCAATGACCGCCGCCGCGTGCGCACCCTGGCAGGCCAACGGATTGCGGCGCTGGACGCCAAGATTGCCGAACTCGAGGCCGCGCGCGATGTTTTGAAGAAACTCGCGCGCCAATGCGCGGCAGGAACGAGAGGGCCCTGCCCCATTCTTTCGGCATTTGAATGAACGAACGTTGACATAGCCCTTTTGAACAAACGGACGCGATGCGCCATGCTGGTGCCGCCCCCTTTTCGAGAACATGCCATGCCCAACAATTATTCGCAGGACGACCTGACAAACCGCCTCACAAAGCCCGGCTGGCAACGCACCGATGCCAGCGGCGCGACCGAAACGGGCACACTGAAAGACATGGCCACGAAGGCGCACGCCGAGCGCACGAAACATCCGGGCATCATCAAGGAGATCGAAACGGCGGTGGAGCTGGAGTTAATTCAGCTGCAGCAGCTTTGGCACTATCTCGGGCTGCCGGATTAATGTGTTAATCAACTCGCCGGTCTGCCCCGGCTAGGCGAAGATCCTTCGGTCGAAATCTAAGTCTGCAAAGAAGTTGGCGGATTCGATCGATAAGGTCGCGCTTGGAACGGCAAAGATTTCAGTCAATACCATTAGTTCAAAGGATCGGGCTGACGAAGAGGCGGCCTTGAAGCCGCGATTTCAATCTCAGCAAGCGCAAACTGACGGCATAGCGGGAAACCTGTGATGACAATGCATAGCTAGAGTGCGGTGCCACAATAATTTCACCCCACCTTCTTTCGCATTTTCGATCTTCCAACCGCCTTCACCAGTGTCGCGTTGATGCGGCTTTGCCAGCCGGGGCCGTCTTCGCGGAAGGCACGCAGCACCTCCGCATCCAGCCGGAGCGTGACCTGCTCCTTTGGGTCTTCCAGCTTCGGCCGCCCGCGCGCGCGTTTGGAGGCTTCCGCCAACGCGGGCAGAACATCCTTCAGCGGCTTGGCGCGCTTGAAGTTTTTGGCCGTCCAGGCCGGATTGTCATTCCAGGGCGCTTTTTTGCTTTTCATAATACGCACACTCTCTTTTGTTCGCTTTGCGCAGACTGATCACGCGGACATTCGCTCCGCGAAAGGTGAACACCAGCATGTGCAGACGCGCACCGATCAACCCCAAAGCCTGAAATCGCGCCTCGCCATAATCGCGGCGATCATCTTCATCGACCACCGCCGTCTCGAACGCGAAGCCTGCCGCGTCCGCCAGATCGATCCGGTGCTTGCGCCGATTGACCGCGTTCTTGTCGGGATCGAATTCGATCTCCATGATTTATCGTAGTTACGATAAACTGGGATGTCAACATATATCGTAGCTACAGATATTAGGACCGCCGCCTGCTATCGTCGTTCGCCTGCCTGAGGGACCCCCATGTATATCACGAGCCTCGTCATTCCCGTGCCGGAAGAGAACATCGAGGCTTATCGCAAATGGGCGCAGATGAGCGCGGCGTTCTTCGAGGAATATGGCTGCCTGGAGATCGTGGAAGCATGGGAGGATTTCATCCCCGACGGCAAGCAAACCGATTTCCGCAAAGCTGTCGCTGCCAAGCCGGGCGAGAAGATCGTGCTGACCTGGCAGATCTGGAAGGACAAGCAGACCTTCGAGGCCGCCGAACACAGGATGCATGACGATCCGCGCATGGACGCGGCAGGCACACCGCCCTTCGATGCGACGCGCCTGATCCTGGGCTGCTTCACGCCGCTCCTGACCATGGGCCGTCCGTGATGCCCGCCGCGGACGCGTTGTTCTCTCTCGACCACACCGTCAAGCGCGACCCGGCGATCGATGCGTGGTTCACCGTCCTCGATCCACACCGGCTCATGGTACGCGCCTGGTTCGATGCGATGCGCGATTGCGGGGGCGATGTGCGTGAAGCGATGCATGACGGCTGCCCCACCGCCTGCGTTGGCGAGGCGGCCTTCGCCTATGTCGGCGCGTACAAGGCGCATGCAGCAATCGGCTTTTTCCTCGGCGCGAAGCTCCGCGATCCCGCGCGCCTGCTGCAAGGCAGCGGCAAGCGCATGCGCCACGTGAAGCTCGTCCCCGGCAAGCCCCTGAACGATGCGGCGCTGCACGGCCTCATTGCCGCCGCCTATTCCGATATCCGCAAGCAGCTGGGTTGACGCATTCTCCATCGCAGGAAATGTCATTCCATTTCCATTTCACCGACGCGGTTGTCGAGCCCGCGCGCGCAGGGCTAGGCTCGCCGGCGACAAGACATCCGGAGAGACGCGCATGGCCGACAGCACCGAATATGTCCCGCCCAAGGTTTGGGTGTGGGACAAGGAGAGCGGCGGGCGTTTCGCCAACATCAACCGCCCGATCGCCGGTTCGACGCACGAGAAGGAGCTGCCGGTCGGCAAGCATCCCTTCCAGCTCTATTCACTCGCCACGCCGAATGGCGTGAAGGTGACGGTGATGTTCGAGGAACTGCTCGCCGCCGGCCACAAAGACGCGGAATACGACGCGTGGCTCATCAACATCTCGAATGGCGACCAGTTCGGCTCGGGCTTCGTCGCCATCAATCCCAATTCCAAAATTCCCGCGCTCATGGACCGTTCGGGCGAGAAGCCCGTGCGGGTGTTCGAATCGGCATCCATCCTCATGCATCTGGCGGAGAAATTCGGCGCATTTCTTCCGAAGTCCGGCCCCGCGCGCACCGAGGCGCTGAACTGGCTGTTCTGGCAGATGGGCAGCGCGCCATATCTCGGCGGCGGCTTCGGACACTTCTACGCCTATGCGCCGTCGAAGATGCAATATCCGATCGACCGCTTCGCGATGGAAGTGAAGCGCCAGCTCGACGTGCTCGATCGCCGCCTAGCCGAGGCGGAATATCTTGCGGGCGACGAATACACCATCGCCGACATGGCGGTGTGGCCCTGGTATGGCGGGCTCGTGAAAGGCGCGCTCTACAGCGCCGGCGAATTCCTGAGCGTGCAGGACTACAAACACGTCCTGCGCTGGACAAACCAGATCGGCGCCCGGCCCGCGGTCAAGCGCGGGCAGATGGTCAATCGCGCCTGGGGCGATCCGTCGGGGCAATTGCTCGAGCGCCACGATGCGAGCGATTTCGACACAAAGACGATGGATAAGCTCACCGCCAAACCGGCATAAGGCGCGGGCGGCAGCCAAAAAAACGGACTTTCCGCCGGCGGCGAAAACATTCTTCACCGCCTCTTGAATTCTTCGCTGTCATGTGTAAGTTATTTCTTACATATGTCTGATGGAGCTGTTCATTGGCCCTGACGGGAGACCGGTTGCTCGCGGCGCTTTCGGCGCTCGCCAACCCGCATCGGCTGCGGATCGTGGCGGCACTGACGAAAGACGGGCGCAACTATGTCAGCCAGCTCGCGCGCGAGGTGGGCATCAGCCGGCCGCTGCTCCATCTGCATCTTCAAAAACTGGAGGAGGCCGGGCTCGTCACGTCCAAGCTGGAGCTCTCCAGCGACGGCAAGGCCCTCAACTATTTCGAAGTGGCGAAATTCGATTTCGAGCTCACACCCGCCGCCATTGCGCAGGCTGCGAAATCTCTCACCGATTCCGGGAAGTGAAAGGAAACACCATGTCTTCCACCATCTACCTCATCACGCTGGCGACAATCTTCGGAACGATCATCGTCGTGTTCGGATTGCGCTTTCTACAGGCGTCGGCCATCGCAGGCGCCGATGCGGCGCATACCGATGCCTATCGCAAGCTCGCCTCCGATGCCGTGACCGCCCAAGCGGGCAATGCCGCCACCTTGTCCGCAATCCAGAGCGAGCTCGCCGAAGTGAAGTCGCGCATGGCGAACGTCGAGAAGATCCTGAAGGCGGTTGAGTGATGGCACTCGCAACGAACGCGGCGGCGGACTTTACCGTCTCCGGCAGACGCGACATCGCGCTGTGGCGTCTCTTTCTTCTGCGCGCGGTCTATCTGTTGATGGCCGCCGGCATGGGCTCGATCATTGTGCCCGCCTTCCTGCATCACAAGCCGTGGAGCTTCGACCACGGCGTCGTGAACGCGATGCTACTGGCGATGGTGGTGCTGGCGATATTGGGATTGCGCTATCCGCTCAAGATGCTGCCGCTGCTCTTCTGGGAGATGGCGTGGAAGATCATCTGGCTCTCGGCCATCGCTTATCCGGCCTGGCGCGACGGCGCGATGACTGCCGACATTCGCGACAATCTTTTCGCCTGCGCGCTGGTCGCGGTCGTCATTCTGGCCACGCCGTGGGATTATATCTGGCGGAACTTCGTGGCGGCGAAGAGCGAACGCTTCTGGTGACAGCTAGTTTCGATCGTCACGCGCGGTGCATGGCCGGGGTTGCACCGGACAGGATTGCCCGCGCAGCGCCTGCTCCCCACGTTTATGACAATAGGGGGGCATCTATGCGTGTCGGCCAATCTCTTTTGTGCGCGGCAGCCATCTGGGCGCTGACGATTCCGGCAACCGCCGCGCCGGTGCAGACCGACTATCCGGCGCTGTTCGACGCCGTCTGGAACGCGGTGGACGAACATTTCTACGATCCGCATTTCCATGGCCACGACTGGAACGCGATCGGCGCGCAATACCGCGCCAGGCTCGGCGCGGTGAAAACGGACCGCGAGTTCGAGCTGCTGGCGACGCAGATGCTGGACGAGCTCGGCGTGTCGCACTTGTACGTCGTGCCGCCCACGGCCTCCACCGGCATCGGCATCGGCGTGCGCTTCCGCAAACTGGACGGGCACTACGTCGTCGCCGAGGTCAAGCCGTTGTCCGACGCGGCGGCTAAAGGCGTGAAAGTTGGCGACCTGCTGGTCTCGCCCAAAACGCCCGACGAACTGCGCGGTGAACTCGGCACGGCGCAACAGGCGCGATTCCAAACCTGCGAGGGGCGTCTGCGCGATGTCAGCGTGAAGCATGTCGGCGCGTTCTGGCCGTCGCTCTTGCCCGCCTTCGAATGGCAACCTTACGCGTTCACGCCGCATTTCAACGCGGGCTACATCCGCATCGATCGCTTCAGCGACGACGCCAGCCGGCTCGCCGACGAAGCCATGGCGGATCTGAAGGACAGTGACGGCCTCATCATCGACGTGCGCAACAACAGCGGTGGCAATCTCTCCGAGATGCGGCTGGCGTCGTATTTCCATTCCAGCAAGCCGGTCGCCGTGGCGCTTCTCGCGCGCGACTATCTCAAGCAGCTTGGCCATCCCGTCACGAAGGCGGACATGGACGCGGTGGCGCATGTCTCCGGCGACTATACCGACGACGCCATTCGCGGCGCCGTGATCGCGAACAAGGGCGCTGCCGTGTTCGTCAGCGAAGACATGGGCGACAAGCGCTACACCAAGCCTGTGGTCGTGTTGATGGGCAACGACACCGGCAGTGCCGCCGAAGGGTTTGCGTGGGAGATGCACCTTGCGAGCAAGGCGACGCTCGTGGGGCAGCCCACCCAGGGCTATCTGCTGAGCGCGGAAGAGTTCAAGCTGCCGGACGGCTGGACCATCGCCATCCCGACGCAAGGCGTCTGGGATGCGGACACCGGCATGGACTTTCGCGACAAGCCCGTGCCGCCGGACGTGACGGTGGAATGGACGCGCGCCGATCTCTGTTCGGGCCGCGATCCGGATCTCGAAAAGGCGCTGGCGCTCCTTGCGCAGAAGAGCGGCCAGTCGCGCTAGGGATGCAGCGTCTGCTCGCGGATCCGAGGCAGGCGCTCAGATGCTTCCCTTGCGCTCCACCACGAGGATGCGCGCTTCGCCGTCGGGATGTGCGACGTGCTCATCGCCGACATCTGCGAACGCCATGTCGCCCGGGCCCATCCGCTGCACCCGTTCCGCGCCACCCTCGCGGTAATGCATGTCGACCACGCCGTCGATCACGAGGAAGACTTCGGCGCCATCATTCACGTGCCACTTGTAGGGCTTGTCGGTCCAATGCAGGCGCACGGTGGCACCATCGATCTCCGCAATGTCGCGCGCGCCCCAAGGGCGCTCCGCTGTAAAGCGCTTCGCGTCGAGATGAAATTTCATGCGAGAACTTCGCTCAGCGCTCCACGCAAGTCGGGCGTCAGCGCTCCACGCACATCGCAATGCCCATGCCGCCGCCGATGCACAGCGTGGCGAGCCCTTTGTGCGCGTCGCGCTTGCCCATTTCGTAGAGCAGCGTGGTGAGCACGCGGGCTCCGCTCGCGCCGATCGGATGGCCGATGGCGATGGCACCGCCGTTGACGTTCACCTTGCTCGTATCCCAGCCCATGTCCTTGTTCACCGCGCATGCCTGCGCCGCGAAGGCTTCGTTGGCCTCGACAAGATCGAGCTGATCGGCTTTCCAGCCCGCCTTCTCCAGCGCCCTGCGCGAGGCGGGGATCGGGCCCGAACCCATCACCGCCGGATCGACGCCGACCGTCGCCCAGCTCGCGATCCGCGCCAGCGGCGTCAGCCCGCGCGCCTTTGCTTCCTTCGCCGTCATCAGCACGAGCGCCGCGGCGCCGTCATTGATTCCCGATGCGTTGGCGGCGGTAACCGTTCCGTTCTTGTCGAAGGCAGGCTTCAGCCCCTGAATGCCTTCGAGCGTCACGCCGTCACGGATGAATTCATCGGTATCCACGATCGTGTCGCCCTTGCGGGTCTTGATCGTGACCGGAACGATCTCGTCCTTGAAGCGGCCGGATTTGCGCGCGGCTTCCGCCTTGTTCTGCGAAGCCACGGCGAATTTGTCCTGCATCTCGCGGGTGATCTGCCATTCGCGCGCGACGTTCTCCGCGGTGATGCCCATGTGATAGCCGTGGAAGGCGTCGATCAAACCGTCCTTCAACATGGTGTCGACGAATTCGAGCGGGCCCATCTTCTGGCCCGCGCGCAGGTAAGCGGCGTGCGGCGCCTGGCTCATCGATTCCTGCCCGCCGGCGACGATGATCTTCGCATCGCCATTGAGGATCGCCTGATAGCCGAGCGCGACCGCACGCAGGCCCGAACCGCAAAGCTGGTTCACGATCCACGCCGGCGTCTCGTACGGGACGCCTGCGTTCACGCTCGCCTGACGCGCCGGATTCTGGCCCTGCGCAGCGGTGAGGATCTGGCCCATGATGGTTTCGGAGACGTCCTTGCCCGAAACATCGGCGCGTTTCAGCGCCGCGGTGATCGCGGTCTTGCCCAATTCATGCGCGGGCACATTGGCGAATGCGCCATTGAACGAACCCACCGGGGTGCGTGCTGCTGAAACGATGACAACATCTTCCATGAGACCCTACCCGTGATTTCGTTTTGTTGCTTCTGCTCGCAAATTGCCGCGAATGCGAGCAATCGTAAACCGTCGCTATTTTTTCCTTATATACAATAGCTTACAAGGTTGACCGCTTGATGCAGCGCATCGAAAACGGTCATAAAGCACTGGACAGAGTGGAGAATTCAGTGCTGGACTAACTGCCACAGGAGCGCCCGTCAGCGGCGTGGGGGAAACGCCTTCGGGCATTAGCGAAAAGTAGGTCCACGTGTCGGACGAGCAAAAGGGCGAAGGCCCCGTCATCATCAAGAAGTACGCAAACCGCCGTCTCTACAACACTCAGACGTCATCCTACGTGACCCTGGATCACCTCGCGCAGATGGTGAAGGACGGAACGGAATTCGAAGTCCACGATGCGCGCACCGGCGAAGATATCACGCGCTCGGTGCTGACGCAGATCATCTTCGAGGAAGAAGGCAAGGGCCAGAACCTCCTGCCCATCAAATTCCTGCGTCAGCTCATCCGCTTTTACGGCGACTCCCTGCAGGCTTTCGTGCCGGGCTATCTCGATCTCTCCATGGACAGCTTCGCGAAGAACCAGGAAGCGATGCGCAACCGGATGGCGGAAGCTTTCGGTGGCGGGTCCTCCGCGCTGGAAGCCATGACGCGGCAGAACCTGCAGATGTTCGAACGCGCGATGAAGATGTTCTCGCCCTTCGCCGCCCAGGGTGCCGCGCACGAGAGCGATGCGCCCAGGAACGCCAATGGCGGCACTGCGCCCAAATCCTCGGAAGAGATCAACGAGCTAAAGAGCGAGATCGAAGCGATGCGCCGCCAGCTTTCCGAACTGGCGCAGAACCGCAAATAGCGCGTCAGCCCGGCCAATAACCGGGCCGACCGATATCCTCGATCAAGCCGATCTCTTGGGGCTTCCAGCCGAGCTCGGCTTGCGTCTTGGCGCTCGATGCCGGCATGTCCAGCCCAGCGAACATCGCCAGCGGGCCGTAATAATCGCCGGCCTGTTCCTGCCTGATCGAGATCACCGGCACGTTCAGGGCGCGCCCGACAACGTCGAGCATCTCGCGCATCGTTATGCCTTCTTCGCCGACGGCATGATAAATCCCGTCATTGGCGCCCTTCTCCAACGCGAGCCGGTAGAGCCGCGCGACATCCAGCCTGTGCGCCGCCGCCCACCGCTCCTTGCCTTCGCCGACATAGGCCGCAGCGCCCTTCTGGCGCGCGCTTTCGACGAGATAGCTGATCAACCCCGCTTTGCCCTTCTCGCCATGCACTTGCGGCAGGCGGATGGTCATCGCGCGCACGCCGCGCGCCGCGTAAGCCAGGCCCGCCTGTTCCGACATGCGCGGCGCGGCAGGGCTCGCATCGCGGCGCATGTCTTCGGTCGCCACCACGCCCGGTGCGATAAGCCCCGTGCCCGAGGTGACGATGAAGGGCTTGTTCGTCCCGGCCAGCGCGTCCCCCATCGCCTCGATGGCGCGCTTGTCGATCTGTCCGTTCTCCGCGAACTTCGCGAAATCATGAATGAAGGCGAGATGGATCACGCCGTCGGCGTTTTTCGCGCCGCTCTTCAGGCTGTCGAGATCTTCGAGCGAGCCCCGATGCACGGCGGCGCCCAGCATCTTCAACGTTTCGACATTCGCATCCGAGCGCGCGAGGCCGATGACCTGATGGCCATGGGCGATCAACTCCCTCGTCGTCGCCGCACCTATGAACCCGGCAGCGCCCGTCACGAAAACCCGCATGTGCTCTCTCTCCAAGGCCGTTTCCGCCTTCGAATATGGTCGTGCTATCATGCGGGTAAAGATGACTATCTATACCGGTATAATGGGTAACAGGATGAGCGCATCCGGAACACCGCCTTCACTCGGCGCCTATCTGAGGGACCGGCGCGCCAAGCTCGATCCCGCGTCGTTCGGATTGCCGCTCACGCGGCGCCGCACACCGGGTTTGCGGCGCGAAGAAGTGGCCCAGCGGGCCAATGTCAGCGCCACCTGGTACACCTGGCTCGAGCAAGGCCGCGGCGGCGCGCCGTCCGCCGATGTGCTCGATCGAATTGCGCGCGCGATGATGCTCACCGATGTCGAGCGCGAGCACATTTTCCTGCTCGGCCTGGGGCGTCCGCCCGAGGTCCGTTACCATCCCCCGGAAGGCGTGACGCCCAGACTGCAACGCGTCCTCGACGCACTGACCGCAAGTCCGGCCTTCGTGAAAACTCCGACATGGGACGTGGTGGCGTGGAATGAATCCGCAGCGGCCGTGTTCACCGATTACGAGGCGCTCCCGCCGCGGGAGCGCAACATCCTGCGCCTGTTCTTCCGCGACTCGGCAATCCGCTCCGCGCAGCCCGATTGGGAGAAGATCGCGCGCTTCGTCGTCGCGGCGTTTCGCGCCGACACCTTGCGCGCCGGCGCCGTGCACGAGATCCAGTCGCTGGTAGACGAGCTTTGTGCGACCAGTCCGGAATTCGCGCGGATGTGGCGCGACAACGACGTGCGTGCACACAGCGACGGCACCAAGCATCTGCACAATCCGCTGACCGGACCGATCGCGATGGACTATTCGGCGTTCGCCGTCGACGGCCGGCCGGACCTCGGAATGGTGATCTACAATCCCGCGACGCCGAAAGATGCGGAGAAAGTGCGGGTGTTGATCCGGGCGCGCCGGAAAAGCCGGGCGGCGGCTTCTAGAACATCCCCATCATCTGGCGGTTCTTCGGCGGGGAATCCTGCGTCACGCAGCTCTCGGCGTGCCATATGACGGTTTCGCCGTTCTTGTTTTTCACGCGGCGGCCTTCGATCATCGGCATCACCTCGCCTTCGCAACTGACGAGCGCCGGATTGCCCAGCAGGAAATAGCCGTGCGCGCAGCTTCCGTGCACGACGCACGCCATCGCGAGCACGTAGACGTTCACCACTTGGGCTCGAGCGTGGGTTCGCCGAAATGGAAGCCCTGGAAGTAGTCGACGCCGAAGCCTTCGAGCATCGCGGCTTCCTCGTCGGAGCCCACCCATTCCGCCACGGTCTTCAGATTGAAATTCTTGGCAAGATCCACCAGCGTGCGCACGAAGATCTGGTTGTCGCGCGATTGGATGAGGCCCTTCACATAGGAGCCGTCGATCTTGACCATGTCGACATGCAGCATCTGCAGGTTTCGGAATGAGGTGTAGCCGGCGCCGAAATCGTCGATGGCGACGCGGCAGCCCAGATCGCGCAGCCCCGAAATGAAGCGCGCAATCTCCTCGAAGTCGTTCAGCGCCGCGGTTTCGGTGAGTTCCACGATGATGCGGCTGGCCACTTCGCTGTTCGCCCGGATGTAGTTGGCGAAGGACTGCAGCCAGGAGGAATCGCCGGTCGTCGTGCCCGACACGTTGACCGCAAGGCTTGCGAGCGGATTGGACCTGAGGTCGGCGACCGTCATCTCCAGCGCGTGGCGGTCGACGAGGCGCACAAGGCCGAGCTGCTCGGCGGCGGGAATGAATTGCCCGGCCGTGACGATGGTGCCGTCCGGCTTTTTCATGCGCAGCAGGCATTCGTGATGCTTCACCGTGCGCGATTTGGCGCAGACGATGGGCTGATAGGCGAAGACGAGGCGATGTTCGTTCAGCGCCGCCACCACTTCGTCGGCGATGCTCATCAGACGCAGCCGCGCGGTTTCACGCTGCGGCGACTTCACATAAGTGGCAAACCCGTCGCGGCCGTTGGCGCGCGCCTTGTCCAACGCCTCTTCCGCGCGAAGCATGGCTTCCTGGCTGGAGGCTGCGCCGGAGGGCAGCCACACTGCGCCTACGCTGATCGTTGCTGCGACGGTGCCGGTGCGCGTGGCGACGATATCGCTCCTGACGGCGCCTCGCAGACGCTCCGTCACGAGCGCAATCTCCCGCTCCCCGCAATTGCCCAGGATGACGCCGAGCTTGTTTCCCGCGATGCGGCCGACGATATCGGTCTCGCGCAGCGCGCGTCCCATGCGTTCGCTCACCGCGACGATCACTTCATCGGCGGCACCGAAGCCATAGGCCTCGTTGATCATCGCGAGACGGTCGACGGAGGCGACGAGATAGGCGCAGGTACGTCCTTCCGCCTTCGCGCTCTCCACCACGCGCGCAAGCTCGGTGCGCAACGATGTGCGATTGAGAAGCCCGGTGAGTTCGTCGCGCGTCGCCAGGTAGGTGAGACGCTGGGCTTCGCGCTTCTTTTCGGTGATGAGGCGTACCGTGCCGCTCAAGCGTTCGGCGTGGCCTTGCGGGCCCGGAAGGCGGACGCCGCGCATCTCGAACCACATCGAACCCATGGCCGATGCGCCTTCGAATTCGATCTCGAACGAGCTTTCGCGCGGCGAGACATCGCTCAGAACCGCGGCAAGATGATTGCGTCCCGCTTCGCCCATCCACTGGCGCAGCGCGCCGCCGCGCTTCAGCCTGTCGATATCGGCGTGGCCTTCCAGCATCTCGACGGCACCGTCCCAACTGACCCGATCGTCAGCCATGGTCCAGTCGAAGACGGCTTCGCGCGCGCCGGCAACCGCAAGCCTCAGCCGTTCGGCGTCATGCGCCGCGGCAAGACTACGGATACTCTCCGACGGCTTCTTAGGAAGCGCCTGACCCTGCAAACCACACCCACCTTGGCCTTTTTGGCCTTATGGGCCGGATGATGGGGCCGGCGCCTTAAAAAATCAGAAACTTGTTGGCGTCTGCAACCTGGAAGGAGCCACGGCCCGCGAATTGCGTTAAGCGATGGTTATGAGCGATTCGAAGTCCATCGCCATCGTTTCGACAACCACCGCATGGCGGCGTGCGCCGCGCGTGGAAAAGACCCGCTTCTCCAATGCTCTGGATGGTGAACGCCACGAAACCGCGGAACGCGACGGCGAGCTGCGCGCCAAAGCATTGCGGACGACACTGTCTCATAACGAAACAGCCGCATCGTCTCGCGACTGGATCCAGGAGCCGCTTGTGCCCGGTTTCGTAGCGCAGGTCCTGGCGCAGGTGATGCCCGGTGATGCGCGGCGCGCGGCTTCAGCCTTCGCCGCCTATGGTGACAGCGCCCCGCAAATCGCGCGCGTGTACGACCGCAGGCTCTGAACGGCGCGCGAGCGCAAGCCCCAACCCCAGCAACGATGCGGACGAGAACAGCGCCAGCGCGACCTCGCCCGCGCCGTCGCCGTGCACCGCCGCGGCACCCAGGATCATGCACCCCGCCGACAGCGCCGCATAAAGACTGGAACGCTTATCGCGGCGCCATTGCCGCGCGCACAGCGCCAGCATGAC
This sequence comes from Rhizomicrobium sp., assembly GCA_051959625.1. Classification (GTDB taxonomy): domain Bacteria; phylum Pseudomonadota; class Alphaproteobacteria; order Micropepsales; family Micropepsaceae; genus Rhizomicrobium. The sequence goes on from JBQCFD010000200.1 coordinate 45,794, forward strand.
CAGACCCGATGCCAAAAGCGGCGCAAAGCAGAACAGTGTCGTCCCGGTCGCAGCCGCCACGACGCCGGCGCAAGCGCAAAGCGCCAGCAGGATGGTAGCAAGGATGGATGACGGCCGGTGCTCGAAGGACGCGAACAGCGCAAGCGCAAGCGCCGCCGGCGCCAGCGCGCAGACGAAAAACATCACGGACAGAACGAATGCCTCCCCGCGCGCCAGAAAGACCGAAGCCTCCATGCAAAGGCCGAGCGCCAGATAGAGAGCCGCCGCAAAGCGAAGATAGTCGCGCGCCGACCGGCTCGCACGGGCCGCGAAAAGGGCGGACAGGATCGCGGAGAGACCAAGCACCGGCGCAAAAATGAGCGTCATCACCGGTGACGCTCCATGAGCAGAGCCTTGATCTCCTGAAGCAGCGTTTCCATCCGCTCCAGCCGCGCGGAGAGTTCCGCAGGCGGCTGTTCATTTTCCGCCTTGGGTACGGGCGTGGAAATCCCCGCATGCGCTGCGATCTCGCGCGGTGTCACCGCGAGAAGCGCGGCCAATGTTGCCACATCGCGGGCGGAGAGCTCGCGCTGGTCTTTCCAGATATCGGCGATCTCGCCGTCGGACAGCCCCAGCGCACGCGCCGCGTCGGCGCGCGACAGATGCGCGGCCGAAAGCCGGGCGTCGAACCAGACGGTATCGAAGAACAGCGCCATCGGCGCCGAATCTATGGAGATTCTGTTCCGGCGGAAAGCGCTAGCGGGCCGCCTGGGCAGAGCGTTCCAGCATGGCCGCACCAACAATGCGGCCATAGCCGCCTTGCTGAACGAGCACGGCGATGGAATCGCGCGAGGTGCCGATCAATTCCTGGCGCGGCAGATCGAGCGCGACCGACTGGCCTTTCCACACGCCCACCGCGCGGATGTCGCGCACGATGTTGCGATAGGTATAGGTGTGGCCCGCGTTCTCGCCGCCCGTGATGTTCACGGTGGCCTGGGGTTGGATGCGGAAGAACCAGACGGTCGCGTTCGCATCGCGCATCGGCGACGCGCCGATCGCGACATGGATGGCGGATTTGCCGAGAGAGATCGTGACCGGCACGACGGTCTCATCGGCTGCCCGCGCGGCGATGGCGGATTCGATCTGTGCTTCGCGGCCGCCGACGATATCGTTCACGCCGTCCACGATGACTTGCGGGGTGTAGACGCCGCCGCGCCACATGGCTTGTGCATAGGCTTTCTGGCGCTTGGTATCGGCTTCGCTGCCGAGAGTGTCTTTCCAGCCCAGCATGTCCCAATAGGTGATCGGCAGGCTCATCGCGATCACGTCCTTGCGGGCGGCAAGCTGGCCAAGAAAGGAATCCGCCGGCGGACAGGAATTGCAGCCCTGGCTTGTGTAGAGTTCCACCACGATGGGGCGGCGCGCGGCACCGCCGGCGTCGGCAAGGCCGGCGGGTAATAGCGCCGCCGCAGCCGCGGCGAGCACCACGGCTTTCAGAAACTTGAACCGGCGCAATGACATGACCGGCAACATAGGTCCCCCGACCCGCCCCTTCCATTCACAGTGGCTTGAAGCCCGCAAGAACGACATCTTGCCCGGAATCGGCCCGAAACAAAGGCCATTTTCCAGCAATCGCGTGTTAATTGGGCCGGCGGCAACAGCGGGGATCCGGGCTCCGACGGGAGCCGCCATCCCCGCTTCGCAGAGAAGATTCAGGCAGCCAGCAGGTTGCGCAGCACGTAGGGCAGGATGCCGCCATTCTCGAAATAGGCGATCTCGTCGGCCGTCAGGATCATCAGGACAAGCGGCAGATCCCCCTTGCGTCCGTCGGGATAGTGAATGGTTGCCGTCACCTTCATGCGCGGGCTGAGCTTTCCGGACAGGCCCGGGATGTCGATCGCTTCCCGGCCGGTGAGCTGGTAGTCGCTGCGCGTCTTGCCCGCCTCGAACACGAACGGCGCAATGCCCATGCCGATGAGGTTGGAGCGATGGATGCGCTCGAAGCTCTCGGCAATCACCGCGCGCACGCCTTGAAGCTTCGGCCCCTTGGCCGCCCAATCGCGTGAAGAGCCGGTGCCGTATTCCTTGCCCGCGACGACGACGGTCTGCATGCCATCCTTCGCATAGGCCATGGCGGCATCGAAGATCGACATCTCCTGGCCACTCGGATATTGCGCCGAATAGTAGATCGTGTTGCCGCCTTCCTTGCCGCCCATCATCTCGTTGCGAATGCGGATATTGGCGAATGTGCCGCGCTCCATCACTTCATGATTGCCGCGCCGCGAGCCGTAGGAGTTGAAGTCCTGCTGGCGGATCTGGTGTTCCTGCAGATAGATGCCGGCCGGTGACGACGCCTTGATCGAGCCGGCGGGACTGATGTGGTCGGTGGTGATGGAATCGCCGAACAAGGCCAGGATGCGCGCGCCCTTCACATCGGCAACGGCCGCGGGCTTCACGCCCATGCCTTCGAAATAGGGCGGATGCTTCACATAGGTCGAGCCGATGTCCCATTGATAGGTCTGGCCCTTGCTGACCTTCACCTTCTTCCAGTGGGAATCCCCCGCGAACACATTGGCATAACGCTTGCGGAAGGATGCCGGCGTGACCGCCTTGCGGATCGTCTCCGCGATTTCCTTCGGCGACGGACAGATGTCCTTGAGATAGACCGGCTCATTGTCCTTGTCGTAGCCGACAGGGTCCTTGGTCAAATTCACGTTCATCGAGCCCGCCAGCGCGTAAGCCACGACGAGCATGGGCGAGGCAAGATAATTCGCGCGCACCTGCTGATGCACGCGGCCTTCGAAATTGCGGTTGCCGGACAGCACCGCGCCGACCACGAGATCGCCTTCGGTGACGGCATTGCCCACCGCTTCCGGCAGCGGGCCGGAATTGCCGATGCAGGTGGTGCAGCCATAGCCCACGAGATCGAAGCCCAGCTTGTTGAGCGCGGTGTCGAGCTTGGCCTTCTTCAGATAATCGGTCACGACCTGCGATCCCGGCGCGAGCGACGTCTTTACCCAGGGCTGCACGGTAAGACCGCGTTTGACCGCATTGCGGGCAATCAGCCCTGCGCCGATCATCACATTCGGATTGGACGTGTTGGTGCAGCTGGTGATCGCGGCGATCACCACGTCGCCGTGTCCGATGGAATATTCCGTACCGGCCACTTTCACGCGCCTCTGCGCGTCATCTTCCTTCTTGAAGGTGTCGATAAGCGCGGTGGCGAACTCGGCTGCGGCATCCTTGAGCGCGACGCGGTCCTGCGGACGGCGCGGACCGGCGAGGCTGGGCTCCACCGTCGCCAGGTCCAGCGACAGGGTGTCGGTGAACACCGGATCGGGCGACTTCTTCGTGCGGAAGAGGCCTTGCGTCTTCGCATATTTCTCGACCAGCGCCACGCGCGCGGCCTTGCGGCCCGTCGCCTTCAGATAGCGGATCGTCTCCGCGTCGATCGGGAAGAAGCCGCAGGTCGCGCCATATTCCGGCGCCATGTTGGCGATCGTCGCGCGGTCCTCCAGCGCCATGTCGTCGAGACCCGGGCCGTAGAACTCCACGAATTTTCCGACCACGCCCTTCTTGCGCAGCATCTGCGTGACGGTGAGCACCAGATCGGTTGCGGTGACGCCCTCGCGCAGCTTGCCCGAAACACGGAAGCCAACGACTTCCGGAATGAGCATGGAGATCGGCTGGCCCAGCATCGCCGCTTCCGCCTCGATGCCGCCCACGCCCCAGCCCAGAACCGAGAGTGCGTTGATCATGGTGGTGTGGCTGTCGGTGCCCACCAGCGTGTCGGGGAAGGCGTATTCGACGGTCTTCTTGCCTTCCTTCTTCTTGCGCGTCCAAACCGTCTGACCGAGATATTCGAGATTGACTTGATGACAGATGCCGGTGCCCGGCGGCACCACGCGGAAATTCGCGAAAGCCTGCTGGCCCCAGCGCAGGAATTGATAGCGCTCCATGTTCCGCTGATATTCGATCTCGACATTCTGCTTGAACGACCTGGGCGTGCCGAAATTGTCGACCATCACCGAATGGTCGATGACGAGATCGACTTCGGCGAGCGGGTTGATCTTCTCCGCGTCGCCGCCGAGCTTCTTCATCGCATCGCGCATCGCCGCCAGATCGACCACGGCGGGAACGCCGGTCAGGTCCTGCATCAGCACGCGCGCGGGGCGAAATGCGATCTCGCGATCGGATTTGCGCTCCTTCACCCAGGCGTTCACCGCCTTGATGTCTTCCGCCTTCACCGTCTTGCCGTCTTCGTGGCGCAGCAGATTCTCGAGCAGCACGCGCATCGAATAAGGCAGCTTCGCGATGTTCTTGAGGCCCGCCTTTTCCGCCGCGGCGAGGCTGAAATAGGCATAGCTTTTGCCGCCCACCGTCATCGTGCGGCGGGATTTGAAACTGTCGAGAGTGCTGGTCACTGGGGAGTCCTCACGCGAAGAGAGCGAAGGCTGGATATTTTGGCCGTGGTTTAGTCAGATTTGCCCCCGCTGCCAAGGAGAAACCCCGATGGGCGACAACATGCTCGTGCGTGTGGAACGCGACGGCCCGGTGACGATCGTGGTCATCAACAGACCGGACGCGCGTAACGCCGTGGACCGGCCAACCGCAGACGCCCTGGCCCGGGCATTTCTCGAATTCGAGAAGGACGATAACGCGTTGGCCGCAGTGCTCTGCGGCGAAGGCGGGACGTTCTGCGCCGGCGCGGATTTGAAAGGCGTGGCCGAGCAGCGCGGCAATCAGGTCACGCGGATCGTTCCGGAGACGCTCGATTCGCTTGCGGCCGATGGGCCCATGGGCCCGTCCCGGATGCGGCTATCCAAGCCCGTGATTGCGGCGGTATCCGGCCACGCCGTCGCCGGGGGCTTGGAACTCGCGCTGTGGTGCGATCTGCGCGTTGTGGAAGAGGACGCGGTGTTCGGCGTGTTCTGCCGCCGCTGGGGCGTGCCTCTGATCGACGGCGGCACGGTGCGCCTGCCGCGCCTCATCGGGCAAAGCCGCGCGCTCGACATGATCCTCACGGGCCGTCCGGTGGGCGCGATGGAAGCCTTCGCCATGGGCCTTGCCAATCGCGTCGTGCCCAAGGGCGAAGCGCGCAAGGCGGCGACCGCGCTCGCACAGGAGATCGCGCGGTTCCCGCAAGCGTGCATGAAAGGCGATCGTTCGTCCGTATACGAACAATTCGCGCTCGACTACGCGCATGCCATGGCGAACGAACTGGAGCATGGTCTCGCCACTCTCCGAAGCGGCGAAGCGCTGAGAGGCGCCGCGCGATTTGCAGAAGGTAAAGGCCGGGGCGGAAGCTTCGATAACATCTGACTCCTTATTGTTGCCCCATTCCTTGCGCATAAGCGCCACGCCTAAGGGGGCATGTGCGGGGAGCAGTCCCGCACGAGGCGGACGACAACGAGATCTACCGGCGCAATGGCCAGGCTCATCATTGCCATCGTAACGCTCATTCTTGCGAGCGCCGCGGTTCCCGCATGCGCGCAGGATCCGTTGACGGGCAGGATCGAACGCCTGGGCGAAATCCAGCCGGGCACCTATCAAGCCGGCGACAGGGTGAAGTTCGCGCTCGTCAAGGACGACGACAATTTCCTGCTGCGCTTCGACGACAATCCGGAAGTGTTCGTTCTCTATGCCGGACGCGCCTCGCTCGGCGGCCGCGTGCTCAAATATGATTCCGGCGAAACCGCTTTGCAGGTTGCGAGCTGGGGCGGCATCACTCTCTACACCGATGCCGCTCCCAACGGTCTGCCCGCGGAGCGCATCGGCGATGCCGTCGCACCGAGCCCGCCGGAAGTTTCGCTCACCGACATCCAGAACGCCGCCGACGATGAAAGCGAGCATCTCGCTTATATGCGCGGATTGCGCATGACGGTGACGGCGGACTGGGCGAGCCTTGCCGCGAGCCCGGCGGCTTATACGCTTGCGTTCGACACCATGGAGAACGCCGTGCGCGGACTCGATCGCTTCAGCTACAACGCCGCAGGCCGAGAAGCGCTGGCGCATCATGTCGACACGGTGAAGATCGAACCCGCCGGCAGACCGACGCTCACGCTCAAGCTGAAGACGCTGACCGTGACGTTCAATCCAAATCGCGGTTATGAAGGCCGCGCGTCTTCGCGCGCGATCGCCCGCGCGCTCGGCGCGATTTTTCCCAGGCGCTAGGCATTTCCGCGAGTTCGAATTTCTCGAACAGGAATCCCGGCGCCACGGTGCATCCCGCGAGTGTGTAGGAGCCCGTGGAGCGCGCAGCCTGCCAACAGCCCGCCGGGACGACGACCTGCGGGCGCTCGCCCTTCGCCAGATCGCCGCCCAGCACATGGCGTTTCGGATGGGCGCGGTCTTTTGCGATCAGCAGTTCGAGCGCAGCGCCGCCATACCAGTGCCACACCTCCGCGGCATCGATGCGATGCCAGCGCGAGGCTTGCCCTCTCTTCAGCAGGAAATATATCGCCGTCGAATGGCTTCGCCGTCCTCGCGAATCGCGGAATGTCTCGCGAAAATATCCGCCTTCGGGATGGGGCTTGAGCTTGAGGATGCGGATGATGCGGTCTGCGCCTGTCACGGGCGGGGCTCGCCAAAAGGATTGGGCACGCCTTTTGCGAGCAATGCGCGCGCGCCGGCCGCGAGCGAGCGCGCATCGTCCAACGCATCGTGCTCCGTCCCTTCGAAGACCGCGCCGCAAAGCCGCGCAACATCGCAGGCATGGTGACCCTCCGTCGCGATTCCATGCGCGTTCAGCCAGGGCACGATATTGACGTGCCTGGGCAGCGGCGGCAGATCGGTCAATCCATAGAGATCGATATTGTGCAGGAGGACGCGGTCGTCGCGCCCGAAAGAGACGATCACGGCGTCTGCGGCGAACGCGATAAAGGAACGATAGGCTTGCGCGAAATCGATGCCGCGCGCGGCAAGCGCCGTGTTGGTGATGCCGGTGAGCCTTTCGAGATACTCCGACAACCCGGCGTTGATCCGGGGACGGATCAGGACCTCGAATTCCCCCAGCGGATCGAGCGTGACGGGGTCCACCTTCACGGCCCCGATCTGCACCACCTCGCGAAACTCGCCGGGTCTCAGCCAGCGGGCAGCCATCGATCCTTCCCAGGCCGTGTATTCGAGGTCGAAAAGGACAACGCCGGTCATGGCCGCCTGGAAGATGAGAAGAGCGAACAGGGCATTAATCGTGATTAAGACATTCTTAATATTGAAGACCGAGGCTGGCCATCGTTGCGGTTCAACCCTCGAGGCGCCCGATGGCCCTGCCTGCGAACGCAAACAGTCCCGCGGTGGAAGCCTCCGCAAAAGCGGCGCCCAAACCCCGCTACGACATCACCCATCTGGCCCAACTTCATGACGAGGCGCGCGAAACCGCGGTACTCGCCAATCTTCTCGGCCGCACCCCTTACGCCGCCAGCGCTTTGGTGGCCGGCGCATGCCTTACGCTCCTGTCCGTCGGCGGCACGATGCCGGTGGCGGAAGCGGCGATCTGGCTGGCGCTGATCCTCTTCGCCGCCGGCGCGATGATGCGCTGTTACATGCATGCGATCGGCCGGCCGTTCGAACATGGATCGTTGCGCGAATTCGCCTATGACCTGAATGCCATCTGCATCTGTGCGGGGTTCATCTGGGGCTTGGGCGGGTTCCTCGCGCTCGGACCGCAGACCCCGCCCTGGATGACGGCCCTGTGTGCGGCGGGGCTGCCCGCCTTCTTCGCCGTCTTCCTGCGGACACGGGAAATTTCGCTGGGCCTGCTTGCACCTTCTGCAATGCTCTTCGCCATCGCCGCGATGTTCCGGCCACTTCCGGAAGGCATGCTGGCGGCGGCTTTTGTGCTTATTGCCTGCGCTGCCGTCGCGGGCGCAATTTTCTGGACGGACCGGCTTTTTTCAGCGCCAGCCATGCCCGGCAAGCTCGCAGGTGCACCGCCGATCTAGCCTTATTTCCGCCTTTCGAAGCGTCCATTCCGGGCTTAAGTTGCTGCCACGCAAAGCGTTCCGGTATCGACGCCATTGTCCCACCCCGCACGCCTTCTCCCCTCGCCGCTTCATTGCGCATTCCCTGCGCGCACCACAGTGAAAAACCATGAGCTCTAACGCCCTGAAAGACGCCGGCAGCGACAGCGCCGACGCTGCCCATGCTGCGCAAGCCGACGAGGCGCGCGCGCTCCGCACCATCGCCGCAGGACGCAAATTGCTGAAAGGCAATGACGCCGCACTGGCGCATTTCTATGACGCGCTGTTTGCCGGCGCTCCGCCCGAGGACATCACGCGCTACGCGCCGGAGTCATTGGCCGCGCTCGCTTCCTTCGTCTTCAACCATTCCGCCAGGCGCGTCCCCGGCGACACGCTGGTCGACGTCTTCTCGTTCAACGCGCAGGACGAAAGCGGCGCGCGCACTGAAAGCGTCCTCGTCGCCGTCAACGACGACATGCCGTTCCTGTTCGATTCGCTGAGCGCCGCGCTTTCCGCGCAGGGGATTCGGGTGCATGCGCTGTTCCACCCCATCGTGAGCGCGACCCGCGGCTCCGATGGCACGCGCAACGGCAAAGGCCAGAGCATTCGCGAGAGCGTGATCGTGATGGTGCTCGAAGGCATGGTCGAAGGCGACCGTGCCGCGTCGCTGATCGAGAACGCGCAGGGCGTGTTCGCGCAGGTACGCCTGGCCGTCCGCGACTGGACGAAGATGCAGGCGCATCTCGCCGAAACCGTGGCGGCGCTGCGCGCGCATCCGCCCGCGGACAACGCCGAAGAACTGAAGGAAAGCATCGCCTTTCTTGAATGGCTTGGCGACAATCATTTCACATTCCTGGGCGCGCGCGATTATACCTACAGCGACAGGGACAGCGGCCATCTCGATCCGATCGCGCATACGGGGCTTGGCGTGCTCTCCGATGCGAGCGCGCGCGTCGTGGGCCGCCGCGCGGTCCGCGGCGCGCGGACGCCGGCGAAACGCGCCGTCCGGGCCACCCCCGGTCCCCTGATCAAAAACAAGAACAAC
>JBQCFD010000201.1:0-9869 GCA_051959625.1 Rhizomicrobium sp.
ACTTTAGCGCACGTTCGCGCGGCGCCACAATTTCCCCCCCGTTGACCGGGGACGTGGCACCCGCGTCAGCGCGCAGGAGGGGCTGTTCAACGATTGCGCTTACCCCCTCCGCCTCACTACGTTCGGCTCCTCACCCTTGAACGGTGGAGGAAAAGCGGCGCCCCATGATTGAACGCATCGCGACATGCGCCTGCGGGAAGGTGCGGATGAAGCTGTCGGGCGATCCGATCGTCACCGCCATCTGTCATTGCGACAGCTGCCACGCAGGTGGCCGCAAGATCGAAGCCCTGCCCCATGCGCCGCGCGTGCTCGACGACTATGGCGGCGCGCCCTACCTCGTCTATCGCGACGACCGGTTCGCGATTGTCGAGGGCGCGGAGCTTTTGAAGGGCATCAAGCTCGCCGACGCGGCGCCCACCACGCGTTTCGTCGCATCGTGCTGCAACTCGGGAATGTATCTGAAATACGGGCCCGGCTGGTGGGTGTCGACCTATCGCTATCGCTACGCCGGCGACCTTCCGCCCGTCACCATGCGCAACCAGGTGAAGGACGTTTCCAAGGTGCCGCACGATATCCCGGTGAAAAACGGATTTCCGCTGGGCCTTATTGCAAGGCTGCTGGCCGCGCGGGTGGCGATGGCCTTTCGACCCTCCCCTTGAGAGGGGCGGAGTCTCAAAACCGGAACACCAGGAAATACATCAGCAGGATGTTCACCGCGAGCAGCGGGATCGCGGTGGGGATCTGCGCGCGGATGACGGCGTAGTCGGGTATCTCCAGTAGAGCGGCGGGGACGATGTTGAAGTTCGCGGCCATGGGCGTCGTCAGCGTGCCGCAATAGCCGGCGAGCATGCCAAGCGCAGCCATGATCGTGACGTCGCCGTGGAAGTGGCCCACGATCAGCGGCAGGCCGATGGCGGCCGTCATCACCGGAAACGCGGCGAAGGCGTTGCCCATGATGATGGTGAACAGCGCCATGCCGATGCAGTAGGTGACGACGGCGGCGCAGGGCGTGGCGAGCGGAAGGTACTGGGTGGCGAGCACGCCCACTTCCTTGCCGACGCCGCCGGCCGCAAACACCGCGCCGAGCGAGGCGAGAAGCTGGGGCAATAAGGCGGCCCAGCCGATGGTGTCCGCGAGACGGCGGCCCTCTTCCAGCGGCGCCAGCGCGGGCGGCTTCATCCACGCATAACCCACCGCCAGCGCCACGATCACGCCGATGCCGAGCGAAATCAGCGTGACCTGTTTGGGATCGACGAGCCCCTTCAGGAACAAGGTGCCGACCAGCGCGACGAGGGGGATGATGAGCGCGACATAGAAGAGCCCGTTGCCATAGCGCGCGGCGGCTTCGCGGCGTTCGTCCGGCGTGGTGGTCGCAGGCGCGGTGCGGCCGATGAAATTGAAGCCGCCGACAACGACGAGCGCCAGCACCAGAATGCCGTTCTCGAAGTCCGAGAGATGCGAGCCGAACAGGAAGCTCGCCGCGAACAGCGCCCAGAACGCAGTATTGCCGAAGCGTTTCCTGTTCGCGCGGTCGCGCAGGCTCAACAGCGCGATGGCTGCGAACACGACGCCTGCGAGAATGTAGATGTGCTCGAGCGTGATCATAAGCAATCCTCCCGCTCCCCCGTTGAAGGGGGAGTGGGTGATTTTGGATTTCGCAGCTTCCGGTCGAACCACCACAGCCGCGTTCCGTGAATGATCGCGGCGGCAATGGCGGTCGGGATCGACCACAGCGAGATCGACAGCGGCTGCACGATGATGTGATTCTGCTCGAGGAATCCCTTGATGAGCAGGACCGAGCTCATGGCGAGGAACACATCCTCGCCGAAGAAGGCGCCGACATTGTCGACAGAGGCCGCGAAGGCGCGGATGCGGTTGCGCTTCTCCTCGGGCATCGCGCCGCTTTCCTTTTCCGCTGCGGCCTCGGCCATGGGCGCGAGCAACGGCCGCACCACCTGCGCGTGGCCGCCCACCGCCTGAGCCAGCCCGATGGCGGACATCATTTGCCGGAACACCATATATAAGATGAGCAGCCGCGCGACGGTGGCGCCGCGGAGCTTCGCGATCAGAACGCGCGCCCGCTCCTGCAGGCCCTCGCGCTCCAGCAGCCCGATCACCGGCAGCACCAGGAACACCACGCTCACATAGCGGTTCGCGTTGAATGCGTGACCGAACACCGCCAGCGTGTGAACGAGGTCGAAACCGGCAGCCCATCCCGTGACCAGCACCGCCGCCGCGATGACGAGCAGCGGGTTCAGCCGGAACAGGAATCCTACGACGACGACTGCTATTCCGAGCAATGCGATCATGAGTCCCCTTGGACGCGCGGCGCGCCAGCTTCGCCAATTTGCCGCATGCGCGCAAACGCGCAATCTTGCGGACGGGGTTGGGATAGGCTTTCGCGCGAGACGAGAAGTCTGGATCCGATGCTTACCAGGTTCGTCCGCCGCACAGACCCGGCACGGCAATCGTGGGACAGCCACGAAACCAACGCGAACGATCGCGGGCTTGCGCGTCGGGAATGGTTTCTGCTTGGCCTCGCGGCACTGCTCACATTCCTGTTCGGCGCGATGCTCGGAAACCTGTTCGAGGGCGCGCCGTTCGGTTTCGACGGACATGCGCATGGCGATCCGCTGCGCTTCTTCAATCCCTTCGCGCTTCTGTGCGGATTGACCGCGCTGTCGGTGGCCGCTTTCCAGGCGGCGAGCTGGCTGAACTACGCGGCGAAGGGCACGGTGCGGCGGCGCGCCGGCGTGACGATGTTCTACGGGGCCATCGCCTACGCGGTGCTCTTCACGCTGGCGGGCATGTGGCTGGGGCAACTCGACGGATTCTTCATCGCGGGACAAACGCCGGACGGGTTGCTGAAGACGGTGCTGCGCACCCGGCACGGATGGTACGCCAACATCGAAGTGCATCCGGCCCCGATCCTCACGCTGATCGCCGCCTATGGCGGTGCGGTGTTCGCGGTTCTCCTGCGGCGCTTTCCGGGTTATGCGTTGTTGTGCTCGGCGCTCGCGCTCTTCGGCGCCGTCGCGACCGCGGCGGCGGCGCTGTTTCCCTTTCTCGTGCCCTCCGCCAGCAATCCGAATGCCAGCCTGACGGTGTGGGATTCGCCGTTCGCCATTCTGGTTGCGGCCGCGTTCGCCTGCGTCGCGCTCCTGCTGCCGGCGGCGATGATCTACAATGCACTGGCGCGGTTGAAGTAGCGCCGCGTTCCGCTAACCTCCCCGCCGCGCCGGGGAGGATCATGATGTTCAGGACGTTGCTTTGTGCCGCCGCGATCGGCTTCGCCGGCGCCGCTCACGCGGAAACCTTCACGCTGAATGCCGCGCCGGACACCGTGGCATGGGGCAATTACGATGCCGCCGCCAAGCCGGTGCTGCACATAAAATCCGGCGATACGGTGGTCTTCCGCACGCTGCTCACCAACAGTCCCAAAGGCCTCGCGAAGGCGGGCGTGAAGGACTCCGACATCGAGCAGGCGCTGAAGGATGTGTTCGATCGCGTGCCGCTCTCCGATCGCGGGCCGGGCGGCCATATCCTGAACGGTCCCGTCTATATCGACGGTGCGGAGCCGGGCGATACGCTGGAGATCCATATCGACCGGATCGAGCTTGCCATCCCCTACGCCTACAACGCCTTCCGCTATGGCGCCGGCTTGCTGACCGACGACTTCCCCTATGCGCGGATGAAGATCATCCCGCTCGACAAGAAGAAGATGGTCGCGCATTTCGCGCCGGGCATCGACATTCCGCTGCATCCCTTCTTCGGCAGCATGGGCGTGGCGCCGCCGCCCGCCTTCGGAAAATATGACAGCGCGCCGCCCACCATCATCGGCGGCAACATGGACAACAAGGAGCTGGTGGCGGGCACGACGCTCTACCTCCCGGTGTTCAACAAGGGCGCGCTGTTCGAGATCGGCGACGGGCACGCCGGCCAGGGCAATGGCGAGGTGGACATCACCGCGCTGGAGACTTCGCTCATTGGCACGCTCACCTTCACCGTGCGCCACGACATGCATATCGACTATCCCCGCGCGGAGACGCCGACGCACTACATCGCCATGGGCTTCGACGACGATCTCTCCATCGCCACGCACAAGGCGGTGCGCCAGATGATCGACTTCCTGGTGAACGAGAAACACATGACCCGCGACGACGCCTATATGCTGGTGAGCGTGGCGGGCGACGTGGACATCACCGAGATCGTGGACCACAACAAGGGCGCCCACGTGATGCTGGCGAAAGGGTTGTTCGCGAAATAGCGCTCTCCCTCGCCCCCGCGCATATGGGGAAGAGGGTGATATGAAGACAGACTCCGCGTGAGCGGGGAAGGAAACCCAACATGCGTCCCAACAAGCTGCGTGAGATGTGGAAGGCCGGGAAACACGCCAACAATATCTGGCTGTCGCTCGGCAATGCCTATGCGAGCGAGATCATCGCGCATCAGGGCTGGGACAGCGTGACCATCGACCTGCAGCACGCGCCCGCCGACTTCAAGGACGCGCTCGCCATGCTGACGGCGGTGTCCACCACCGATTGCGTGCCCCTGGTGCGCGTGCCGTGGAACGCGCCGGACCAGGTGATGCGCGTGCTGGATGCTGGCGCCTATGGCGTCATCTGCCCGATGATCGATACGCCGGAACAAGCCGCGGCATTCGTGAGCGCGGCGCGCTATGTGCCGATGGGATCGCGCAGCGCCGGACCCAACCGCGCGCGGCTCTATGGCGGCGAGGATTATATCGCGCGCGCCAACGAGACCATCCTCACCATGGCGCAGATCGAGACGAAGCAGGCGGTGGAGAATGTCGACGCCATTGCGCGCACGCCCGGGCTCGACATGCTGTTCATCGGGCCGTCGGACCTTGGCCTGTCGCTCGGGACGGCGGGCAACGCCAATCCCACCGACAGGATCACGCTCGAGGCCATCGACCGCACGCTGGCCGCCGCGCATGCCGCCGGGATTTATGCCGGGATCTTCGGCACAACGGCGGAATTCGCGAAGAGCATGTTCGCGAAAGGCTTCGACCTCGTCACCGTGACCACCGACGCGACGCTGCTGGGCGCCGGAAGGACGCTTGCGACGATCCGCTAGGGGTTCGGCGCTTCGCTCGGCGGGTCCCGGCGCTTGGTGTGCGACACGGCGGACATCACGCCCAGGCCGATGACGATCAGCGATCCCACGATGATCCAGGTTTGCGGAATGTGGATGAGCCAGGCGCCGTAGATCAGCCCGCCCAGGAGGATGATGAAGCCGATCACATAGAGCATGAATGCGGACATGCGCGTCCCCGAAAGACCTGCGGGGAAATAACGGGGGTTCCCTGCGCTAGTTCCCCAGCCCCTCAAGCCAGGGAATCAGCCGCGCGTTCACTTCCGCCGGGCGTTCCTGCTGGGTCCAGTGGCCGCAGCCTTCCAGAACGTCGGCGCCGCGCAGATCGGTGAGCTGCTGCTTCATCGGCGTGATGAAATCGTTCCTGCCGAACATCGAAAGCACCAGGTCGCGGCTGCCGCCGATGAAGAGCGACGGCTGGTGGATCTTGCGATCCGCGAATTGCGAAAGATACGCGAAGTCGCGATCGTGATTGCGATAGCGGTTGATCGGACCGCGGAAGCCGCTCTCCCGGAATTCGTTCACGTAATAGGCGAGCCCGTCCTTGTGCAGCCATTCGGGAAAGGGATCGGGATCCGGCAGGCGATAGAGCAGCGTGTCGCCGACGACCTTGTCCTTCGGCCATGTGCCGTCCGGCGCGTCGCCCGAGATCGCATAGTAGAAGCGGCGCAGGAAGCCGCGCACATCCGCTTCCGCTTCGGCCTCGGCGACGCCTTCGTCCTGAAAATAATGCTGGTAGAAGAAGCGGCCCTTCTTCGTGAACACCTCTTCGTACACTTCGCGGAAGGAGCGCGTGGGGACGCCGGTGTACGGCACCGACAATCCGGCGACGGCGCGCACGCGATCGGGCCGCACGAGCGCGCTGTTCCAGACGATCGGCGCGCCCCAATCGTGGCCGATGAGCACCGCTTTGCCGTCGTCGCTCAGTTTCTCGATCACGCCCGCGACGTCGGCGATCATGTGCTCCATCGCATAGGCTTCCACGGCGTGCGGCTTGCCGGATCCGCCATAGCCGCGCACATCGATGGCGCAAGCGGTGAAGCCGGCTTCCGCAATCGGACCGATCTGGTGGCGCCAGGAGAACCACGACTCCGGAAAGCCGTGCACCATCATCACCAGCGGCCCTTCGCCCGCGATGGCCGCGCGGATGCGGATATCCGGCAAGTCAATGAATTGGAAATCGGTCAAATGTCGGCCCCCGTTTCGTCTCCCGGCGGGCGGGACGACGTTCCCCTGCTCCGCGAACCTGACCCGGACGCAGCCAAAAAGAAACCGTGGGCGCGCGGTTTGACATCTATTCGATATTTCGCTAATCATCGAAATATGAACCTCGTCTTCAAGGCCCTTGCAGATCCGACCCGGCGCGGCGTGCTTCAGCTCCTGCGGCAAAGGCCGATGACGGCAGGCGAAATCGCCGAGAATTTCGCCATATCCAAGCCGACGCTGTCGGCGCATTTCGCGATCCTGCGCGAAGCCGACCTGATCGAGGCGGAGAAGCAGGGCAAGACGATCACCTACAGGCTGAAACTGTCGGTGCTGGAAGACGCCCTGCTCAGCTTCGCCGACACGGTCGGCGTCGGCATCCCGCTCACGGGAATCGCAAAACCGGCAAGGAGCCGCAGATCATGATCGACCGCAGAGCCCTTCTCATCTCGGTCGCGCTGCTGGCGCTGATGCTGGGGGCGGCGGCATGGCGCGTGGCGCTTCTGCCCGATTGGACGCACTTCCCGTATTACCTGCCGGACAGAACGCTGGTTGAGAGGAACACGCTCTGGCTTCTGGTCGCGCCGACATGCGTGGCCATCGTTGCGGGAATATTCGCGCGCAACGCGCGCCGCGCCGTCGCATCGCCGCGCGCGGCCGGCCCGTGGACGCGTTGGGGAAACACTCTGTTGATCGTCTACAGCGCGATCTGCACGCTTTTGCAGGCCTTCATCCTGGCGCGTTCGCTCGGTCTGGCCCCGGCCATCGATCCCACCGCCGTCGGGCGCATCGGTCTTGTGCTGCTGGCCGGTCTTCTCGTCGTTTCCGCCAACGTCATGCCGAAGCTGCCTTTGGTGCAATGGCGCAGCAAGCGCAATCTCGATCCGGCGCGCCTCGGGCAACTGATGCGGTTCAGCGCCCGCATGCAGGTGCTGACCGGGATCGCCGTCATGGCCGTCGCGGTGTTCGTGCGGCTGCCCGTCAAAGGCACGCCGATCGTCTTCGCGATCATCGCAAGCAGCATCCTCGTGCAGTTTGTCCGCGGCTGGCAGATGCGACGGGAGCAGGCGCGCGAGCATTCCGGTTCGTGAACCGGCTTTCCGAAGGAGCGACGTCATGAAACATGTCGGCACCGCCGGCCTCGTCGGGCTTTTTCTCGCGGCAACCGTGCCCGCGCATGCGGCCCTTCTGCCGGACCGCGTCGCGAAGGCGGCGGAGCAGCGGATCGCCCAGGGCTGGTATCACACCCTGGTGTTTGCCGTGACGGATGGCGGAAAAAGCGATGTCGTGACGTTCGGCAAGCTGGAAGACGGCAAAGCGCCCGACGGCAACAGCGTTTATGAGATCGGATCGATCACCAAGACATTCACCGCGACGTTGCTGGCGCAGGACATATTGTCCGGTGGGGTCAGCCTCGACACGCCGATTGCCATGCTGCTGCCCGGCTTCACCATGCCCGCGCGCGATGGAAAGCAGATCACGCTTGGCGAGATCGGCACGCAACACTCCGGTCTTCCGCGCCTGCCCGCGAATTTCCAGCCCGTGAATCCGGCCAACCCCTATGCCGATTACGATGCCGCGAAACTGAAGGCCTTTCTTGCCGGCTACGCGTTGCCGCGCGATCCCGGCGCTTCTTATGAATATTCCAATCTCGGATTCGGATTGCTGGGGTTCGCGCTCGCGCAGAGCCATCACGAAACCTATGCCGACCTTGTGGGGCAGATAATCCTTTCGCCGCTCGGGATGACATCGAGCAGCGTCGCGGCGGGAGGTGCCGTGCCCGCGCATCTGGCGCCCGGTCACGACGCCTCGGGCAATCGCGCCGGCAATTGGGATTTCGACGCGCTGGCCGGTTGCGGCGCGATCCGGTCCACCGGCAACGACATGCTTCGCTATCTGAACGCCAATATAGGTCGCGGCCCGCTGAGCGCGGCCATGAAATTCGCGCAGGAGCCGCGCGCAGACATGGCGCCCGGCACGCGCATTGGCCTTGCCTGGATGACGACGGACAAAGGCATCGTCTGGCACAATGGCGGCACCGGCGGTTACAGGAGCTTCATCGGATTTACGGCCGACGGGAGCAAGGGGGTCGTGGTCCTGGGCGACTCGGTCACGCAGGTCGACGATCTCGGATTCGCCGCGCTCGATGCCTCCGCGCCGCTGGTGGCGTTGCAGCAGCCGGCGGAAGTGCCCGCTGCGGCGCTGGATGCCTACGTGGGAACCTACAAGCTCGCGGACAAATTCCTGCTCAAGATCTTCCGCATCGACGATGCGCTCTATGCGCAGGCGACCGGACAGGGCGCGTTCCAGATCTTTCCGCAAACCCACGATGAATTCGTCGCCAAGATCGCGCCGATCGGCATCAGCTTCAAACGGGATGCGGCCGGAGACGTCGCCGGTCTCGTGCTGCACCAGAACGGCGACCGGACGGCGCCCAAACTGACCGCGGCGGAACTGCCGCCGCCGCCAAAGGAGATCAAGCTCGATCCGGCCGCGCTGCAGGCCTATGTGGGAAAATACCAACTTGGCGGCGCCAAGCTCGATGTGACGCTCAGCGGCGATCAACTGTCGGCGCAGCTTGCCGGGCAATCGCCGTTTCCCATCTATCCGAGCGCCAAAGACAGGTTCTTCTACAAGATCGTCGACGCGCAGCTCGATTTCGAGCGCGACGCCGCCGGCAAGGTTGTGGCTGTCACGCTGCATCAGAACGGGCGGGACATGCGCGCGGCGCTGATCGCCAATTAACCGGTGACGGCATGGCCTCACGAAGAGGCCAGGGTCCCCAACAACAGCTCCAGCGCCGCTTTCGCAAACGCGCGCATGTTTGCGGCGCGGTCGGCAGTTCCGGTTTCCAGCGTGATGGCGCGTTCGACGTCCGGCCCGGCAAGCGCGATGCAGCTGTGGCCGGCGGAGTCGCCATAGGGATTGCCGGTGGGACCGGCGGCGCCGGTTTCGGACAACGCCCATGTCGTGCGGAAGCGATCGCGCGCAGTTTTGGCGAGCAGCAATGCGTAGGGCTCGCTGGCCGAGCGCATGCCGGCAACGGCGGCGCGCGGAATGTCCATCAGGGTGGCGCGGGCGCGCGGCGTGTAAACCACCGCGCCGGAGACGAAATAGGCGGAGGCGCCGGGAATGGCGAGCAGCGCCGCCGACAACAAGCCGCCGCTGGAGGATTCAGCAACAGAGATCGTTTCCCCGCGCGCCTTCAGGCGTTCGGCGATCTTCTCCGCAAGCGGCAACAAGGTCTGCATCGGCATCTCCCCCGGCCGCAGACTAATGACATTCGCTCGCACCTCAACCTCCCTCTCCTCCTTCAGGGGGAGAGGGTTGGGGTGAGGGGCAGTGAAGCTTGGGCAATGTCTTCAAACAGCGTGCGGGTGGAGAGGCCCCCTCACCCTGCCCTCTCCCCCTTAAAGGGGGAGAGGATTCTCTAAGCGTGGATGCGCGAGCGTGCCGTGGGGATCAGACGCAGCGTCTCCGTGGCTTTCACCTGCTTCGCAAGTTCGGACGGAAGCGCGACGGGCTTGGCGTCGGTGCTGTCGAACAGCGTG
>JBQCFD010000202.1:0-2215 GCA_051959625.1 Rhizomicrobium sp.
GCGCGGCTCGAACAATCCGCAGGTGTTGGGATTGGTCAGCATGATCGCCGCCACATCGGGACCAAGCTTGGCTTCCAGCGCGTCGGCATCGACGTGACCGTCTTCGGTCGCGGGCACTTCATCCACGATGAAGCCCGCCACTGCCGCCGTCGCCGGATTGGTGCCATGCGCGGAAGACGGAACGAGAATGCGGTTGCGCTTCTCGTCCCGCGCTTCGATGGCGGCGCGGATCGTGAGCAACCCGCACAGCTCGCCATGCGCGCCGGCCTTGGGCGACATCGCCACCGCCGGCATGCCGGTGAGCGTGGTGAGCCATTTCATCAGCTCGGAGATGGCTTCGTAGGCACCCTGTACCGTCTGCTGCGGCTGCAGCGGATGAACGTCCGCGAAGCCCGGCAGCCGCGCCATCTTCTCGTTCAGGCGCGGATTGTGCTTCATCGTGCAGGAACCGAGCGGATAAAGCCCCGCATCGATCGAATAATTGAGCTGCGACAGCCGTACGAAATGGCGGATGACTTCCGGCTCCGAAAGGCCCGGCAAGCCGACCGGGCTTTTGCGGCGCATGCCGCCGAGCCGCGCCTCGCTCATCTGCACTTCGGGAATGTCCACACCTGTCATGCCGGGGCGGCCAAGCTCGAAGATCAGCGAGACTTCATGCTGAAGCCCGCGATCGCCGGAGATCGTCAGCATCTCGTTCTCGTTGACCGAGCCTGCGGCTGTGGGGCGGCCCTGGTTGTTCATGGTCATGCCACGGCTCCCGACAGCGCATGCACCAGTGCATCGCAGTCTTCATCGGTGTTGGTTTCGGTGGCGGCGACGATCAGCAGATCGCGCGCCTCCTTGTCATGCGGCAGCAGGCGCGACGCGGGAACGCCCGCGACGATGCCCTTCTCCGCCAGCGCATCGACAACCGATGCAGCAGGCTTCGGCAGCTTCAGCGTGAACTCGTTGAAGAAGGACGGCGTAAGAAGATCGACGCCTTTGATATCCGCGAGTCTGTCGGCCAGCGCGGAGGCCCGCGCATGGTTCGCGCGCGCCAGCCGCGAGAACCCTTCTTCGCCCAGAAGCGAAAGATGGATGGTGAACGCCAGGCAGCACAAACCGGAGTTCGTGCAGATGTTGCTTGTCGCCTTCTCGCGGCGAATGTGTTGCTCGCGGGTGGAGAGCGTCAGCACGAAGCCGCGCTTGCCCGCGGCATCGGTGGTTTCGCCGGCAAGACGCCCCGGCATGTTGCGCAGGAATTTCTCGCGCGTCGCGAACAGTCCGACATAGGGCCCGCCGAAATTGAGGCCCACGCCCAGCGACTGCCCTTCCGCCGCCACGATGTCGGCGCCCTGCGCGCCCGGCGGTTCGATCAGGCCAAGCGACACGATCTCGGTGACCACCGCGATCAGCAGCGCACCCTTGGCATGCGCCGCATCGGCGATGGGTTTCAGATTGCGGATCAGGCCGAACACGTCGGGGCTCTGCACCACGACGCAGGCCGTCTGGTCATCGATCAGCGCCGCGATGTCTTCCGCCTTGCCGGGCGTGACCGGCGCGCGTTTCACGACGCCGGAAAGACCGGCCACGGTCTCGACTGTCTCGGCGTAATGCGGATGCAATCCGCCGGAGAGAATGGCTTTCGGGCGCTTGGTGATGCGCTGCGCCATCAGCACGGCCTCGGCCGTCGCCGTCGAGCCGTCATAGAGCGAGGCGTTCGCCACTTCCATGCCGGTGAGCAGCGCCACTTGCGTCTGGAATTCGAAGAGATATTGCAGCGTGCCCTGCGCGATTTCCGGCTGATAGGGTGTGTAGCTGGTGAGGAATTCCGAACGTTGGATCAAATGATCCACGGCGCTCGGCACATGATGCTTGTAAGCCCCCGCGCCACAAAAGAACGGCAGCGATCCTGCTGCTTTGCTCTTCGCCGCCATCCTGGTGAGCTGGCGCTCGACGGCGAGCTCGCCCTGCGTATCCGGCAGATCGAACACGCTACGCGCCACCACGGCGGATTTCGGCACATCGCGGAACAGCGCATCGATATTCGGCGCACCGATCTTCGCGAGCATCGCGGAGCGATCATCGGGGGTCAGAGGGAGGTATCTCATCTTTTCAATTCTCTCTTCCCGTCATGGCCGGGTTTGTCCCGGCCATCCATTTTCCAGAGACGGAGCAAAATGATCACCGCTTCTGGAAAATGGGTCCCCGGCACAAGGCCGGGGATGACGAAGTT